>NZ_JAASRO010000001.1:8280332-8596726 GCF_011761605.1 Kribbella shirazensis | reverse complement strand
GTAGACACCACCCACTCGGGGGATACCCGCCCGCATCCGCCATAGGGAGACAGCAGATGAAGCGTTATCGCACCATGGTTGCCCTGCTGGCAGCCGCTGTCCTGATTCCGCTCGGAAGTTTCGCGCCGGCCCTCCCGGCGCAGGCCGACTCCGCTCCGGCGCGGTACGTCGCCGACCGTGCCACCAAGATCGATGTCATGGGCGAGTGGGCCCACCCCGACGACGACACCAGCATCATCGGCCCGTGCGGTGTCTGGCACGACCGGTACGGCGTCAAGTGCGGCGTGATCATGGTGACCCGCGGTGAGGGCGGCGGCAACTCGGCCGGTACCGAACTCGGACCCGAGCTCGGTCTGCGCCGCGAGAACGAGGACCGGGTCGCGCACTACCGGTCCGGCACCGTCGACATCTTCAACCTGGACCGGGTCGACTTCTTCTACAACCAGAGCGCGCCGCTGACGCAGTACTTCTGGGACGAGGAGGAAACGCTGCGGCGGGTCACGCGGGTGATCCGTGAGACGCAGCCGGAGATCTACATCGGCTTCACGCCGACCCTGCAGGCCGGGCACGGCAACCACCAGCAGGCCGGCCGGCTGATCTGGGAAGGCGTCCTCGCGGCGGCCGACCCGACCAAGTTCCCCGAGCAGCTCAGCGGCCCGGATGCGCTGAGCACCTGGCAGGTCAAGAAGGTCTTCTCCGGCGGCAGCACCGCTGGCACCGGCGGTACGACGGCCTCCGCGAACTGCACCACCGGGTTCACGCCGGCCGGCCTCGACACCGTCGCGGGCGTGTGGACCGGATACGACTCGCCGTACAAGTGGCCGGCCGGGAACCTGCAGGGCAAGCCCGCCGGTACGCCGAAGATCTGGCAGCAGGTCGCCGACGAAGGCCGTGCGGCGTACCCGACGCAGAGTCGTGTGATGTACAAGGGCACCTCCGTGCCGGCCTGTCCGCGCTTCGGGATGACCTCGGCGTTCGTGCCGTTCCAGCCGAACGCGAACGCGGCGGCCGGACGTGACGACGCGATCCTGTTCGGCGCGACGAAGCCGGACCCGGGCGGACTGCCGCTCGGAACGCTCGAGTACCTCACTTTCTCCCGCTTCCTCAACGTCGCGGGCGAACCGTTCCAGGCCACCGTCCACCTGCGGTCCGGGGCGGGCCCGCTGTCGCCGGGCAAGGTCGCGCTGACCGTGCCGGACGGCTGGAAGGTCAGCCCGCCGCAGAACGTCGGCGTGGTGACGGCGACGCGCGAGACCACCGTCACCTTCACGGTCACCCCGAGCACGAGCGCGCCGGTGAACCAGAACGCCAAGGTGTCCGCGCTGTACAGCACGGCCGGCAAGACCGGGTACACCGACAACGTGGTCCGGATCGTGTCGCCGACCGAGGGCCGGTTCGAGCGCTGGGGCAACTGGAAGGAGTACGACGACTGGCTGGCGGACACCGCGCCGCAGGCCATCCGCCTCGGCCGCTCCTCTGCGATCCAGTCGATGGGCATCGGCAAGACGATCGACGTACCGGTCGTGGTGCACAACTGGTCGAACCAGCCGCAGAGCGGCACGGTCGGCCTCGACCTGCCGGCGAACTTCACCGCCCACGCGACCTCGAAGCCGTACAGCAACCTCGCGGCGGGCGCCGAGACGACGGTGACGTTCAAGGTGACCAACACCGACACCACACTGCCCGCGACGCAGAACGTGTCCATCCCGATCACGACGACGTACAGCGCACCGGCCGGCACCGGGAACGAAGTACTGACCCTCTCGCTCGTCCCGACGACGGCAATCGGTCAGGCGACCGCCGCGCCGACCGTCGACGGTGTGGCGTCACCGGGTGAGTACGCCGGGCAGACGCTCGACCTGGGCCGGATCTGGCAGGGCGCGAACGGCTGTACCGGCGTGGACGACTGCGGCGTTTCGTCCACCGGGGAAGGCAATACGGCGAAGGTGACCTGGTCCGACGACGCGCTGTACTTCTTCATCCACCTCCGCGACGACTACCAGTCGTACGCCGTGACGCCGGAGGAGTGCGTCGGGCACTGGCAGGCCGACTCGGTGGAGATCCTGATCGATCCGCGGGGTACGGCGTCGCAGGACCTCAAGGACACCGCGAACACGTTCAAGCTCGGCATCTTCCCGTTCACCAACGACCCGGCGAACCGCAACGGCAACGGGGCGAACGGCCCGTGCTGGTCCCGGGACGCCGACAACCACCAGGGCTACTCGACCGGACCTCTGGCGAGCACCGTCCACAACGCGCCGAACGCTCCGGGCGTTCAGGTGGCCTCGACCGCGCAGTGGGTCGGCAGCAACGAGACCACCACGCCGCACGCGTACACCGGTGGCGGGTACGACCTCGAGGTGAAGATCCCGATGGCGAACCTGCCGGCCGCCGTCGACCCGGCGCGGCTGGGGCTGAACATCACGCCGTACGACAACGACGACACGTCGGCGGCCGGGACGACGACGTTGCGGCACATCGACATGAGTACGCGGCTCGGCTGGTCGGCGCTCGGATCCGTGCAGTCGGACCCGTACCGCTGGGGTCAGGCGACGGTCCCCGGGTACGCCCCGCCGGCCGATCGTCCGACCACGCCCTCCGCACCGGACGTGTCGAACCCCAACCTGAACGGGGTGTTCTCGCCGCAGACGATCGCCCAGTCCGCACGCAACGGCGTACCGATCTCCGGGCGGGTACCGGCGCCGACGGACAACTCGTTGAAAGTGAAGCAGGTGACGGTCGGACAGACATCGGTGGAGGTCGATCTGACCGCGACTGGTTCGGGTAGCGCCCAGTTGTACCTGTGGACGGGCCTGATCGGCGCGATCCCCGTGTACACGACCAGCTGCTCGCCGGCCGCGGACCCGCCGCCGGACTACGGTCTGACGCCGTGTGCCGTCACCGATGGCGGCGTTCCGCCCTGGTCGCCCGACATGAGCGGCCACGTCGTGAAGCACGCGCCGGCGCAGATCACGCCGGAGACCGAGCATCTGTCCATCCCGATCACGGCCGCCCAACGGGCCAAGCTGCTCGACGACGGCCGGCTGCTGATCTCGTACCAGACGCCGAACGACGAAGTTCAGGCACTGGACTTCACGCTGAAGGGCTGACTCTCACAGGCCCCGCCTCGCACCGAGGCGGGGCCTGTCCTTTAAGGAATCGGCTTCAACGTGTCGTGGCGGCGGGGTGGGTGCTGTCACACTCGCGGCATTCGTCAGCTCGAACAGAAGGGGTACCGCCCATGCCCTCGAAACTGTCAGTGACAATCGCCGCCTCCGCCCTCGCCGCCTCGACGATCTTCGCCGTCGCGCCCCCAGCTACGGCGACTCCCGCAGCACCCCCTGCCGGCGCTGGTGTGACGGTCAAGATCCCGGCGGCCGCCGCCGGTGCGCTCGGTGAATCCCGCCAGGCGCTCGTCGACGCGGTCACCACCGACGCGCTCGGCCGGTCCCACGACGGTCGCGGACTCGCGCCGTCCGTTGCCGTCGGCAAGCTTGCCGAGCAGGGCCGGGAGGTTGTCGTCGACGTCCGGTCGGCCACCTCCGGGTGGGCTCGGGGCGTCGCGTACGTCGAGGCGCCCGCAACGTCGGCCGCTCATCCCGAAGGCTGGCTCTTCATCGCCCGGTACGAGGACGGCCGGTGGGTCAGCGGGGTCGAAGGGGACGGCGAGTTCGCCGAGTACGTGAGCTCGTCCCCGCTGGTCGGAGCAGCCGAGCGGCGGAGCATGACGGCGTACGCGAATCATCAATCGTTCACCGCCGCGGCGAACACGGGTGGGTTGCTCCTGCCGTGGATGCCGAACTACTACATGACTGTCACCGGCGGCCCGCACGCCTGGGACGGCGTCAACGGCTACTGGAGCAGCCTGGACTTCGCCGGCGGTAATGCCAGCGGACGCGTCCGCTCGTCCCGGGAAGGCACAGCCACGTCGATGTGTGGCGCCGGCGGCGGCTGGACGCGGGTGATCCACCCGAACGGCTTCTCGACGGACTACTACCACATGTACAACGCCACCTATTACAACGGGACGGCGGTCGGCTCGAGCGCGTTGCTGGGCACCATCGGCAGGGACGTCTGCGCGGGCGGACGAGCCACGGGCGACCATGTCCACTGGGGCCTGCGGACGTACGACGCCAATTACAACGGCACGTACACCTGGCTGCACGGCCGCACCATCGGCGGCTGGGCCTGGTGGAACGGCAGCAGCCAGTACTCGGGGTGCGCGACCCGCCTCGGAGTCACCGCCTGCCCGGGCACCGCGATCTACAACCGCACCAGCTGATTCGCGCCTCCCGGCTCCGCGCCCGACGGGTGCGGGGCCGGGCTTACGGGACTCGCTGGAAGGCTGTCATCCTCAGACGAGCTGTGGCCGGTACGTCGATGCTGACCCGGACTCCTCCCGCGTCCACGGAGCCGCCGCCCCCGAGCGCACCCAGGAGCGCGAGTGGGATCAGCAGAGTGCGGATCAACATCGCCCAGCCGGCCTTGGCGAGACCTACACGGCTTCCGTCTCGCGCCCGCACCAGGCGCGTGTCGGTGAGCAGCGCCCCCACACCACGGCCGTTGCCGTAGAACCACCCGTACAACAGCGGCAGGACGACGAAGAGCGAAAGCGCGATCACGAAGGACCCGGCGGCCTTGTTCGGGTCGGTCGAGCCGGCGTAGTACAGCACGCCGAGCGCAATCGCCGTACCGTTCACCAGGACGCTGTCGACGAGCCAGGCTCCGAGGGCCGCTGACATCGTCGACTCGACGTACAACGTGCCGTCCTTGTACGCCTTGACGCGCTTGGTCACGCTCTCACCGAGCATCGGCTTCAGCTGTTCCCGGACCTGGTCCAAGGAGTTCAGGCGGTCCTGTTCGTAGATCACACTTCTCGGACGGTCGGCCGGCAAACCTGGTTGCCACGCGGAGGTCACAGTTGAGACCAACGCCGTGCCTACAATCGGCCGTGGCGCGCTATCAGCTGGAGCCGGGCGACTACGGACTCGTGCGCTTCGCGGTCTCGCCACTCACCGAGCTCGGCAACTCGTTGCGCGCGCTGCGAGCGCCGGCCAGCTATCCGCTCCAGGCTCCTTGGTACGCCGCGGCGTGCCGGGTTCGCGACCAACTGCCGCTCGACGTGCTGAGCGGGCTGATCGGGCCGAACTTCGACACCCCGGACTTGTTCAACCCACGCGTCGGCGTGCCGCTGACCATCGACGCGCAACTCGCCTACCTGCGCGACCAGGATCTGCGGGCGCTCGGCGCGGACATCGAGTTCGCGGTCGGCGGGATTCCGCGCAGGCTCGGGTCGAGTGGCCGGTCGTTCGGCGACCGGCTGGCGGACGCCTTGGCGGCGTACTGGCAGCTCGCCTTCGAGCCGCACTGGCCGCGGATGCGCGCAACCCTCGAGGCCGACGTCGCGCACCGCGCCCGCTCGCTGGCGGCCGAGGGCGTGATCGCCACGCTGAACGGCTGCGGCCCGGGTGTCCGCGCGGAATCGACGACGATCACCGCGCACATCCTGGGGCACGCGCACGACGACCTTACCCTGTACACGCGAGGGCGGCCGATGTTCGTCGTACCTTCGCTGTTCACGTTGAGCAGCTCGACACCTCTGGCGGACTCCGACCCGATGGTCGTGTACCGGTCGATCGGCCAGCGCTCCATGTGGCTCGACACCAGCGGCCTCGAGGCCGGCGCAGGCCTCCTCAGCGCCCACCGCCTGCGCTACCTCCGCGCTCTCGGCTCCGGCCAGTCGACGACCGCCCTGGCGACGAGATTCGGCGTCTCCCCATCAGCCGCGAACCAGTCCCTCCGTGCGCTGGCTGCCCAGGGCCTGGTCCGTGCCCGGCGCAGCGGCAGATCCGTGATCTACGAACGCACCGCACTCGGAGACCAACTCGCCGACCTCCGGACCTGAGGAGGCGCGGCGTCGGTGTTGATCAGCCGGAACTGGGACGGCGGGATGCCGTAGATGGTGTTGAACGCGGTCCGGAGGCCTTCGGTGGTGGCGAATCCGCAGCGTTTCGCAATCCGGGTCAGGGGTAGCGAGGTTGTCGAGAGCAGCTGCGCGGCAGCCTCCGCGCGAGCACGTCGTACGTAGTGGGCGGGAGTCTGACCGAGATCCGCCTGGAAGAGGCGGCACAGGTGCCTGGTGCTGATGCCTGCCCGGCTTGCGAGGGTGGACGTGGTGAGGTCGCCGCCGAGGCGTTGGGTGATGTGTTCGACGATCTTCGACACGATGGGGTCGGAGGGTGCTGGAGCGCCGACGTGGAGGCTGATCTGCGCTTGGTTGCCGGGTCGGTGCAGGTAGGTGACCAGTGCGCGGGCAACCTCGCGAGCTCGGGCCTCGCCGAGATCCTCGGCGATCAGCGCGAGCGTCAGATCGAGGGCGGCGGTGACTCCGGCCGACGTGTAGACGTGCCCGTCACGGATGTAGATCGGCCCCGGGTCGAACTCGACGGCCGGGTAATGATCGGCGATCATGCTCGCGAAGCCCCAATGGGTGGTGGCTCGACGGCCGTCGAGCAGACCTGTGGCGGCGAGGACGACCGCACCCGTGCAGACGGAAGCGACGCGGCGTACCAAGGATGCGACGCGTCGGACGTGCCCGACGACCCGCTGGTCGGTTGCGACGGCCCCGGACCCGAAACCTCCGGAAACCACGAGAGTGTCCGCCGGGCCGCGGTGCCGTTCGAGCGCGCCGTGGGCCTGCAGTTGCAGCCCTGAGGAACAGGTGATCGGACGCCCGCCGGGCGTCAGCAAGCGGACCTCGTACGGCGTCTCGCCGGCGGGGCGTCCGTTGATCATCGCGGCGGTGGTCACGCCGGTCGTCAGCGTGGTCGTCACGCACGCGATGTCGAGCAGCTCAGCGCCGTCGTACCCGAGAACCAGGACCATTCGGGGCTCCACAACCTCAGGATCCTACGCCGCGGCGGTGTCCTGTCAGACATGCTCACCAGGATTTCGGACACCGGGCTCTGGGAGAGGCCCGGGCGGCGTGATTTCCGGGCATCGTGCACGGATCGAGGTCCGCATGTGAGGGGGTATGTGCCTGTGACTGTGCAATCCGAGGTCCCGTCGTCGAGAGCGCGTCAGGGCGCTCGCTTCCTGGTCCGGCGCTGGCCGACCGCGATCGCCGCGATCGCCGGTGTGAACACGTTCTTCGACGACGTCACCGACGGTCTCGTCCGCAGTCTGGCGGAGGCGATGCTGCTGCTGCCGACCCTGTACGTGATCGTGGCCGCGGTGGGCCGACGGCGGGTGACCTGGCTCGTGCTGATCGGACTGCTCGTCGGGTACACCGGCCTCCGCCTGCAGGACCAGGTGGAGCCCTCCATCGTCGTCCTCGCCGTCGCGCTCGCCGCAGCGATCCTGGGCGCCGCACGGGGCCGGCTCCCGCAGAACGACTTCCGGATCCAGCTCCTCGGCATGGTCGCCTTCGGCGTACTGTCGTTCGCCGGGCAGCTCGCCAGCCCGGACCTTGCCCGGTACGTCGTCGCCGCCGGCTGGCTCGCACACGGGATCTGGGACATCGTCTACCTGATCAAGGACCGCCTGGTGTCCCGCTCCTGGGCCGAGTGGTGCGCCGTCGTCGACATCCTCATCGCGGCCGGCCTGATCCTCGGGGCGTGATCAGTGCATGTACAGACCTCCGTCGACGTTGAGGGTTTGGCCGGTGATGTAGGCAGCCTGGTCGGACAGCAGGAATGCGATGGCGGAGGCGACGTCGTGGGTTTCGCCTACGCGGTTGACCAGGAGGTCGCTGACCAGGGAGGCCCGGCGGTCGGGGGTCAGTGGGCCGCCCATGATGTCGGTGTCTATGGGGCCGGGGGCTACTGCGTTGACCGTGATGCCGTGGGGGCCGAGCTCTCGGGCGAGGGCGCGGGTCAGGCCGATGACGCCTGCTTTCGCTACGGAATAAGGGGTTTTGCTGTACGTGCCGCCGCCTCGTTGCGCGGACGTGGAGGAGATGCTGACGATCCGGCCGTACCCGTGACGCACCATGGAACCGGCGACGCGGCGGGTGACGTAGTGGACGCCGTTGAGGTTGGTGTCGATCACGCGATGCCACTCGGCGGAGGTCAGTTCGAGATAGGGGACCGGCGAGCTGACACCGGCGATGTTGGCCAGGGCCGCCAGTGGTGGCAGCGCGGCCTCCAGTTCATCGATCGCCGTACGGACCTGGGACTCGTCCGACACGTCGGCGGCGACGGCGTACGTCTTGACGTTGTGCTTCTCGGTGATCTCGGCAGCGAGCGCCTCGCCGCCAGGAGCGTCGATGTCGAGGATCCCGATGTTCCAGCCCTGCTCGGCGAGCAGCAGTGCCGTTGCCCGACCGATGCCGCGCGGTGATGCCGCGCCGGTCACCACCGCGCTGCGGTTCACTTCGCGGCCCCGTAGTCCTGTCCGGGCTTCCAGTCGCTGAAGACGTAGTCGTCCTCCGCCACCTTCGCCCCGGACGCCTTCGCCTTCTGGAACGCCTTGGCCCGGTCGGCGGCCGTGGCGTCGCTCAACTTCTTCAGCTCGGCCTTGAGGTCCTTGATCGATCCACCGAGGTAGCCCTGCACGATGTTGCCGACGTGCGGCGTGACCGGCTTGCGCTGCGCGTCCACCTTCGCGATCGCGGGGTTCTTCACGATCGCCTGCGGCATCAGGAACACGTTGCTCTTGCAGAAGTCGACGCCCTTCTTGTACGCGTCGACCGCGTTCGACGACGCGACGAGGTCGAGGTTCAGCGGTGGCTGGTCCATCGCCTCGATCATCCCCTTCTGATAGTCGTCCGACATGAAGGACGCGATCAGCTGCCCGGCCGCCTCCGGATTCTTGCTGTCCGCGGAGACGAAGTACGTCGCCGCCGGACGGCCGCGGTAGCACCAGGCGTCCATGCCCTGCGTCGGCACCAGGACCTTTCCGGACGCGAGCTTGTCGACGATCGTCGGGGCGAGCGCCTTCGATCCGCCGGCGCACCAGATGCCGTCGATGAACGTCCCGACGGCGCCGGACGCGTACCGGGTCCGGGCGTCGACGACCCCGAAGTTGTTCGAGCCGGGCATGATCAACTTGTCGTCGTTCAGCTCCTTCAGGAACTCGATCACGGTGACGTACGCGTCGTGGTGATAGGCGTACTCGCCGGTTGTGAACTGCAGGCCCTGGTATCCCGGGAAGCCGGCCGCCTGGGCCAGGTCGTCGACCTGGTCACGGATGCGCCCGCCGTCCGCACCGATCGCCAACGTGAGCGGCTGGATCCCGGCCGACTTCAGCTTCCCGAGCGCGTCCTTGAACGCGGCATAGTCCGTGGGCACGTTGCCTGGATCGAGCCCTGCCTTGGACCAGTGATCCTTGTTCACCCACACGAGCGTCGAGCTCTGCCGGAAACTGAACATCGGGAACCCGTAGAGCTTGCCGTCCAGCCGCGTGATGCCCTCGGTGAGCGCGTCCTTGGGCAGCTTGGACAGGACGTCCGCGGGAATGGTGACTTCGTGCACCCATTTGCCGCTCACCAGGGCAGGCAGTGGTAGCCCGATCACGTTGGAGTAGACGTCCGGCATCTTGTTGGCCTGATGGGCCAGCTGGAATGCCTGGGTCGCTTTGGAGGCGTCGTAGTAGGTGTGGGTGATGTTGGTCTTCAGCGACGGCGACTGCGTCTTCGCCCAGTCGTCGTTGAGGCGCTTGAACGAGCTGAAGTGGTCCCACCAGTCCAGCGTTCCAGTGGCACCGCCACTCGTACTGCCGGCCTTGTCGGTCGAGCTGCTGCATCCGGTCGCGGCGCCGACGGCGGCGAGTACGGATGCGCCGAGCAGACTGCGACGTGTCATCCCGGTCATTTGTTCCACTCCTTAGGACTTGACTGCTCCGGAGATTCCCTCGACGAAGTAGCGCTGCAGGAAGATGAAGAGCACCACCACGGGGACGATCGAGATCACGCCGGCCGCGGCCATGCCGGCCCAGTCGGTGGCGGTCTCGCCGACGAACGCCTGCATGCCGACGCTGACCGTCCGCAGATCGGGCCGGCTGAAGGTGAACACCAGCGGCAGGAAGAACGCGTTCCAGGTGGTGATGAAGGTGAGGACTGCGACGGTCGCCGTCACCGGCATCGCGAGCGGCAGCATCACCGAGAAGAACGTCCGGACGAAGCCGGCGCCGTCGACGACCGCGGCCTCCTCCAGTTCCCGGGGGATCTGCCGGAAGTACCCGTAGTACAGCAGGATCGCCGACACGTACGCCCCGCCGCTGAGCGCCAGGATCATTCCGCCGAGGGAGTCGATCAGGTGCAGTTGCATCGAGATCTTGACCACCGGGATGATCGTGTAGCCGGTGGGGACGAAGAGCGTCGCGACCAGAATACCGAGGAAGAGCTTGGAGCCGCGGAACCGGTAGCGGGCGAGGACGTAGCCGGCGGTCGCGCAGCGAACGGTGACGATCACGACGGTGATCACGGTGACCACCACGGTGTTGATCAGGTAGCGGCCGAAGTGCGCGTCGTTCCACGCCCGTGAATAGTTGTCCCAGACGAACTTGTCCGGCCACAGTTTGAGGCCGCCGCTGAACATCTCCATGTTGTCCTTCAGCGATGCCGACAGCATCCAGAGGAACGGGAAGATCCAGATCACCGCGATACCCACCAGGAAGAGCGCGGCGATCCACCAGGGCACCCGGCGCAGCAGGCGCCGCTGCCGGTCCGTGCGTACGACGAGTTGCGCGGTCATCGCTGCTCTCCTCTCAGCCGGCGGCCGGCGTACACGCCCCACAGCTGGACGGCGCCGACGACGGCGACCAGCAGCCCGAAGACCACCGCGGCCGCGGACGCGTGGCCGAGTTGCGGGATCGAGGCGGTGAAGGCCCACCGGTAGATGTAGATCTCGATGATCTCGGTGTGGAAGTACGGTCCGCCGCCGGTCAGCGTGTACATCAGATCGAAGTTGTGGAAGGTCTCCTCGATCGTCAGCACCGTGATGATGATCAGGAACGGTTTGAGCATCGGCACCGTGATGTGCCGGAAGAGTTTCCAGGTGCCGGCGCCGTCGATCCGGGCCGCTTCGTACAACTCGTACGGGATGGTCTGCAGCGCCGCGAGCCAGTAGATCATCGTGACGCCGAAGAACTTCCAGACGTACAGCACGGCCGCCGTCGGCAGCGCCAGGTGCTGATCACCCAGGAAGTCGACGCCGCCACCGCCGAGCTTGAGCAGCGCGGAGTTGATCGGACCGCTGGCCGGATCCAGGATGAAGCGCATCACCACGCCGATGATCGCCGTCGTGGTCACCACCGGGATGAAGAACGCGGAGCGCAGGACGCCGATCAGTGGCAGCTTCGGGGAGTTGAGGATCATCGCCATCAGCAGGGTCAGCAGCACCCGGGCCGGCACCACCAGCAGCATGAAGAGCAACGTGACCTTGAACGAGTTCCAGAACAGCGGATCGGCGAAGACCGCCCGGTAGTTGCTGAGGCCAACGAACTGCTGATCGGCGTCGAAGCCGTTCCACTCGACCAGCGAGTACCAGTAGCTCGCGATGATCGGGTAGATCGTGTAGAGGCCGTAGAGGACCACGGTCGGCAGCAGGAAGATCCAGATCCAGGTGGTCTTCTGCCAGCCATGACGCGGTAACTCGGGATGGTCGACGGTTGACGCGCCGGCCCGCGACCGGTGGGTCCGCCGCTTGCCAAGGGATATCGATCTGGTCGTCATGGTCCGGCTACCTGATCTGGCTGATCGCGAACGTGCGCGGATCGTTCCCGATCCGGTGGCCGTTCTCCAGCGCGGTGACCGACGCGACCTCCGCGTCGGTCAACTCGAAGCCACCGAGCTCGAAGTTGCTGCGGATGCGCTTCGGATCGACCGATTTGGGGATGACGATGTGCCCGAGCTGCAGGTGCCAGCGCAGTACGACCTGCGCCGGTGTCACGCTGTGGTCACCGGCGATCGCTGCGAGCACGGCATGGTCGAGGTCGGTGCCCTGGCCGAGCGGCGAGTACGCCTCGACCGCGATCGACCGCTCGCGGCACAGGTCGGTCAGCTCGCGTTGCTGGTAGCTCGGGTGCAGCTCGAGCTGGTTGACCGCCGGAACGATCTCGCTCTCCTTGGCCAGTCGGTCCAGGTGTTCGGGGAGGAAGTTGGAGACCCCGATGGCACGCACCCGCCCCTCGGTGTAGATCCGCTCCAGTGCCCGCCAGCTGTCGGCGTACAGACCGGCAGCCGGATTGGGCCAGTGCACGAGGTACAGGTCGGCGTAGTCCAGGCCGAGGCGCCGCAGTGTCTCGTCGTACGCCCGCAGCGCCGACTCGTAGCCGTGCTCGCCGTTGCGCAGCTTGGTGGTGACGACCAGCTCGTCGCGGGGCAGCCCGCACACCCGTACGGCGGCACCCACGCCGGCCTCGTTGTTGTACGCCGCCGCGGTGTCGATGTGCCGGTACCCGATCCGGATCGCCTCCTCCACCGCGGCCTGGGTGTCGCTCGGAGGAATCTGGAAGACGCCGAAGCCGCGCTGGGGAATCCGTACGCCGTTGGTCAGCGTGATCACGTTCTGGTCCATCGTCTGGCCTCTCGTCGGGTCAGCTGGTCGGCTCGAGGATCAGCAACGATGCCGATGGCAACGGCAGGGTGAGCTCCACGGAAAGGTCGCCGTCGACCGTGAGCCGGCGTTCGGGTTCGAACTCCTCGAGGCCTTGCCGGCCTTTGATCGTGACCAGTTGTTCGGCGGTCGGGTCCTGGGGCGAGCCGAGCTGCTGCCAGACGGTGTAGGCGTTGCTGTGGTCGGCGTCGATGCGCAGATGCCGCAACCGGTAGGACCCGGTCGGCAGGTTGCGTACGGTCACGGTCACGGGCGTCAGGTCGTCGCCGGTCTGGTACTGGTCGTCGATGTGCCGCCATGCCAGCACGGCGACGCTCCCGTCGTCCGAGCGCGACGCGATGGCGTCGACCTCCTCGCGCATGCTGCTGCCGTCGGTGCCCTCCAGCTCGCCGACCTCCCAGGCCGCGTCCGACGTCGTGTGAAGCCGGTCCGGACCGAGCAGCGAGAGCATCCGGTAGGCGTTGAGCAGCGGCTTCTCGACACCGCCCGCGGTGAGGAAGGACCGGGTGCCTTCGAAGTAGCGTTCGGCCTCGAAGTAGAAGCTCCACGAGGTGGCGTAGGCGACCTGCGCCGGCTCGGTGGCGTTCAGGTCGAGGATCTTCTTCATCAGCTTCGCCTGGAAGACCGGGTAGTACTCGGTGTTCTGGAAGCTGTAGTTGCGGTTGTCGTAGTGCCCGAAGTGCGCGGGGACGGCCGCGTCGCATTCGTCGACGATCACCGGCAGCTCCCGGTACGCGTCGTACGAACCGATCAGGCGATTGAACTCGCGCAGGTCGTACAGCATCTTCGTCGACGACGGGCTGAGCAGCTCGGCGGGCGGCTCCGCGAACGGCTTGTAGTCGCGAGTCGGGAAGTGGCAGCCCTTGGTGTGGTACGAGATGAAGTCCAGCGGTTCGTCACGGCGCGACGTGTAGTCCAGGAAGCCTCGCAGGAAGTTCAGTCCGCCGCTGGTGACAGCCGGTCCGCCGACCTTCGCCTCGGGCAGAACGGCGCGGATCGCCTGCACCGTTGCCGTGTAGAGCTCGTTGTACTGATCAAGGGTGCCGCGCCAGTAGTCGATGTCGGGCTCGTTCCACAGCTCCCAGAGCCAGGTCTTCACCTCCGCTTCGCCGTAGCGGTCGATGCAGTGCCGAACCGTGGCGCTGATCAGGCCCGCCCATTTGGCGTAGTCCTTGGGCGGATATCCCCAGGCGCCTGCCTCGTAGTTGGTGTACGCGGTCGGGCTGCGGACGACAGTCAGCTCGGCGGCCTCGGGGGGCAGCAGGTCCCGTGGAGTGAAGCCGAGCTCCACCAGCAGGTGATGCCCGGCGCCGACGATCGCGTCGTACGCCTGGTCAAGCAGCGTGAAGTCGTAGTAGGGGTTGCCGTCGGCGTCCTCGTGGTAGACGTTCCCCGAGCTCCAGTGCGGGATGCCGAAACCGCTGCCGGAGCAGTACATGTAGTGCGGCCGGACGAAGTAGCCGCCGCCGGAGAAGTCGGCGAACGTTTGCAACAGCCGCTTGCCGGTGGGCATGTACGTCCAGTTGAACTCGTCGTACCCGAAGCTCTCCCAGATACGTGCCAGCGGACCTTGGACCTCCGCGGCGTCGACGTCGATCGCCGCCGCGGTGACGTGCGGCGCATCGGGATTCCGGGGAGCGGCCGGCGGGAACGGGCCGAGTGCGGTGCGTCCGGTGTGAATCGCAGTATCGGTGGTCATCGTCGTCGTGACCTCTCTCTGTGCCCTGTGATCGGGCTGCCTCACGGTCGGCCGACTGTCGGCGTCGGCGCTGTGCCGCTCTGCCTGAGTGGAGGTTCCGAGTCTGCTCTGGCGCGTCGTTTACTGTCAATGGGTAACTGTTTACAATCTACAGTGACTCCTGGCAGGGGTTAGAGTGCATCGGATACTGGCGGTAACTGGCTTGAGGAGGTGGTCGGCGTGATCCCCGACGACACTGTGTCCCCGCTACCCTCGCAGCGCGCGCTGGGTGATCTGGTGACCGACGTGCTCCGGGACATGGTCACCGGGGGCAGGTTCCAGCCGGGCCAGCACCTCAAGGAGACCGAGTTGGCCGAGGCGCTCAAGGTCAGCCGTGGCCCGATCCGCCAGGCGCTGGCGCGCCTCGAGGAGGAGGGGCACGTCGAGCTCCGGCGGCACCGCGGGGCGTTCGTCAGCACCCTGACCAAGGCGGATGTCGAGGAGGTGCACACTCTCCGCGGCGCGATCGAGAGACTCGCCGCCGGCCGGGCCTGCACGCGGATGCAGGGTGCGGGTTTTGCCGAGATGGACGCGGTCCTGGAGCAGATGAAGAGCGTCGACACCAAGATCGACCCGGAGGACGCCGTCCGGCTGGACCTGCAGTTCCACGACATCATCTACGCCTACTGCGATCATTCGCGGGTGCAGCGCGTCTGGGAGTCCATCCGTGGTCAGGTCACGGTCTTCCTGCGGGCCCGCAACGCGAGCTTCCCGGACTTCCTCGAGGTCGGCTACAGCGAGCACAAGGAGCTCCGCGACGCCCTGGCCCTGGGTGATCCGCAAGCGGCCCAGGACGGAATCGACAAACACATCCTCGGTGCGTACGAACGGCTGAAGCGACTGAACCTCCCAGACCGCTGAACCTGCCCGCCACAGCCTCCGCTTCGTTGTGTAATGGTTGCAGGAACGTCTTCGGGGAGGATGCGCGGTGGATCCAAGGGCACAGCGGACGATCGACGCGCTGTTGAGTGCTGCCGAGGAGTTGTTCGCCGTTCGGTCCGTCGCCGAGGTCACGGTCGAGGAGATCGCAGCGACGGCTGGTGTCGCGGTCGGGTCGGTGTACAACCATTTCGGGTCCAAGGGTGGCTTGTACGCCGCCCTGGTCGAGCGGGCGCTTGTGGTGGATCGGCAGTTCATGGATCTGGCGTATGTCGAGGGGCGGGGACCGGTCGAGCAGTTGTACGCCGCGGCGGACGAGTATCTGGCGTTCTATCTGGAGAATCCGGAGTACTTCCGGATGCTGGCGTTTCCGGGGGAACCGGGGAGTTATGCCGCGGGGCAGGAGCTCGCGGATCGGCTGGCGGATTCGGTGGACGAGCAGAACCGGCGGATGGTGGACGCGATCAAGCGCGGTATCAAGGCCGGGACCATCCGCAAGGTCAACGCCCAAGAGATGGCGACGGTCCTGTGGGCGTCGTGGAACGGGATCATCAGCCTGGCGTGGCGGCAGGACCGGCTGCGGCGTGACGCCCGGCAGTTGAAGCGTCTGCTGCGTGCGGCGACCGACGCCTTCGCGCACGGTCTCCTCGTCGACCAAGGCTGACGATTGCGGGCCCGGCTGGGCCGGTGCTACTGTGCGAGCACTTCTTGTAATGGTTACAAGAACTCCTCTTGCCGGGAGGATCGCGATGAAGACCGATGTGGTGGTCGTCGGTGCGGGGCTGTCGGGGCTGGTGGCCGCACGGCGCCTTCTCCAAGCGGGGCAGGGCGTCTGCGTTGTGGAGGCACGTGACCGGGTCGGTGGCCGGACGCTGAATGCCGACATCGGTGACGGGCAGGTCGTGGAAATCGGCGGACAGTTCACGGGGCCCGGACAGGACGCGATCCAGCGCGTTGCGGGTGAAGTCGGCGTGGCGACGTTCGCGACCCATACGAGCGGCACGCATCTGATGGAGCTGCGGGGCCGGACCCGGCGCTGGAGCGGCGCGAACCCGCGGATCGGGCCGGCAGCGTCGCTGTCGTACCTCCGTGCGCAACGCGAGCTCGACCGTATGGCGCGCGAGGTCGATCCTCGTACGCCGTGGCAGGCGGCTCGCGCTGCGGACTGGGACGGCACGACGCTGGATGCGTGGATGCGGCAGCGGATGCGTTCCGAGTCCGCCCGGACATTGCTGACGATGGCGGTCCGCGCGGTCTGGTCGATCGAGCCGGACGAGGTGTCCCTGCTGCATATCCTTACCTGCATCAACGCCGGCCACAGCCTCGAGCGACTGGTCCGGACGCGGGACGGTGCGCAGCAGGATCGCTTCGTCGGCGGCTCGCAGCGCATCGCCGAGGAGCTGGCGAGGACGATGCCCGATCAGCTCCGGCTCGGTCATCCGGTACGGCGGATCGTGCAGGACGGTCATCATGTCGTCGTACGGGCGGACAGGCTCGAGGTGCAGGCGGATCGGGTGATTGTCGCCGTGCCGCCGATGGTGTGCCGGGATATCGAGTTCGAACCTGCGATGCCGGTCGGTCGGCAGCAGTTGCTTGCACGGACGCCGCAGGGGACGACCTTGAAGTATCTGGCCGTGTACGACGAGCCGTACTGGCGGGCTGCGGGGCTGTCCGGTCAGGTCGCCAGTGACCGTGGGCCGGTTGGGGCGGCCTTCGACAACTCGCCGCCGGGTGGGCGACCGGGGATCCTGCTCGGCTTCGTCGTCGGCCGGCATGCGCGATCGCTGCTGACGCTTCCGGTGGCTGAGCGCGAGCAGCAGGTGTTGGATTGCTTTGCTCGCTGGTTCGGTGACCGGGCGCTGTCGCCGCGCGAGGTCCTGGTCGGGTCGTGGACCGAGGAGGTCTGGACGAAGGGCTGTTATGCGGGCTTCCATCCGCCGGGGCTCTGGACCTCGTTCGGTGCATGCCTGCGGCAACCACATGGACGGGTGCACTGGGCCGGTTCGGAAACAGCCACCCGCTGGATCGGGTTCATGGACGGCGCCGTGACCGCGGGCGAACGCGCCGCGGACGAGGTTCTGACCTGTCAAGCACAAGGAGTCCTGCGATGACCAGTTCGCTCGAACAACTTGCCGCCCGGTACGGCGAGGCGTGGAACGCGCACGATCTCGACCGGATCATGGCGATGCACACCGCAGACACCGTTTTCCGTCTGCACCTGAGCGCCGGGCCGGAGGTGGTCGGCGTGGACGCGGTTCGCAGTGCGTTCGGGGGACTGCTCACGCTGTTTCCCGACATCGTTTTCCGGACTGAGGTGATGACCTTCGGGAACGACTTCTTCGTGCACCAGGCACTCATCACGGCCACGCTGGCGATGCCGCTGCCGTTCGGGAACCTCGTCGCTCGGCCGACCGGTCAGCCCATGACGTTCACCGGGGTCGACGTCATCACCGTGGCGGACGGGTTGGTGCAGCGCAAGGAGACCTATCTCGACATCAGCGCAGCCCAGCAGCAGCTCGGAATGCTCGGCGAGGTCGCGGTGTGACCATGCGGGATCCTCGTCTGGGTACGTCGTACGACGTCGAACTGCCTGCCGGCACGGTGCGGTGTCACGAAGCCGGTGCGGGCCGGCCGATCGTCTTCGTCCACGGGTACTTGGTGAATGCGAACCTGTGGCGGAAACTCGTTCCGTTGTTGTCGGAACGGTTCCGTTGCATCACGCCGGACTGGCCGCTAGGTTCGCATCTCGTGCCGATGAACCGCGACGCCGACCTCTCGCCGCCCGGCATCGCCAGGTTGATCGCCGACCTTCTCGACGCGCTCGATCTGCGTGATGTGATCCTGTTCGGCAACGACTCTGGCGGCGCCTACAGCCAACTGACCGCGGTGACGTACCCGGAACGCGTTGGCCGGCTGGTGCTCGCCTCGTGCGAGACGCCGGATTGCACCTGGCCCCCGACGCCCGGTGGATTTCCGCTGCTCAAGTGGACGGCGGCGCATCCGGCGACGTACAGCGCGCTCTATCAGGTACTGCGCTTTCCGGCCACCTGGCGGTGGCGGAACACGTACGGCTGGCTGGCGAAGTACCCGATCGACGCGGCGACGATGCGCAGCTACATCGACCCGGTGCTGAGCGATCCGGCGATCCGGTACGACGGGCGGAAGGCGATCGGCGCGGTCGACGAGCGGTACAGCCGGGCCGCTGCCGCGACGCTCGCCGGAAAGTTCGAGAGTCCGGTCGATTTCCTCTGGGCAGCTGATGACCATGTCTTCCCGCTCGCGCACGCGTCGGCGTACGCCGAGCGTCTGGGGACCGAGGTTCGAGTCGTCCCGGACTCGTACACGTATGTCGCGGAAGACCAACCGGAGTTCGTTGCGAAGGAGGGGTTGGCGCGATGGCAGCGATAGGTTCGCCGGCCTGGGTCGCTCGGACGGGTGGTGCGTTGAGTCTGCGGGAACAGTTGTGGTTCGCGGCCCAGGCGATCGCTCGTGAGCTGAGGGGTAAGCGTCAGGGCGGTCAGGTCGCCGGCGCCGTCCTCGCGGCCGATCGAACGCCTCCCTCGACGTCCGTTGCCGACCATGTCACCGACTTCGCTCGGACCGTCTTGCCTGATCCCTTGCTGCAGCACAGCATTCGCTCGTGGCTCTGGGGCAGCATGCTCGCTGAACTCGACCGCATCGAGTACGACGACGAGCGCCTGTACGTCGCTGCGTTGTTGCACGACGTCGGTCTGGTCGATCGCTCCGATCCGAAGGCGGCCTGCTTCGCCGTCCACGGCTCGAACCTCGCGCGAGCGATCGTGATCGAGGCGGGCGGAGCCGATGCGTTCGCCACCGAGGTAGCCGACGCGGTCGCGGCGCATTTCAACGTCGATGTGCCGTTGTCCTGGGGTCCCGAGGCTCACCTGCTGCACGCGGGCACTCACCTGGACGTCGTCGGTCTGCGACTGCCGGAGATCGCGCGGAACACGGTTGCGGAGGTACACGCACAGGCGCCCCGGACCGGCTTCGCAGATCATTTCCTTGCCGCGATGCGTGAGGAGGCGCGGGTCCGGAGGTCGTCGCGGGCCGGGGTGTTGTGGCGCCTCGGGATGAAACGCTCGGTCCGCCAATTCCAGGAGAAGGTCGCATGAGATGGCCGATCGCACTCCTCGGCGGGATCTTCACCGGCCTCGGCATCTGGGCTGCCGTCGGCAGCGGATCGTTCTCGCGCACGCTTGCCGACTTCGGACCGCGGAACGACCATCTCGTGCACGACTTCGGTGCTGCCTCGATCGCGATCGGTGCCGGGCTGCTGTTCGCCGTACGGCGAACTTCCTGGCGTACGCCGGTACTCGTGGTCGCGACCGTTTGGAACGGACTGCATGCCGTCTCGCACCTTGTCGATCTCACCGAGGCACGGTCGCTCGCGCTCGGTGTCGGGGAAGCCGTGCTGTTGATCGCGGGGACGGTGCTGCTCGGCTGTCTGGCCGCCGCGAGCCGGGAGGACCGATGACAGACTGGCCGACGGTCCACGAAAACGTTGTCCGGCAGTTCCGGATCGCCTGGGAAAGTCCGGCTCCGCACGCGTGGGACGGTTTCCTGGACGATTCTGTGCGGTTCGTGCAGCCGATGCTGCGCGACGGGATCGGCCCGGCGCTGTGGTGGGAGGAGTTCGCGCGGACGCAGGCGCTGCTGCCTGATCTGCGCGTCGAGGTCCTGCGGTGGGCCGGGGTGAAGGAAAACGTGTTCATCCACATCCGGTTCTCGGCGACCGCGGGTGGACGGCCGTTGAGCTGGGAGGCCGTCGACCTGCTCAAGCTGTCGCCAGACGGCCGGCTCCTCTTCCGGGAGTCCTTCTTCGACTCGGTTCCACCGGCGACGGCGCTCCTCCTCCGCCCACGCGTCTGGCTCCGCTGGTGGCGCTCCGGCGTCGGCCCACTCACCACCCGCCGCCGCTTCCTACCACCCATCCACCCCACCAACTGAACCCCGCCAACCGTTGGCCCAACCTACGGACCCGAATGCTCGCGGCAGGGCTGAGTCGTACCATCGGTTGATGGAGGTCTTGCGAGTTGAGGAACTGGCGGCCAGTCACCTGCGGTTGGCGGGCGAGAGCGACAGCGGGCGCAGCGCGACCACGGTGTACGGCCGAGGTGGGGCGCGGCTGCGGCAGACGCTGATCGCGCTGGACGCGGGGCAGACGATGGGCGAGCACCAGAGCCCCGGGGATGCGTCGTTGATGTGCCTGCAGGGTGACGTCCTACTCCGAGCGGGCGACGTCGAGGTCGAACTCCGGACCGGTGACCTCGTCGCGGTGCCGCCGCAGCGTCACGACGTCCACGCCCGATCCGCGTCCGTCCTGCTGCTGTCGGTCGCCCTGCACTGACACAAGCCTGGCTGCGGGGCTCGACTGCCCGGCTATGACCGGCAATCACCGGCCGAGAGGTGTCCCCTTCGCGGACAGCGCGTTGACCGGCGGGTCTGAAACGTGTCAACGTGATCCCGCCACAAGGCTCCGCACACCGCTGCCGGAGCGGATTGAAACGTGAGGAGTGCTCGTGACGCGCATCGCCTTCCTGCACACCGGAGCTGTGGTCATTCCGGCCTTTGCGACGCTGGCCGCGGAGCATCTGCCGGGGGTCGAGGTACAGAACCTGCTCGACGACAAGATCGTCGCGGATCTGGGGCGCGGGGTCGCGTCCGAGCAGGTCGCGCAGCGGCTCGCTGATCTCGGGGATGCCGCGGTCGCGGCCGGCGCCGAGGCGTTGATGTTCACGTGCTCGTCGATCTCGCAGTACGCCGGGCCGTTGGCTGACCGTCTCGGTGTGCCGGTGTACCGCGTCGACGAGGCGATGGCGGACGAGGCGGTCCGGGCCGGTGATCGCATCAGTGTCATCGCAACGCTGCCGACCACGGTGCAGCCGACAGCTGCGCTACTTCGTGAGCGGGCCGAGCTCCAGGGACGCGACGTGCAGATCGACGAGGTCGTCGTACCGGGGGCGTTCGAGGCAGCTGTTGCGGGAGACCGGGCTCGGCATGACGCGCTGGTGGCGGAAGCCATCAAGGCGGCGTCCGGTGACGTCGTCGTGCTCGCACAGGCTTCGATGGCCTCGGCGGCGGAAGGGCTCGAGCTTGCCGCGCCGATTCTGACCAGCCCCGAGCGGGGCGTCCGCCGGCTGGCCGAGCGTCTGGTGCCGCTCCAGAGCTGAACCGCCTGGGCGTCGTCGGCGCTGAACCAGGTCAGGTGGTCCGGCGGGATCGCTTGACGCGGTCGACCAGCCGATCCAGTACGCCGTAGCCGGCGAGGCCCAGGACGGAGACGGCCGCCAGGAACAGGACGACCGCGACGGAGATGTTCTGCGGGCGTGCGATCAGCCCGGCGACCGCCAGGACGACTCCGATGACCGTGAACGAAATGACCAGGCGTCGGCTCATCGGCTCGTAGATCACGACCGGATGCTACCTGCATCTTCCGGCGGCACGGTCGGCTCTTGACGGATGCGGTTCGGCTCGGGCAGGGTTTGCAGCGCTGCAATACAGCGCTGTAAACCGCGAGCAGAGAGCAGGCCGATGCGTCCCGACATCGTCATCGTGATGACCGATCAGCAGCGGGTGGGACTGACTCGGCGGAGCGGGTTCCCGGTGGACACCATGCCGTTCGTCGACGGCCTGGCGGAACGCGGAACGGATTTCCGGAACGCATACACGGCCGCGCCGGCCTGCGTTCCGGCACGGACGAGCCTGCTGACCGGACGGTTTCCGAGCGCCCACCAGGTCCGGCAGAACAGCAACGCGCGGTACGCCCGCTACGAGCAGGACCTGCTCGACGTACTGCGGACCGCGGACTACCAGCTGCACTTCGCGGGCAAGCCGCACATGCACCGCGGCGCGCAGGACTTCGACACCTTCGCCGGACCGTACTTCCACACCCAAGGACCGGAGCGGAACGCGGAGGAAATCGCTTTCGACAACTGGCTGGAACGCCTCGACCACGGCGTTTCCGACAAGCCGACGCCCCACCCCCTGGAGACGCAGCTTCCCTACCGGATCACCTCCGACGCGCTCCAGGCGGTCGACGACGCGGACCCTGACCGGCCGGGCCTGTTCTGGGTCTCCTACCCCGAGCCCCACAACCCGTACCAGGTCCCGCAGCCGTACTTCGACCTGGTCGACCCCGAGGACGTCCCCGACCGCACAACCGGGCCGGAGGCAACAGAAGTCAAGGGCGGCAGCTACGCCTGGCTGCGTCGCCTCCAGGAGGAGAAGCGCCCCGGGTACGACGACAACTGGCGTCGCTACACCGCCAACTACCTCGGCATGCTGCGCCTGCTCGACGACCAGATCCGCCGCCTCCACGAAGGCTTGGCGCAACGCCGGCGCCCGCGCCTGACGATCGTGCTGGCCGACCACGGCGACTACGTCGGCGAGTACGGCCTGCAGCGCAAGGGCGCCGGCCTGTCCGAGTTCCTGATGCGGATCCCGCTGATCGTGGCCGGCGACGGCATCAGCGTCCAGGAGCGCGACGAGCCGGTCTCGATCGTCGACGTCCTCCCGACCGTCTGCGAAGCCGTCGGCCGACCCATTCCGGACGGCGTCCAGGGCCGCAGCCTGCTGCCGCTTGCCCATGGCAACGAAGCGCCCGAGGCGGAGTTCGGCAGCATCGTCGCCGAGCAGGGCTTCGGCGGGCGCGCGTACGACGTGACCGCGCGGCCACCGCTGCACTTCGGGTACGACGGCCCGACGTTCGACGAACTCAACACCGTCACCCAGTCCGGCGCCGCCCGGATGCTCCGCAGCGGCCGCTGGAAGCTCATCGTCCACGCGGACCTGGCCGGCGAACTCTACGACCTCGAGAACGATCCGGCCGAGCTCGACAACCTCTTCGACGACGACCGGCACCTGGCCGTGCGGGCCCGCCTGCTGCACGAGCTCACCCGCTGGCAGGCACGGCTGACCGACGACCTCCCCAACGGCAACTACGTTCCGCTCCGCCTGGCCCACAACTGGCGCTGGGCCCAGTGAGATCCTGGCAGCTATGAGGCCGCGCCTGACCGATGTCGCCGAGGCGGCCGGTGTGTCGATGAAGACGGTGTCGAACGTCGTCAACGGTGCCGAGCACGTCCGCGAGGAGACCCGGAAGCGGGTCCTGGCCGCGATCGACAAGCTCGGCTACCGGCCGAACATCGCGGCCCGCAACCTCGCCCAGGGCCGCAGCGGCGTGATCGCGCTGGCGGTGCCGCAACTCGACCGGCCGTACTTCGCCTCGCTCGCGGCCCGGGTGCTCGACGAGGCGGAGTCGTTCGGCTGGATCGTGCAGTTCCACCAGACCGGCGGCCGCCGGGAGGCCGAGCTCGCGCTGCTCACCGAACGGCACCCGGCCCGGCTGGACGGGATCGTGATGAGCCCGCTCGGCCTGACGCCGGAGGACGTCCAGGGGCGGGACCCGGCGCTGCCGCTGGTCCTGCTGGGCGAGAAGGCCGGCCCCGAGCATCACGCCGACCACGTCGGGATCGACAACCGCGACGCCGGCCGGGTGGCCACCGAGCACCTGCTGTCGCTCGGCCGGCGCAAGGTGATGGCACTGGCGCCCGGCCCGCGGATGGACGACCAGCGGATCAACGGGTACCGCGACGCTCTCGCCGCGGCGGGGCTGCCGGTCGACGAGGACATCGTGCTGCCGACCGGCGGCCTGCGCGGTCAGGACGCCGAGCGGACCCTCGGCGAGTGGCTGGATGCCGGCCACCAGGCCCCGGACGCGGTGTTCGCGGCGACCGACTGGCTCGCGATGGGAGCGATCCGCGCGCTGGTCCTGCGCGGTCTGCGGGTGCCGCAGGACGTGGCCGTGGTCGGCTTCGACGACATCCCGTACGACCTCGCCACGCTGCCGACGCTCACCACTGTCGCGCCCGACCGCGTCGCGATCGCCCGCCTGGCCCTGGAGGCCCTCCGCGACCAGCGCCCCGGCGGCGAACCGGTCCGCAAGCAGGCCCCCTTCCGCCTGCTGATCCGCGAGAGCACCGCCGGCAGGACCTAGGGCACGCGACCTCTCGACGTACTCCGCGCCGGCGCCGACACTGGCGGCATGGGTGGGGGAATGGTCGCCATGCTGTTCTCGGACATCGAGGGGTCGACGGTGCTGCTGCGCCGCCTGGGGGATCAGTACCTCGACGCGCTGGAAGGACACCGGCGGATCCTGCGCGCGGCCTGGACGGCGTACGGCGGAACGGAGATGGGGACCGAGGGCGACAGCTTCTTCGTCGTCTTCCCGACGGCCGGGGACGCGGTCCGCGCGGCGGTCGACGGACAGCGCGGTCTTGCGGAGCACCGCTGGCCCGGTGGTGAGCGGCTGCGGGTCCGGATGGGGATCCACACCGGTACGCCGGGCGTGTACGACGGCGACTACTGGGGCATGGACGTCCACCTGGCCGCGCGCATCGGGGCGGCCGCGCACGGCGGCCAGATCGTGGTCTCGGCCGTCACCGGCCAACTCACGCAACTGCCCGACGACGTCACACTCCGCGACCTCGGAACCCATCACCTGAAGGACATCCCGGAACCCGAGCGGCTGCTCCAGGTCACGATCGTCGGCCTGCAGAACGACTTCCCGCCTCCACGCACCCTCGGTACGTCGACCAGCCTCCCCGCGCCGGCGACCCCACTGCTCGGTCGCGCGCAGGACCTCGACCGCATCACCGGGCTGCTCGGCCGGACCGACGTACGACTGGTCACGCTGACCGGCCCGGGAGGGTCGGGCAAGACCCGGTTGGCGATCGGCGCCGCGGCGGAGCTGACCACCAGGTTCCCGGGCGGCGTGTACTTCGTCCCGCTCGCGTCCGTCACCTCGGAGCGGGTCCTGTGGACGACGATCGCCGAGGTCCTCGACATCCCGCCCCGCGAGCGCAGCCGCGTGGTCAACTACTTGGCCCAGCGCACGCTGCTGCTCGTGCTCGACAATCTCGAACAGCTGCCCGACGCCGGCAAAGTCGTTGCCGAGATCATCGAAGGCGCTGCACATGTGAAGCTCGTCGCCACATCACGCCGCGCACTCGGACTGGTCGGTGAGCACCAGCATCCGGTGGCACCGCTCCCGGTCACGGACGCGGCGGACTCGGCCGCTGTCCAGCTCTTCGTGGAGCGTGCTCAGGCCGTGCGCCCGACGTTCACGCTGACACCGGAGAACACTGCCGACGTCATCGCGCTCTGTCGCCGGCTCGACGGGCTCCCGTTGGCGATCGAACTGTGCGCGCCGCGGCTGCGCCTGTTCAGCGTCAAGGAGGTGCTCGCCCGCGTCGACCAGTCGCTCGACATCGCGTCCACGAGTACGGTGACGCCGCAACGTCAGCGGACGCTGCGGGACACGATCGCCTGGTCGTACGAGCTGCTCAGCCCCGAGCACCGCCGTACCTTCCGGAGGCTGGCAGTCTTCGCCGGCGGTGCCGATCTGGCCGCAGTCGAGAAAGTTGCCACCAGCATCGATCCGCTCGACGTCGTCGCCGAGCTGCGCGACGCCAACCTGATCACGCTGTCCGACGATGCGGACGGCACGCGCGTCCGGCTCCTGGAGACGATCCGGCAGTACGCCGCAGAACAGCTCGGAGCCACCGACGAGGACGCCGCTGTGCGCGACAGCCACGCCTCCTACTACGCAGGCCTCGCCGAGCAGTTGGAACGCCTCAAGAAGACCACCTCCGACTACCCGATCGAGCGCGCCGAGACGGAGCTCGACAACTTCCGTACGGCGCTCGCCTGGTCGACCGATCACGACGTACGGACCGGTCTGCGGTTGTGCGCATCGCTCGGCTGGGTGTGGGTCCTCGGCGGGTACCTCGCCGAGAGCCGCGGCTGGCACGAGCAGGTCGTCGCGGCCGCCGGTACGACGTCCTCGCCCGAGTTGGCCGCCTGCCTGCGCGGATTGAGCAATCTGCTGCACCTCCAGGGGGAGCCCGAGCGGGCATACGAGGTGGCGAACCGCAGCGTGGAGATGTCGCGGGAGCTCGGTGACGCGGCCGGTGTCGCGTTCGGGCTGGCCGTTCTCGGCTCGGTGCACCGTCAGCGCGGTGACCTCGCCGCGGCGCGGTCGACGCTCGTCGACGCCGTCGACCGGCACCGCGCGCTCGACGATCCCTGGCGGCTGGGCCGGGTCCTCAGCCACCTGGGCGGCATCGAAGAGGATCTCGGGAACTTCGACCGCGCGGAGGAGTTGTTGCGCGAGGCCCTGACCATCACCGAATCGCTCGGGGACGCGCACGAAATCGCTGTACAGGGCCAGAATCTCGCCTACCTGCTGACGCTGGCCGGCCGGCTCGACGAGGCCGCCGCGCTGGCCCAGGAACTGATCCCGACCGTGCTCGCGCTCGGCAGCCCGAGCCTGACCATGGCCTTCTCGAACACCGCGATGAACATCCTGCTCCGCCGCGGAGACCCGGTCGGCGCCGCCGAGCTGTTCGGTGCGGAGGAAGCCATGGGCGAACGCCTCGAGATCCCCAACCCGTACCTGCGGGAAGAACTCGCCGAGGCCCTCGCCCTGGTCGGCGACACGCTGTCCCGCGCGGCCTGGGACCGGCACCGCCAGGCAGGACGCGCCGCGCGGGTCGAGGACCTGCTCGGACAGCTGACACTCGCCGGTCAACCCCACAGTTGAACTCACTGAAGTTCTCCCCGGCTCATGTCTGCCGGTCAGTGCGCCGGGCCGAGGTCGCGCGCGACGTCCAGCGCGAGGAACTCCGGTGCCTTGATGACCTTGCGGAGCATGAAGCGGATGAAGGCCGGCATGGCGGTCGCGTTGTCGTCGCGGTAGACGCGGGGGTTGACGGCGACGTAGCGACGTCGCCGGCTCTCCAGCTCGCAGCCCTCCGCGGCGAGGACGTTGCGCACCCAGTCCGCGGTCGGCCCGTACGTCAGCGCGATCACGAAGCCGTCGTCGCGCCGAAAGGCCCACAGCGGCGTGCGAAAGGTCCGGCCGGACTTTCGGCCGCGGTGGACGACGACCGCCCATCCGGGCGCCCACGGGGCGACGAACTTGGTGACCCGGTTCAGCGCCACCCGGTTGGCTGGCGACCCATCGAGGAGCAGGCATCAGGCAAATTCCTCACGTGGAGAATTTTCTCAACCGTAGTGCCGGGGGTCCGCCACGGTCAACGCCGCCTCACCTGCCGGCTCGTGTCCGCTGTCGCCTTGCGTTGGAGGGGTGGTGAGGTTTACGGTCCCGGTTAACGTTTAAGTGAGTATTAGTGAGCACTTCTTCGAAACTTGGAGCAGCTATGATCAGTCGGCGGCGTTTCCTGCAGGTGTCCGGAGCGGCGATCGCGACCTCGACGCTGGCGGCCTGTGGTGACGGTGGGGCTTCCAACGGCGGTGCGAAGGCCTCGAGCGAGCTCAAGCTGCCGACGTACAAACCGTTCGAGGGAGTGCGCCCGGATCTCGCGGGCGCGGAGTCCGGCCTGGAGCCCGGGTTCCTGCGGTTCCCGCCGGACGCGGTAGCGAGCGTGAAGGCGCCGCCGCTGAAGAACCCGGTGACCGCGCTGACGGAGACGTTCGCGACGCCTCCGCCGCCGATGGGCAGCAACCCGATGTGGCAGTCGCTGAACAAGGCGCTCGGCGCCGAGCTCCGGCTGACGATCGGCACCGACCCCGGCTACCCGGAGAAGTTCGCGACGTTGCTCGCCAGTGACTCGCTGCCGGACCTGATGTGGCTGCCGCCGAACCAGGGCATCCCGAACGTCGGCCCGATGCTGGAGGCCAAGTTCCAGGACCTGACGCAGTACCTGTCCGGCGACGCCGTCCTGGAGTACCCGAACCTGGCCGCGCTGAAGCCGGCCTCCTGGCGGACCGCGGTAGTGAACGGCAAGATCTGGGGCGCGCCGATCCCGTCGACGCCGTTCGGCCAGGTGATGATGGGCAACCCGAAGACCTGGGCGAAGGTCGGCGGCCTGCAGTGCCGGACCGCGGACGAGTTCTTCGAGAAGTGCAAGCAGCTCAGCAACGGCACGAACTACGCGCTCGAGCCGGCGATCATCAACATGCTGCACATGTTCGGCGAGTGGTTCGGCGCCCCGAACGGCTGGCGGGTGAACCAGGACCGTTCGCTCACCCACCTCTACGAGACCGACAACTACAAGGCCGCCGTCGAGTACGCCGCCAAGCTCTGGGCCGCGAAGGTGTTCTACCCGGACCTCAACCTCGCCGACGCGACGCCGAAGACCGTGAACGGCCAGATCGCCGCGCAGGTCGTGGTCGGCCCGCGGGCGACCGACGGGTTCCGGGCGCTGGACCCGACGCTGTTCGTGGACACGCTGATCCCGTTCGGCCACGACGGCAAGGCGAAGCCGGTGTACGACATGGGGTACGGCACGGTCGGGTTCACGCCGTTCAAGAAGACCGACGAGGGGCGGATCCGGGAGCTGCTCGCGCTGATGGACTACCTGTCGGCGCCGTTCGGCACGAAGGAGTACCTGCAGAAGAACTTCGGCACCGAGGGCGAGCAGTACACCTTGGACGCGCAGAAGAACCCCGTGCTCACCAAGGCCGGTCAGCAGCAGGCGCCCGGTCTGGTCAGTGCGCTGCAGATCATGAACTCGCCGGAGAGCGTGATCTTCAACCCGGCGTACCCCGACGACACCAAGAAGATCTACGCGACCGAGCAGCAGCTGCTGAAGTTCGCGATGCGCAACCCGACCGCGGGGACGTACTCCGACACGAGCAGCAAGGTCGGTCCGAAGCTGACCGCGGCGTTCCGGGACACGATCGTCGACATCGTCACCGGCCGGCAGAAGCTGGACGCGTACGACGAGGCGCTGAAGCGCTGGAAGTCCGGCGGCGGTGACAAGATGCGCGACGAGTTCGCGGCCGTGCTGCCGTCGAGCGTTCCGGTCACCGGGTCCTGATCGATGCTGAAGGCGAACTCCACGAAGCGGCAGGTCAGCAGTGGCCTGCCGCTGAAGGCGAAATGGCGCCGGGACTGGCAGATGGTGCTGCTGATGATCCCCGGCGTGCTGTTCCTGCTGGCGTTCTTCTACCTGCCGGTGCTCGGCAACGTGGTCGCGTTCCAGGACTTCCAGCCGTACCTCGGCATCATGCACAGCGAGTGGAACGGCCTGCAGAACTTCGTCAACCTGTACGGCAACCCGGACTTCTGGGATGCGTTGCGGAACACGTTGCTGCTGGCGGGCGTCCAGCTGCTGCTGTTCTTCCCGGTGCCGATCGGACTGGCGCTGATCGTCGACTCGCTGGTCAGCAATCGGATCCGGCGCTGGTTCCAGACGATCGCGTACCTGCCGCACTTCCTGTCCTGGGTGCTGGTCGTGACGCTGTTCCAGCAGTCGCTCGGCGGGGCCGGGTTCGTCAACAACCTGCTGCGGCAGGCCGGACTGGACCCGATCCCGTTCATGACCAACCCGGACACCTTCCCGCTGCTCGTCGTCGCGCAGCTGATCTGGAAGGACGCGGGCTGGGCGATGATCATCTTCCTCGCCGCGCTCACGACCGTCGACGTCTCGCTGTACGAGGCGGCCGCGGCGGACGGCGCCGGGCGCTGGCGCAGGCTGTGGCACATCACGTTGCCGTCACTGCGGACCGTCATCGTGCTGCTGCTGATCCTGCGGATCGGCGACATCCTCAGCGTCGGGTTCGAGCAGTTCATCCTGCAGCGCGACTCGGTCGGTCCGGGTGCGGCCGAAGTACTCGACACCTTCACGTACTACGCGGGTGTGGTCGGCGGCGACTGGAGCAGCGGGGCCGCGGCCGGACTCGCCAAGGGCGTCGTCGGCGCGCTGCTGCTGTGGGGCGCCAACGCGCTCGCACACCGTTTGGGCGAACCGGGCATCTTCCAGAAACGAGGGGCTTCATGAGACCGGTCTGGAAGGAGAACCCTTCTCCCGGGTACCAGGCGATCAAAGCAGTTGTACTGGGCGGCTTCGCACTCGTCATCGTCATACCGATCCTGGTCGTCGTCTCGACGTCTCTGGCAAGCGATCGCGACATCATCGACGCAGGCGGGTACGTTCTGTGGCCGTCACACCCGACGTTGAAGGCGTACCAAACGCTCTTCTCCGGCGGCCTGATGGGCAGGGCGATCCTGGTCAGCGTGTTCGTCACAGTTGTGGGTACGGCGATCGCGCTCGCCGTCACGATCGCGCTGGCGTACGCGACGTCGCGGCCGGTGCTGTTCGGGCGGCCGGTGCTGTTGATGGTGCTGTTCACGTTGCTGTTCGCGCCCGGGATCATCCCGATGTTCCTGGTGGTGAAGCAGTTCGGGCTGCTCGACAGCCTGTGGTCGCTGATCCTCCCGGGGGCGCTCGGGGCGTTCAACTTCGTTGTCCTGCGCACCTTCTTCATGAACGTGCCGGGTGAGCTGCTGGAGAGCGCGCGGATCGACGGCGCGAGCGACTTCACCATCCTCCGGCAGATCATCATGCCGCTGTCGAAGGCGGTGATCGCGGTGGTCGGGCTGTTCTACGCGGTCGGGTTCTGGAACGCGTTCTTCAACGCGCTGCTGTACCTGAACGACACGTCGAAGTGGCCGGTCCAGGTGATCCTGCGGACCTACGTGCTGCAGGGCAAGTCGTTGTCGGCGGACCAACTCGGGGTGGAACCGCTACCGCAACCGCAGTCCCTGCAGATGGCCGTCGTCGTGGTCGCGCTGGTCCCGATCGCTCTGGTCTACCCGTTCCTGCAACGGCACTTCACCAAGGGTGTAATCACCGGTGCGGTCAAGGGCTGATCTGCAAGAATCAAGCCATGTCCTCACCTTTGACCGACCGGCCGACGCTCCGGATGGTGGCGAAGGAGGCAGGTGTCTCGGTCGCGACCGTGTCGTACGTGCTGTCCGGGCGGCACCGCAGCCACACCATCAAGGACTCGACCGCGGACCGGGTCCGCGAGGCCGCGTCGCGGCTCGGCTACCGGCGCAACGACGCGGCCCGGGCGATCCGGACCGGCAAGTCGGACCTGGTCCTGCTGTCGCTGAGCGTCCTGGCCGACCCGTGGTCGCAGGCGGTCGCGGCCACGGTCAGTACGGCGGTGACTCCGCTCGGCAAGACCGCCCTGATCGTCGCGGACGGCGACTGGCGGACCGTGCTGTCGAACCGGACGCCGGATGTGATCTTCATCGACAGCGTCTCGCCGGACGCGGAGCAGGTCGCCGAACTGGAGGCGTTCGCGGCGCAGGGCGTGCAGATCGTGGCGTTCAGCGAAACGCTCGAGCCGCGCGGCTTCGACGTGATCCGGTCCGGGGCCGAGCCGCGCTGTCACCTCGCGGTGGAACACCTGCTGGAGCACCACGACCGGGTCGGCGCGCTGACGTCGCGGACCAACGGGTTCGCCCGCTTCGACGCGTACCTCAACACCCTGCGGGCGGCGGGCAAGCCGGTCCGCGACGCCGACATCGAGATCTTCGAGCGGCACCCGGAGGGCGCCTACCGCGCCGCGATGGCGCTGCTCACCAAGCCGGACCGCCCGACGGCGATCTACTGTACGACGGACTTCGCCGCGATCGCCGCCGTGCGGGCGGCCCACCGGCTGCGCATCGACGTACCGCGGGAGCTCGCGATCGTCGGCGTCGGGAACACGCCCGAGGGCGAACACCTGGACCCGTCGCTGTCGACGGTCGGGCCGGTCGACTTCAACGACGCGCTGGCCCGGATCATCGTGAGCAGACTGACCGACCGAGAGGGTGCACCAGGTGAGGTGTTCGACTTCCCATGGCAGTTGATCGTCCGCGAATCGTCGAAGGTGGCTCAGTGAGGCAGTACTGATGCCGCGACTCCGTCGCGGCGGGTCATGGGGCTGGAACTCCCGGCCTTCCCTCGTCGCTCCGGTCGCTTCGCTCCCTCCGCTCCTCAGTCCAGGCCGGGAGGCCCCATGACCAAGGCCAACGTCGTACTGATCTGTGTCGACGAGTGGCGCGGTGACGCGATGTCGTGTGCCGGTCATCCGTACGTCGAGACACCGCATCTGGACGAGCTCGCGCGGAACGGGGTGCGGTTCAGCCGCGGGTACTCCGCGACGCCGTCGTGTGTGCCGGCGCGGGCGGCGTTGTTCACCGGGCAGTCGCAGGAGCGGCACGGGCGGGTCGGGTACACCGACGGCGTACCGTTCGACGCCGCGCATCCGGTGACGGTGCAGGGGGAGTTCCGCAAGGCGGGGTACCACACGCAGGCGATCGGGAAGATGCATGTGTGGCCGGAGCGGGCGCGGCTCGGGTTCGACGATGTGATTCTGCACGACGGGTTCCTGCATCACGCGCGGCGTTCGCATCGGCAGCAGTTCGGGTTCTTCGACGACTATGTGCCGTGGCTGCGCCGGCAGCCGGGGGTTTCGCCGGATGCGGAGTACTTCGATCACGGGGTGAACTGCAACTCAGTGGTCGCGCGGCCGTGGGACAAGGCGGAGGAGCTGCATCCGACGCACTGGATCGGCACGCAGACGATCGACTGGCTGTACCGGCGCGATCCCTCCCGGCCGTTCTTTCTCTACGTGTCGTTTCATCGGCCGCATCCGCCGTACGACCCGCCGGCATGGGCGTTCGACCAGTACAACGCGCTGCCGCCGTACGAACGCGAGCTCGGGGACTGGGAGGACGACTGGGACGAGTTCCGGCAGGACGGGGACTACCAGGCGTCGGTCGGGGACCTGCCGGACCGGGTCGTGCATCGCGCGCGGGCCGGGTACTACGGGCTGATGGCGCAGATCGACCTGCAGATCAACCGGATCAAGGAGGCACTGGTCGACTTCGGGGTGTACGAGGACACGATCATCGCGTTCACGTCGGACCACGGCGAGATGCTGGGCGACCACCGGATGTTCCGGAAGTCGGTGCCGTACGAGGGGTCGGCGCGGGTGCCGTTCATCGTGGCGGACCGTTCTTCGGCTGATGGTGCCGTCCGCGGCGGAGTCGTGGACCATGTGGTCGAGTTGCGGGACGTGATGCCGACGCTGCTGGAGCTGGCCGGGGTCCCGATCCCGTCGTCGGTCGACGGGCGGTCGCTGGCGCCGTACCTGCGGGGGACTTCGGACGGGCCGGTGCGCGAGTGGCTGCATGGGGAGCATCTGCACTTCGGGCAGTCGATCCAGTGGGTGACGGACGGGAAGACGAAGTACGTGTGGGGCTCCGAGCGGGGTGTGGAGCAGCTGTTCGATCTGGTCGAGGATCCCGGTGAGCTGCGGAATCTGGTCAAGGAGCGGCCCGACCTGCGTGATCTGTGGCGGGAGCGGCTGATCCAGGACCTGACCGGTCGCGAGGAAGGGTTCGTTGCTGACGGCAAGTTGATGACCGGGCGGCCGGTGACGGCGATCCTCGAGCACACGAGGGAACGCATTGCTCGCGCCGCCGGGTGACGGCTGGACGGCCGTCGAAATCGGCGAGTCCGACACGTCGGTCTTCCGTCGCGGAGACGTCTTTGCCAAGTGCTGCGGTCCCGCGGGCGTGGCGGAGTTGGCCGCCGAGCGCGACCGGATCGAGTGGCTCGCGAGCACGGGGTTGCCGGGGGCAACAGTCGTCGATTGGCTCGAGCTCCCCTCGGGTGGTGCGTGTCAGGTGACGTCGGCTGTGCCGGGTCTGCCAGGGGACGCGCTCGCGCCGGTGTCGCGGGAGCGGGCGATGCGGAGTCTGGGCGGGATCCTGCGTGAGTTGCACGCGCTCACCGACTGCCCGTTCGAGCGCCCGCTGGCGTCGGTGATCGCGACGGCGGAGGACGTCGTACGGCGGGATGCCGTGAACCCGGCGTTCCTCACCGACGAGTGGCGGAAGGTCGCACCGGCCGAGCTCCTCGCAGAAGTGGTTGCCGAGCGCCCCTATGTGGAGAGCGTCCTGGAACCGGTCGTCTGCCACGGCGACGCGTGCCTGCCGAACATCTTCTTCGACCCCGACACCCTCGAGGTCACCGGGCTGATCGACCTCGGCCGGCTCGGCGTCGCCGACCGGTACGTCGACCTCGCGCTCACCACGATCCAGCTCCACGACGAGTGGTCGGCCGATCCGGGCCCGTTCCTCGCGTCGTACGGCGTACCGAATCCGGACCCGCGCCGCCTGTACTTCTTCCGCCTCCTCGACCCGCTGACCTGGGGCTGACATGACGAGGGTCGAGATCGTCGCGCTGGTCGTGTCCCGTCAGCACGCGTTCGAGGGTCGGCCCGCTGACGGTCCGCGCCCCGATCCGGAGCCGGCCGCGCGCTCCGAGATCGAGGTCCGTGCGGGCCTGGGAATCGTCGGCGACCGGTACTACGCGCAAACGATCCACAAGAACGCCGCCGTGACACTGATCGATGCGGCCGCGCTCGACGAGGTCGTCCGCGTTCTCGGCCTGCCCGGACGGCTCGACCCGCACCTGGCCCGGCGCAACATCGCCCTGCGCGGCTTCCCGATCGACGAACTCGCCGCGCACCGGGACGCCCAAGGTCGTCGGATCGACGGGCGCCGCTTCACCCTCGACTCCGGCCAGGGCCCGGTCACCTTCCAGGCCCACCGCCCCGCCAACCCGTGCGCCTGGATGGACGAGGTCCTCGCCCCCGGCGCAATGAAGGCGTTGCGCGGCCACGGTGGGATCCGCGCGACGCCCCTCACCTCCGGCGTACTGCGACTCGGCCCGGCCGACCTGACCGTGCCGGACTGAGGCGCGTCGGCGGCTCGACAGGACGTGTCGACCCGGTGGGTAGTGCACCTGAGCGTGATCGGGCATGCGCGTACAACGTTTCGGTGGTGCACTACCTGTCGAGCTGCACCTCCGCCGGCCATCGGCGGGAGACCTGACCTTTTCGTGCGGCTTTCGGTCTCGCGGCTTACTGTCGAAGTGTGAGGCTGGTGGGTGCGTTCGTGGTGTTGGCGGCGCTGGTCGGGTGTAGTGACACGTCTCTGACCGGTGAGTCGGTATCCCCGCGCGTGCCCTCGACCACCCAACCGACCTCACCGACGACCTCACCGCCCACGTCGTCACAGGCACCTTCCCCGGCGCCGACGTCTCCCGCGACAACGCGGCCGCCGTCGACGCCGCCCAAACCCAAGCCGCCGGCGACCGGCCCGGCGAGCATGTCGATCCCGGCGATCGGGGTGCGCGGCCTGCGCGTCGTCGCCTACACCGGTACCGCGGACGATCGGCCCGGCACCCGGATCCAGGACCGCGGTGTGGCGGCCAGCCCGCGAGGCCGGGCGGGCGGCGTCGGGCCGGGGGAGATCGGGAACTTCATCATCACCGGGCACCGTGTCAGCCACGGCCGCCCGCTGGAACGCGTCCCCGAGCTCCGCACCGGCGACCACATCCTGATCACCGTCGGCCGGACGGTCTACGACTACCGGGTGACGCGGACGATGACGATCTCGTTCCGCAAGCCCGCCGAGAAGGCCCAGCAGAACGCCGCCGTACCCGGCCGTCCCGGCGTGACGCCGACCCGGGCGATGATCACCATCTCCACCTGCGCCACGCCCGAGGACCACGCGGCCGGCAACTACTGGCACGACGAACTCGGCAACCCCGAGCACCGGATCAACAAGATCGGCACCCTGGTCGCGACCCGCTGAGGCCGTGGCAGGGTGTGGGAACAGGCCCCGGAGCCGTCAGACGGGCAGTGAGTGGCCGTTGTGCCGCTGGCAGGTTGTTGTGCCGCTGGCGGGTTGCAGCAGGTCAGCGGTGAAACAACCCGCCAGCAGGAGGCTTCACACGGGCGCATCGGCGTTCTGGTCCACGCGGTCGTTGGCGGGCGGCGAGATCGGCGTGCTCAGACATCTACTTACGGCCGAACTTCCACCACTTCGGCTTGTTCATCTTGATCTCGTCCGCGGTCATCGGCGGCGGGACCGGCGGGCGGGACTCCTCGGTGAGGAAGTCGCCGGACTCGGTGTCGTACGGCGTCACGCCGAGGCGGCGGCTGATCTCCATCACGATCGGGATCGACCGCGGACCGTCGTTCAGGTAGAAGGTGATGTCGCGGACCTCGACACCCTTGCCGATGGTCATCTCGACGTCGTACTCCGGACCTCGCAGCGCCAGCCAGGACGGCTTGCTGGTGTCGACGTCCGGCACCACCTCCCGGACCGTGGCCACCACGTCGGTCACCAGACCGACTGACGGTGGCTCGTAGTCGACCGGTAGGTCGTCGAGACGACGTACGCCTCCTGGCCCGCGCATAGCGTAAACAGCCCAGCTCATGCCCCCAGCATGCCAGGCGGTCAGCGCTTGCGAGCGGCGAGGATCGCGAACGTGAGGAATTGACCGTTGTCGGCCTCGAGCATGTCGAGTGCGCCGTCGCGTTCACCGCGGTACTCCGAGACCGCTCGGGACCAGCGCAGCCAATCGGCCCACCCGTTCGGCTGGAGTCGTGCGGCGGTGACGTCGACCAGCTCGGTGATCTCCCACTGGAACCGCCACCAGTCCGCGGTGTGCCAGGCGATGGCCTCCCAGCCGACGAGCTTCTTGATGTGCTCCGGGATGTGACCGAGGTCGCGGATCTCCCGCGTCATCGCCGGCGTCGCGACCCCGAGCTGTCCGCCGGGTTTCAGGAAGCCGATCAGGTAGGCGAGGTAGTTGTCCGCGGTGCCGAAGTACTCGTAGGCGTCGACGCAGACGATCGCGTCGAAGAATCCGTGGGCGAACGGCAACGTGTGGGCCTCCGCCTTCAGCGTCACGACCCCGTCGACGCCCTGGGCGGCGATGTTCGCGGCCGCGGCCGTTGGATCGACCCATAGATCGGCCGCCCAGACCTGCACGCCGTACTCCTTGGCGAGGAAGGCGGCGGTCGCGCCCTTGCCCGATCCCAGGTCGAGCACGCGCTGACCAGGTCGCAGGTCGAGCTCGTGGGCGAGATCCTCCAGCAACCACAGCGGATTCGGGCCCATGTCGGCGGCCAGCAGCCAGTCGGCGTCGTACGCGTTGGCGCGCGGGTAGTCCTCGTGCTTCAGGTCGGCCACTGGCAGAGGGTAACCTCGCCTGCGATCCGGTAGTCGTCTGACCACGCTCTGTATGGATCGCGGAACGGTGTCAATAGCTGCAATGCGGTTCTCGGGATGGTGGTACAGGCCGTAACATCAGCCGTCGGCCGGTGCTGGGGGTACCGGCTGCTCTGTGTGTATTGGGTGGGGCCGGCGGCAGACCGGCTACTGGGGAAAGAGGCGGGGAAGTCATGGCGGACAAGCCGGTACCCAAGCCTGGTCACTTCCTGCCTGGCGGCGAGGGGGAGCAGGGACCGACAGACGCGCGCAAGCAGGGCGGTTCGGCACCGTTGGCGGCGCCCACGCCGCGCCTCAGCGGCGACGCTCCGCCGGCTCCGCCGCAGCTGTCCGGGAGCCGGATCGACTCCCGCCGTACGACGCTGTCCGGCAGCCGGCTCGGACCGCCGGCCGCCGACGACCGCGCCGCCGCGGCGTACCGCGAGGTGTTCCACCCGGAGCCGCTGCCGTTCGTGCCGAGGAAGCGGTCGAAGGGTCTGATCGCGCTGATGGTCGTCGCGGCGCTGCTGTTCGTCGCCGGCGGCGTGACGTTCGCGGTCAAGACGCTCTCGTCGTACGACGACCTCGTCGCGAACCCACTGGGTACGCCGTCGGTGAAGCCGAGCGGCGCGCCCGCGACCACCGAGCCGATCACCAAGGGCACCCCGGACGCCGACGTGGTCGGCAAGAACCCGATCTACAGCGTCGGCAGGATGCCGGTGGTGAAGTGCCAGGAGCCCGTGTTCCGGCCGACGTCCAAGGAGAACGTGCGCTCGTACTACCAGGCGCTGACCGCCTGTATGGACAAGGCCTGGGAACCGATCGTCACCAAGGCCGGGTTCGAGTTCCGGTCGCCGCGGCTGATCGTCTTCGACGACGGCGAGGAGACCGCGTGCGGCGTCCAGAACGAGCTCGCGGCGTACTGCCAGGACGACCAGGGCGGCAGCGTGACGATGCCGTGGCAGAAGGTCGTCGAGGACTACCCGAAGCACAAGGCCGAGACCCGCGCGGAGATGGCGCAGTCGTTCGGTTTCGTGTACGGCGTCCATGTGCAGAACCTGACCGGTATGGCCGAGGCCACGGACAACCTCGCCGACACCGCGGCGAACAAGGCGGCCGAGCTCGAGCAGGACCGGCGCGCGGCGCTCCAGGCGTACTGTTTCGGCGCGGTGTTCTACGGCGCGGCCAAGGCGAGCTTCCCGCTCCGCGGTGAGCTGCTCCGGCAGTGGAACAGCCTGATCCAGCGGCGCGGCGACGAGAACACGAAGGACAAGGTCCGGGACCACGGCTCGAGCAAGAGCCTCGCGGCCTGGATGAACCAGGGCTTCACGACAACCAACCCCGGCGCCTGCAACACTTTCGTCGCAGCGCCCGCCAAGGTCAGCTGAGCGACAGATGGGAACGACCGATGCCTGACTCCGAGGAGGGTACGCCGGAGCCCGGATACTTCTTGCCCGGTGCGACCGGCGAAACGGCGCCCGGTACGCAGCCGCTGGCCCTGAAGACCGCCCCCGGCGCCCTGGGGAAGGCGCGCTCGACGGACTTCGACCAGTCGTCGGTCCGCCGCAAGGCGCGCCCGCTCCCGACCGAGCCCGGCACCACGAGCGAGTACAGCGGTCCGCCGACCGCGCCGCTCACCGGGGCTCCGGTCGCACCGCTGACCGGCACGCGCCGCGCCGGCGGCCCCCGCCCGACGGGCTGGCAGACGAACCCGTCCCGCGCCGGCGCCCAGTTCACCGCGGAGCCGCCACCGGTCCGCCCGCCGCGCAGCTACTCACGCCCCGTCATCGCGGGCCTGTCGGTCCTGGTCGTGCTGATGCTCACCGGCGCGACGATCGCCGGCGTCCGCCTGATGAACTCGTACGGCAGCCAGGTCGACAACCCTCTGTCCCAGCCGGCCGTCAAGAAGTCCCAGGCCCCCATCCCGATCCCGCCGGACCCGACGGTCACCGTCACCGTCCAGCCGATCCCGGACCTGGTCCGCCTGCAGAAGAACACGATCTACGCCGTCGGAAGGGTCGCGTCGGTCAGCTGCAAGGAGCCGGCGATCAAGCCGAACTCGCAGTCGGCGATCCTGCGGTACTACAGGGCGCTCCTGCCCTGCCTGGACAAGGCGTGGGAGCCGCTGGTGACCAAGGCCGGCTACGAATTCCGGCAGCCGAAGCTGAAGCTGCAGACCAGTCAGGCCACCCCCGACCAGAGCTGCACCGGCGAGATGGACGTCGCGTACTACTGCGGCGCCGACGAGAGCATCAACATCAGCTGGAAGAGCGATCTCGAGTTCTACCAGAACCAGCCGCTCGCCGCGCGGGTGTGGATGCTCGACACGATGGCGCACGAGTACGGCCACCACGTCCAGAAGATGACCGAGATGCTCACCGCGGCGCACTCGCGGGAGGGCTGGACGAAGTCGAAGGCGATGAAACTCGAATGGTCCCGGCGCCTGGAACTGCAGGCGACCTGCTTCGCCGCGGCGTTCCTCGGGGCCAACAAGAAGTCGCTCGGCCTGTCCGGCCAGAAGCTCGAGGTCTGGCAGTGGGAGGCCCAGCACTCCGGCGACGAGTACAGCACCGACAAGATCCGCGACCACGGCTCCCGCAAGAGCAGCTGGGCCTGGTCCGAACCCGCCTTCAACTCCGCAAACCCCAAGTCCTGCAACACCTTCACCGCCCCCTCCGCCAAGGTGAGCTGACCTGTGCGCGCGGCGGCTCTCGCAGGTGCCGCCGGCCTGGTGCTGGCGGTCGCCGGCGCGTGTGCGCCGCCGAACGAGACAACCTCCAGCCCTTCGACTCCGACGACGGTGACGTCGAGCTCGACGTACCGCTCGCCCGAGGACATCTACCTGCTCAACAACGCGCTCTATTCGGCAGGACAGGTGCAGGCCGTGGCGTGCAAGCTCCCGGACATCGCGCTGCAGACGCAGAGGGGGCTGCAGCAGTACTCCGTCGCGTACCTGGACTGTCTCCAGCGGGCCTGGAAGCCACTGGTCGACCGGACGGACTCTTTGTTGACTCCGCCGGGGCTGCACACCGTCAACCAAGGTGCACGGACGGGCTGCGGCGTGGTCAGCGATGACGACGAGGCGTTCTACTGCGGCGAGAACACAGGGATCTATCTCGACTGGGATGTGCACGTCGAGGAGGAGCCCGGCGATCGGATGGAAGCGGGAACGTACCTCCAGTACGTGATCGCCCACGAGTTCGGGCACCATCTGCAGCACATGGTGGGCATCTCGACGCAGTTCGACCTCCGGCTGGAGGAGGGCACCGAGGCGGCCCAGCTCGAGCAGACCCGCCGCCACGAACTCCAGGCCTCCTGCTTCGCGGCCGCCTTCCTCGGGGCGAACCAGCGGACGCTCGACCTGCACGGCATCAAGCTCGAGGTCTACCAGTGGGCGGCGTACACCGGCGACGACGACCCGCCGGCCGGCACACGGGACCACGGAAGCCGGAAGAGCAACACGGCGTGGACGAACGCCGGCTTCAAGGCCAAGTCGCCGGCCGCCTGCAACACGTGGGTCGTGTCCTCGGGCCGCGTCAGCTGAGCTTGAGTTTGAAGCCCTCGTGGGTGTTTTCGAAGCCGAGGTTGGTGTAGAAGCGGTGGGCGTCGGTGCGGGTCTTGTCCGAGGTGAGTTGGACGAGGGTGCAGCCGCGGGTGCGGGACTCCTCGACGGCCCACTGGATGAGCGTGGTGCCGAGGCCGGAGCCGCGGGCGGGGGCCGCTACCCGGACCGCCTCGATCAGGCCGCGGCTGGATCCGCGGCGGGACAGACCGGGGATGATCGTCAGCTGCAGCGTGCCGATGACCTGCTGGTTGCGCTCAGCAACCACCAGGAGCTGGTTGGGGTCCGCATCGATCTGCTCGAAGGCCTTCAGGTACGGCGTCAGGTCGTCGACGGACTCGCGGGTGGAGCCGAGCTGGTCGTCGGCGATCATCGCGACGATCGCGGCGACGTCGTCACGGGCGGCCCGGCGGATCACGAGATCGTTCATGCGCACAGGATCGCAAACGCCTGAAACGGTTCAGTCGGCGGGGTAAGGAGCGAAGTACGGCGATGGTGATTGCCTTACGCAAACACTTTTCGTTGTCCGCCTCGCCGGGCGTCGTTGTTTGCCTTCGGCATCCAGGGGTAACAGTCATACTGGACACCACTGCATCCGCCCGTGCCGGGGTTGGGGCAGTCATGCGCCGACAGCGGATGCGGGCCAGTCCGGAAGGAACGTTCGATGTCAGCGTTAGCGATCGATTTCACCCAGCCGTTCGAAGATGCCTTCGGCAAGCTGGTGGGGTTCATCCCGAACTTGCTCGGTGGCCTGGTCATCCTGGTCATCGGCTACTTCGTCGCCAAGGTCCTCGGGAAACTCGTCGGTAAGCTCCTTGCCAAGGTGGGCTTCGACAACTGGATGGAGCGAGCCGGCGTCTCCGGCATCCTGCAACGGTCGGGCACGGGGCTGACCGCTTCCGCGACGCTCGGCAAGGTCGTGTTCTGGTTCGTGTTCCTGATCAGCTTCACGATGTTCGCCTCGGCGCTCGGCGTGCCGGAGATCTCGAACTTCATGAGCGACATGCTCGCCTACATCCCGCGGATCTTCGCAGCCATCGTGATCGTCTGTCTGGCCGCCCTGTTCGCGAACTTCCTGGCCGCGATCATCCGGGGCGCCACCGGCAACGAGACCCTGGCCAAGGTCGCCCGGTACGCCGTGCTCGTGTACGCCGCCTTCGCCGCGCTGACCCAGCTCGGTGTCGCGGTCCAGCTCACCGGTAACACCCTGCTGATCGTCCTCGCGGGCGCCGCGCTTGCTCTCGGTCTCGCTTTCGGTCTCGGGGGCCGCGAGATGGCCGGCCGTGCACTGAGCAACCTGTTCGACAAGGACAACATCAAGAAGCCGGCCGCCGACCCGAACGCGACGGACGGCACGACAGCGCAGTACCCGACGCAGGGTGGCTACCAGGGCAACAACTACGAGGGCGGCTACCAGCAGCCCACCCAGCCCGAACAGCACCCCGCCTCCCACAGCGCCGGCTGGTCCAACGGCACCCCCCAGAACGGCAACTGGCAGTCGGGCCAGTAGTTGTAGTTCAACGGGTCTCAGGTCAGAAGGGCGAGCGCCCTCGAGACCGGTTCTCTTCAGGCGGGCGGCAATCCAACCGGGTTGCCGCCCGCCGGTATCTGGTGGGTGGGCGTCCGAAAGTCTGGGTTGGCTACCGTGATCCCGCTGGCCAACCCTGCACCTCGGACGCCCACCCACCAAAGGCGGAACCCGTCGTACACCAGGACCTGTCAGTTCTTGTCCGGGCCTGCGCGGCGGACGTCTTCTACCTTCGTCATGGCGGCGCGGAGGTCGGCGAGCCAGGTTTCGCTGTGCTGGGAGACGAGCTTGACGCACCAGGCGAGGGCGTCGCTGCGGGAGCGGGCCACGCCGGCGTCGACGAGGGTGTCGAGGACCTGGCGTTCGGGCTGGCGCAGCCGGGTCATCACCGGCGCGGACAGTGAGGTGAACACGGTCCTGGTCTCGCCGCACCACACGCCCCACGCGACCTTGCGCCGGGCGGCGTGCTCCAGTTCGCGGGCGATCTCGATCCGGCGGTCCCGGGTGTCCTCGCGGAACTGCTTGATCCGCCCGCTCTCGGCGGCGGAGCGCTCGGCCGTGCTGACGTCCTTGTCCTGCTCCGGTGCGGGAATCCGGCCGACGATCAGGATCTCGTCCCGGTCGATCGACAGTTCGAGCTCACCCTCGAACCAGTCGCCGGGCAGTCGCCCGGTCAGCCAACCCCGCACCTTCTCCTGCTCGGTCTGTGTACTCATGTAATCATGATTACACCCAAGCACGCCGGGCTCAAGCGGTCAGCGGTACCGCACCATGTACGCCGCGTGCGCGTCACCCTGCGACAGACCGGCGTTCGACACGCCGATTCCGAGCGTGTGCCCGGTGACGGTGTTCCGGTAGGTCACGTACGTCGTACCGGCCGCGCCCTCCGTGGCGATACGGGTCCAGTGCGGCCCGCCCTTGGCGGCGATGCTCTGCAGCTGCTGCACGGCCCGCGGAGTCGCGTAGTACGCCGTCCACTTGGCGTCACCGCGTCCCCAGGCCCGGATCAGGTTGTCCGACCACTGGACCGCGTTCCACGCCTTCGGTTCGCCGCGGAACCTGGCGGTGTACGCCGCATGCCAGCCGTCCGCCGGCCGCAGGCCGACGTTCTGGACGCCGATCGTGAGGTCCCCGCCGCGCGCGTCGTCGTGGTACGTCACGTAGATGGTGCCTGCGGCGCCCTCGGCGGAGACGCGGCGCCAGTGGATGCCGCCCCGCGACGCCTGCCCGAAGAGCGTGCGCGACGTGGCGGTGGAGGCGTAACAGTTGGTCGCCGCGACGTCGCCGCGGCCCCACGCGCGGACGAGCCGGTCGGCGTACGTCGCCGCGGAAACGTTCTTCGCGGACGCCAGCCGGCTGCAGCTCGTCGTACTGGCCGTCGTTGCGGCGGTCGTCGTTGCGGTGGCCGGCGCGGCGGCTCCGGTGAGAACGAGTGATGCGCTCACCGCGAGCGCGGTGGTCACACCAAGACCCATGATCCTTCGAATCATCATCGACCTCCCGAGTGGATGTGGTCCTACCTGTGGGACGCGACACCACACCCGGGAGTTTGCATCAGACGCCGATGAAACAAGGCTGCAATATCAAGCGGCCGGTCGTGGTGCGAACGCTGCGCGCAACCGCTCGTACGCGCTCGGTCCGGCCGCTGTCCGATCGAGTCCGAGCAGTGCCGCGCCGACCACCGGCGGTACGTCGACCACGCGCGGGACCGCCTTCGGAGCAACCTCGGCGAGCAGGCGGGCGACGCGGTCGAGCAGGACCGCGTGGCCGGCCGTCAATACGCCGCCGCCGAGGACGACGGTGACCCGCTCGTCGAGCAGTTCGAGTCGTCGTAACGCACAGGCCGCCATCGCGACGATCTCCTCGGCCTGCTGCTGAACGATGCCTAGGGCAACGGTATCGCCGGCTGTCGCGACCTGGAACAGGACGGGGGCCGCCTCCAGTTGCCGTTCGGCGGGCAGCTCACCGAAGTGGAACGCCTCGATCAGCGCAGTCAACGACGGCATCCCGTAGTGCAGTGGCAATGCAGTCACCAGTGCGGTAGCAGGACCGCGGCCGTCCTCGGCGCGCGATGCCGACCAGAACGCCTCCTCGGCCAGCTGTGCGCCGCCGCCCCAGTCGCCGGTCAGCTTGCCCAGCGCCGGGAACCGCGCAGTCCGTCCGTCCGGCAGCATCCCGGAGCAGTTGATGCCGGCTCCGCACACCACCGCGACTCCACGCGGCTCGTCGACCCCGGATCGCAGTAGTGCGAACGTGTCGTTGGCGACGTACACGGACTCCGCCCAGCCGCGCTTCTCGAGCGCAGCGGTCAGTTGCTCGACCTCGATCGGCAAGTCAGCGTTCGCAAGACACGCCGACAGCTGCTGCACCAGCGGTACGTCGCTGATGCGCAGCCCGGCCTCCGCCGCAGCTGCGCGCACCAACGGTTCCAGCCCGGCCACAGCGGCCGCAGCCCCGATCTTCTGCGGTTCGAACCCGCCGCCACGTGCCGTACCGAGCACTGTCCCGTCGGCCGCGACGAGTGCGACGTCGGTCTTGCTGTTGCCGGCGTCGAACGCGAGGACACCGCCCGGAACTAGCGCGCCCACGGGAGGTAGTCCTTGTTGTGAGCCAGCAGCTTCTCCGTCAACTCCTGCGCGAGGGAGACCTGCCCGACCAGTGGATGCGCCAGCAAAGCCTGGAACACGCGCTCGGCTCCACCCTTCACGGCGGCCTCCAGTGCGAGGTCCTCGTACGCCGTGACGTGAGCGACCAGTCCGGTGTACAGCGGCTCCAGTGGAGACACCGGGTCCGGCTTCGCGCCCTGCGCGTTCACCGTGGCCGGTACTTCGACGACGGCGTCATCGGCCAGGAAAGGGAAGGTGCCGTTGTTGAGTGTGTTGACCACCTGCACGTCACCTGTGTCGTTGAGCAGTGATGACGCGAGTGCGACGGCCGCCTCCGAGTAGTACGCCCCGCCACGCTGTTCGAGCAGTGCGGGCTTCTCGTCGAGTTGCGGGTCGGCGTACATGTCCAGCAGCTCCTTCTCGAGGGCTGCGACTTCTGCCGCACGAGACGGCTTCGTCATGAGCTCCTGGACCACGTCATCGTGCGCGTAGTAGTAGCGCAGGTAGTACGACGGTACGACGCCCAGCTGCCGCACCACGTCCGCCGGGAGACGCAGGTCGTCGGCCATCTCGGACAGGTGCGCTTCCAGCAATTGAGGCAGCACGTCCTCACCGTTGACGCGGACCGCGCGCTCCCAGGTGAGGTGGTTCAGTCCGACGTGGTCGAGGGACACCTCCTCAGGCGTAACCCCCAGCATCGCAGCGAATCGACGCTGGAACCCGATCGCCACGTTGCACAACCCCACGGCCTTGTGCCCGTGCGACAACAGTGCGCGCGTCACGATCCCGACCGGGTTGGTGAAGTCGATGATCCACGCGTCCGGGTTGGTACGCCGTACCCGCTCAGCGATGTCCAGCACCACAGGCACGGTCCGCAGCGCCTTCGCGAGACCGCCTGCGCCAGTCGTCTCCTGACCGACACAGCCGCACTCCAGCGGCCACGTCTCGTCCTCGTTGCGCGCCGCCTGCCCACCGACGCGCAGCTGCAGCAGTACGGCGTCCGCACCGTCGATGCCCGTGTCCAGGTCGGACGTGGTGATCACCCGGCCGGAATGTCCTTGTTTTGCGAAGATCCGCCGTGCCAGCCCACCGACCAGCTCGAGCCGCTCCGCCACCGGGTCGACCAGCACCAATTCCGACACCGGCAACGTGTCCCGCAGCCGAGCGAACCCGTCGACAAGCTCCGGTGTGTAGGTGGACCCGCCACCGACGACTGTGAGTTTCACCCTTTGACCCCTGTCAGTGTGACGCCTTCGATGAAGGCCTTTTGTGCGAAGAAGAAGAGGATGATGACTGGTGCCATGACCAGGAGCGTTGCTGCCATGGTGAGGTTCCAGTTGGTGTGGTGTGCGCCTTTGAAGGACTCCAGGCCGTAGCTGAGGGTCCAGGCGGCAGGGTTCTCGCTGGCGTAGATCTGTGGGCCGAAGTAGTCGTTCCAGCAGTAGAAGAACTGGAACAGGGCTACCGCTGCGATGGCAGGCTTCGCCATCGGCAGCACGATCCGGACCAGTGCTTTGAACTCACCGCAGCCGTCCACCTTGGCGGCGTCCACGTAGTCCTTCGGAATCGTCAGCAGGAACTGCCGTAAGAGGAAGACGGAGAATGCGTCGGTGAACGCCATCGGGATGATCAGCGGCCACAGCGTTCCGGACAGGTGCAGTTGCTTGGCCCAGAAGAGGTACATCGGCACGATGACCACCTGTGCCGGCAGCATCATCGTGGCGATCACCAGCATCAGTGCGACGTTCCGGCCGCGGAACTTGAAGCGGGCCAGTGCGTAGGCGACCGGAATGCTCGACAACAACGTGAGCGCTGTGCCGAGTCCGGCGTACAGCAGGGTGTTCTTCCACCAGGTCAGGAAGCCGGGTGTCTCCCAGACGGTTCGGAGGTTCTCCCAGTGCCAGCTGTCCGGCCACAGGTCACGGGTGAGTGCCTGCTGGTCGCTCATCAGTGCTGTGAGGAAGATGAACACGAAAGGGAGCACGAAGAACAGTGCGGCGGCGATGGCGAGGGCATGTACGCCGACCCAGTGCAGGAAGCGTGTCACGCCGCGCTCCTCTCACTCATCGAGCGCAGCAGGAACGCGGTGAACACCATCGCCAGCGCGAACAGTACGAGTGCGATCACGGACGCCCCGCCGGTGTCGAAGCGCTGGAAGCCCAGGTGGTACACGAGCTGCGGCAACGTCAGCGTGGACTTGTCCGGGTACCCCGGCTCGAACTGCTGACCTGCTCCACCGATCACACCACTGGCCACCTTTCCGGCGACCAGCGGCTGCGTGTAGTACTGCATCGTCTGGATCACGCCGGTGACGACAGCGAACAGCACGATCGGCGAGATGTTCGGCAGCGTCACGAACCGGAACCGCTGCCACGCGCCCGCTCCGTCCAGCGACGCCGCCTCGTACTGCTCCTTCGGTACGTCGAGCAGCGACGCCATGAAGATCACCATCAGGTCGCCGATGCCCCACAACGCCAGCATGGTCAACGCCGGCTTGGACCAGCTCGGGTCGTTGAACCAGCCGGGCTGTGGCAGTCCGATGCTGCGGAGGATGCTGTTCACCGGACCGGTGCCGGGGTTGAGCAGGAACGCGAACGCCATCGTGGCCGCCACCGGCGGCGCCAGGTACGGCAGGTAGAACGCGGTCCGGAAGAACCCGGCACCGGTCTTCACCTTGGTGATCAGCAGGCCGATGCCGAGTCCGAACAGCACCCGCAGCGCCACCATCACGATGACGAGCCACAAGGTGTTGCGCAGTGCCGGCCAGAAGAACGGGTAGCTGGTGAAGACGTACTGCCAGTTCTGCAGACCGTTCCAGGTCGGCGGCCGGAACCCGTCGTACTTCATGAAGCTGAAGTAGACGGTCGAGACCAGCGGATACAGGAAGAAGACGCTGACACCGATCAGCCACGGTGACAGGAAGGCCAGGGTGCGTAGCGTCTCTCGGCGATGTTTCTGCCGGAGCGACGTCATTTCGTCTGGGCCAGGTCTTTGTCGATCTGCGCGTCCGTCTTCGCCAGGCCGGCGGCCAGGTCAGTCACCTTGCCGGCCTCGTGGGCGTAGCCGAAGTCCTGCAGCGTGAGCTGGTACGCGCCGCCGTTCGGGCTCGCCGGGGTGGTGTTGCTCTTCGGGTGCTGAGCGATGTCGAGGAAGACCTTGAAGTTCTCGTCCGCGGCGAGCTTCGGGGACTTGATGGCTTCCAGCGTGGACGGGACGTTGTGGATCGCGTTGGCGAAGCTGACCACGGCGTCGGTGTCGGTGGTCATGAACTTCACCAGCTCCCAGGCGGCGTTCTGCTTCTGGCTGGTGCCGGCGATGCCGATCACCGTGCCGGACAGGTAGCCCTTGCCGTAGCTGTCGGCCTGCTCGTCGGGCACCGGGAACGGCGCGACACCGATTTCGAACTTCACCCCGGCATCGCGGGCCATCCCGAGTCGCCACTCGCCGTCCATCGTCATCGCGACCTGACCGGTGTGGAACGGGTTCTTCGCCCCGAACTCGTCACCGAACGTCGCGCGGTACTTCTCCAGCTTCGCGAACCCGCCGAGCTGTTCGACCAGGCGCTTCTGCCAGGTCAGCATGGCGGCGAAGGCCGGATCCTTCGCGAGGTTGGACTTGCCGTCGGGCGTGAAGTACGCCGGGTTCCAGAGCGCGGCGAAGTGTGTCGCGGTCGACTCGTAGCCGTGGAAGTTCGGCATGAACCCGAGCTGGCTGTAGCTGTCGCCCTTGACCTTGGTGAGCTTCTTCGCGACCGCATCGAACTCGGACAGCGTTTTCGGCGGCGCGGAAATGCCGGCGGCCCGGAACGCGGTCTTGTTGTAGTACAGGCCGTACGCGTCGTTCAGCAGCGGCAGAGTGCAGCGTTTTCCTTCGTACTGCGTGTAGTCCTGCAGCGGTTTCGGGAACGTCTTGTCCAGGTCGATCCCGGACTTGTCCAGGAACGGCTTCAGGTCGCTGAACACGCTCGACGAGCAGAACGAGCCGACGTTGTCGGTGGTGAACGACGACACCACGTCCGGCGCGCTCGCGCCGCCGGCACGTAACGCCTGCTTGATCTTGTCGTCGTTGATGTTGCCGACGACCTTCACGTGGATGTTCGGATGCTTCGCTTCGAACGCCTTCACATTGGCGTCGATGGCGGCGACCTCGCTCGGTGCGCTCCAGCCGTGCCAGAAGGTGATGGTCACGTCCTTCGTGGCATCGTCGTCGGCCTGCGGTGCGTTCGAAGTACCGGTGCAGGCCGTCGCCAAGAGGGCGACTGCGGCGGTGCCGATGACGGCACGGGTGAAGCTTCGCATCCATTCTCCTACGTAATCGGTGGCCCCGCGGTGTCGAAGACTTCGTCGCGGGTGGTGCTCAGGGCGGACTGCAGTGCTCCGGAGAGCACGGGGTCGTTGCTGATCGCGGTCATCAGCAACTGCGGCCGGGGTACGGCGAGATCGGCGAGCTCGTCCTGGACCAGGCCGCGCAGGCGTTCGCCGCCCGCGGTGATCACACCGCCGGCCAGCACGATCAACTCCGGGTCGACGACCGCGACGATGGCGGCCAGACCGACCGCGAGGCGGTGCGCGAACTCGTTCAGTACGGCGTCGCCCGCGCCCTCGGTCTGCAGTGCGACCGCGATCGCGGCTTCCGGCGTACGGGCCTTGAGGCCGTGTTCGCGGGCGAGCTCCAGGACCGGTTCGCCACCGGCGAGTTCCTGGAAACCGCCGGCGTTGTTGCGGCCGACGTTGCGGACCAGCGGCGTACCGGGCAGCGGCAGGAAGGCGACCTCACCGGCGCCGCCGGTCGCGCCGCGGTGCAGGCGGCCGTTGATGACGATCGCGGCACCGATGCCTTCCTCGCCCCACAGCAGCACGAAGTTGTCGTGGTCCTTGGCATGCCCGATCCGCTGCTCGGCGATCGCGGCGAGGTTGACGTCGTTCTCGACCTCCAGCGGTACGGCGATCGCGGCTGCCAGCTCGTCGAGCAGGTGCGGTGCGTGCCAGCCGGGCAGGTGGGTCGCGTAGCGCAGGCGGCCGGTGGTCGGGTCGAAACCGCCTGGTGTGCCGATCGAGACCCGGTGCAGCCGCTCACGGCTCAGGCCCGCGTCGCCGGCCGCTCCCTCGATCGCCTTCAGGACCCGCTCGACCGTGCCCTTGGCGCTGCGGCCCGGCGTCGCGAGCTCGTAGCGACCGACGACGTTGCCGGTGAGGTCCGCGATCCCGGCACGGATCCGCGTCGGCGTCACGTCCAGGCCGGCGACGTACGCGACCTCGCCGTTGATCTCGTACAGCTGCGCGTTCGGGCCGGGACGGCCGGCGCTGGTGCCGCTCGCACGGACCAGGCCGGCCGCCTCCAGCCGGGCGAGCAGCTGGGACGCGGTCGGTTTGGACAGGCCGGTCAGGTTGCCCAGCGTGGTGCGGGAGAGCGGGCCCTGGCTGAGCAGCAGGTCCAGGGCGGCGCGGTCGTTCATCGCGCGCAGCAGGCGCGGCGTTCCGGGTGTCGTTGCCATGAGCCAACCCTGCCTCCCTTCGCCGCTCGCGGGTACTCGCCGCGCTGAGGATCTGAACTGTTAGGAAAGTTTCCTATTAGCCGAAGACCGTACGGCGGACGAGGTCCGGGTGTCAATCACCAGAGTGGGTTAGGGTTGCCTAACTATGTCGACTGGGGAGCTGTTGAGGCGGGCGATTCGGCGGCATCGGGGGCGGATGGTCACCGGCGTGCTGGTGCTGTCGTTGCACCAGGCGACCGAGGCAGCGGTTCCGGTCGCGATCGGTGTCTTCGTGGATCGTGCGGTGGCGACCGGGCAGGTCCGGCCGCTGCTCTGGTGCGTGCTGATGATGATCGTGCTGTTCGCCGTACTGTCGAACGCCTGGAAGACCGGTGCGCGTCAGGTCGTGCGGGCGATCGAGTACGAGACGCACCTGCTCCGGCTGGAGATCGCGCAGCGCGTGCTGGATCCACGTGGTCACCGCACCGGGCTGCGGTCGGGGGAGCTGTTGTCGATCGCCACGTCGGACGCGGAGAAGGCCGCACTGGTCATGCGCGGCGTCTCGATCGGTACGGCGGCGTGTACTGCGCTGATCGTGTCGTCGGTGTCCTTGCTGCTGGTCGACGTACCGCTGGGGCTCGGAGTACTGATCGGCGTACCGCTGCTGGTACTGGGGATCCAGGCGTTGTCGCCGCTGTTGACTCGTCGTACGTCGAGCCAGCAGGAAGCGGTGGCGCAGACGACCGCACTGGCGACGGACCTGGTCAGTGGACTGCGGACGCTGCGGGGGATCGGTGCGCAACACAACGCGGCGGATCGGTACCGGCGGTCCAGCGAGGCGACTCTGAGGGCAACGCTGCGCGCTGCGTCGACGAACGGGCTGCAGGACGGTGTGACGACCGCACTGAGCGGTCTGTTGCTGGCTGCGGTTGCCGGTGTGTCCGGCTGGTTCGCGTTGAACGGACGGATCACCATCGGTGAGCTGATCACTGTCGTGGGCCTGGCCCAGTTCGTCGCCGAGCCTGTGGCAACGCTTGGGTACGCGAGTCAGGTGTTGGCAATGTCCCGCGCCTCGGCCGCGAGGCTCGCCTCGGTGCTGTCGTCGCCTCCGCTCGCAGTCACCGGCACCTCGACCGCCGTTGACGCCGACCAGCCGTTGCTCACATTGGAAAGCGTTTCGCACGGGACCCTGTCGGCGTTGAGCCTCGTACTCCGGCCAGGTGACTCGGTCGGAGTACTTTGCTACGACCCGCGCGACGCCGACGCCCTGCTGGCCGTCATCGCAGGCAGAGCGCCCGACCACGCAGGCACCGTTCTGGTCGGCGGGACAGTCCTGGAAGAGCTGGACGTGGACGTGCTCCGCCGGACCGTGCTGCTGGAGCGGCACGAGACAGACCTCTTCGAGGGGACGCTGCGTAGCAACCTCCTTGCGGACAAGGGTTTGGAGCGCGTGCTGACGGCTGCGGGTGCGGCCGATCTGATTGAGGAGCTCGACAGGCCGTTGGCGGACCGCGGACAGGCGCTGTCCGGTGGGCAGCGTCAGCGGCTCGGTCTGGCCCGGGCGCTGCTGGCCGATCCGCCGTTGCTCGTGTTGCACGATCCGAGTACTGCGGTGGACGCAGTGACCGAGGAGTTGCTGGCGGAGGGGCTTGCTGAGGAGCGGATCGGCCGGTCCACGCTGGTGTTGACGAGCAGCCCAGCATTGTTGGGGAAGATGGATCGCGTCGTGGTGATCGCGAATGGGGTTGTGGTTGCCGAGGGCATGCACTCCGAGTTGGCCGAGTCCGACGCCGTCTATCGTGAGGCGGTGCTGCGATGAACCTGCTGCCGATTGCGGAGCCACGCGCCACGTGGGGCGTGCTGTGGCGCGAGATCCGGCGGCTGCCGGTGCTGTCGGTTGTCGCGGCTGTGGTGATCACCGGTGCCAGCGCCGCTGGTCTGGTCGCACCGTGGGCTCTTGGTGTGCTGGTGGACGACGTTGCGGGTGGCGGCGACGGGGCGGCGATCGTGCGCGTGGTGCTGCTCATCGGGCTGGCAGCTGTGGTGTCCGGCCTGCTGACGGCTCTGGGGGTGACGCTGGTGGCGCGGGTCGGTGAGACCGTGCTGGCGCGCATTCGTGAGCAGGTGCTCGATCGGGTGTTGCAGCTGCCTGCGCCGGTGCTGGAGAAGGTGCGGACCGGTGACCTGCTCTCGCGGGTGGGTGACGACGTGGCGGCGGTCGCGACCGCGTTGACGCAGGTCGGGCCGTCGGTGCTCGGTGCGTCGTTGACGATTCTGCTGACCGTGGCCGGGATGTTCGCGCTCGATTGGCGGCTCGGTCTGGCCGGTCTGCTCGCCGTACCGATGTACTACCTCGCGTTGCGCTGGTACCTGCGACGGTCGGCGTCGTACTACAAGCAGGAACGTGTGGCGATGGGCGAGCGGTCCGAGGCGATCATCGCGTCGTTGCGGGGCAGTGCGACGGTCCGTGCGTACCGCCTGGAGAACCGGCAGTTGGCGAAGATCGGGGAGACCTCTGGCGCGGCGCGGGACATCTCGATCACGGTGTTCCGGTTGTTCAGCTTCTTCTCGGCGCGGATCAACCATGCGGAGTTCACCGGGTTGACGGCGATTCTGGTGACCGGGTTCTTCCTGGTCCGGGCGGACGCGGTCAGTGTGGGCGCGGTGACGGCTGCGGCCTTGTACTTCCACCGGCTGTTCAACCCGGTCAACGTCGTACTGATGGAGTTCGACCAGATCCAGACCGCGGCCGCGGGGCTGTCGCGGTTGGCCGGCGTACTGGAGATCGAGCAGGCGCCCGAACCAGCCGACAGTCCCGACCCTTCGGACGCATCACTGGAACTGCACCAGATCACGCACAACTACGACGGTCCTGAGGTCCTGACAGGGGTATCACTGCATTTCCGTGCCGGCGAACGAGTCGCCCTGGTCGGAGCGAGCGGCGCGGGTAAGACAACACTGGCAGCGATCGCGGCCGGCGTTCTGATCCCGTCGACCGGCTCGGTGAAGATCGGCGGCGTCGACATCCGCGACCTGGGAGACGACCGCACCCGCGCCCAGGTCGCCCTGCTCAGCCAGGAGGTCCACGTGTTCTCCGGCAGACTCATCGACGACGTGCGACTCGCGCGACCTGAGTCGACAGCTGACGACGTGGAAGTCGCTCTGGACCGGGTCGGCGCCCTGGGCTGGGTGCGCGCTCTACCTGAAGGCTTGGACACGGTTGTAGGGGAAAACGGCCACCAGTTGACGGGCGCACAGGCCCAGCAACTCGCATTCGCCCGCCTGGTACTGGCTGATCCGCCGGTTGCTGTGCTGGACGAGGCGACCGCGGAAGCAGGCAGTGCGGGCGCGCGTGCGCTCGAGCGGGCGAGTCTGGCCGCTACCGAGGGACGGACCACCCTGGTTGTCGCGCACCGGCTCACGCAGGCTGAGCAGGCGGACCGGATCGTCGTACTCGACCATGGGCGAGTGGTCGAGTCAGGTACCCATGAGGCGTTGCTGGCGAGTGGTGGTCGCTACGCGCAGCTGTGGCGGAGTTGGACCGGTACGGCTACGCCTGATCTGCAAGGAGAGCAAACGACACCAGCCAGTGCGTCGACATGAAGTCCCCGTCCGTGACGGTCGGCAGCACCGCCTGGATCTGACGGTCCGCACCAGCTCGCAGTACGTCGGCCACGTCCGGCAGCGCCGGTGCGATCGTCCGGAGCTGCCAGGCCCGTGACAACGCCAGCCCGGACAGGTGCGCCAGCTGCCCGTCTCCTGAGTCGTCGGTGATCGGTACGTCGAGCAGGTGCAGGTGAGCCTCCTTGCCCAAGCCAGGCAGGAAGTTGGGTAGCCAGCTGGCGAACTCGTCAGCCGGCAGCACCCGCCGCATCAGCTCCGCCTCGGTCAGCGCAGGCGAGAGGAAGTCGGTCCCCGACGGTTCGAACCGCGTGTCGTACGCCGTGTCCGCCCCGAACCACTGCAGCGCCCGAGCCTCGATCGCGTCCACCACATCCGCCCGGCCCAGGTCGCCGTACGCCTCGTGCAGCAGCGCGAGAGCAAAGGCGGAGTTCAGGTGTACGCCGTGACGCACCGGGTACGCCTGCTTCGGCAGCCACGCCAGCACGAGGTCCGCGATGACATCGCCGAGCGGAGCGACCGCCTCCGCCCACTGGGTCTTGCGGGCAGCGGCCACGAGCATCGCGGCCCAGGCCCAGCCGTACGGGCGCTCGTACGCGGGCCGCTCCCGCAGGTACACCGACTCGGCGGCGATCGCGTCCGGGGTCAGCCGCCGATCGAGTACGTCGATCGGCCGGCGCCCGACCTGGTCCGGTGCCAACGTCAGCAACCGGACCAGCGACCACTGCATGTGCGCGCTGGAGTGCCAGTCGTAGGACCCGTGGAACGCCGGGTGCAGGCGGTCCGGGGTCGCGTCGACGTCGTCCGGGCCGGTCGACGCGTGCGCGGCGCCGTACGGGTACGGCGTCTCGAGCACCTCGCAGGCGATGCTCGCCCAGGCTGCGGCGTACTTCATGAGGCTCCTTTAGAACGCGAAGGCGTACATGATCAGGATGTTGCAGGCGAGCAGCGGGACCGCGGTGGGGATCTGGGCCTTGATCGGTCCGTACTGGTCCTTCATCTCCAGCAACGCTGCGGGTACCAGGTTGAAGTTCGCCGCCATCGGCGTACACAACGTGCCGCAGAAGCCGGCCAGCATGCCGACCGCGAACACCACCGCCGGCGTTCCGTCGAACTGCTCCACCAGCAGCGGCCAGCCGACCGCGGCCGTCATCACGGGGAACGCCGCGAACGCGTTGCCCATGATGATCGTGAAGACCGCCATGCCGATGCAGTACAGCGCGACCGCGGCGATCAGCGAGCCCTTCGGGATCAGGTGATCGGTGACCCGGCCGACCGCCTTGCCGACGCCGGACGCGTTGAACAGCAGGCCCAGCGTGGCCAGCATCTGCGGCAGGATCGCCGCCCAGCCGATGTGCTCCAGCAGCCGGCGGCCCTCGTGCAGCGGTACGGCAGGGTTCTTGGGCCGCAGCAGACCCATGCCCACGACGAGCGCGAGGATCGACGCGACGCCGAGGCCGATGATGGTGGCCGAGCCGGACTGCAGCAGGAGCTTGCCGTCACCGAGCTTCACCTTCGCCAGCCACGCACCGAAGATCGCGGCGACCACCGGGATCACCAGCGCCGGCAGGAACAGCTTGTTGCCGAACCGGTCAGCGAGGCGCACGCGCTCGGCCGGTGTCGTCGTACGCTCCTCGCCCTTGCCCGGGAAGCCGGTGCCGGCCAGTACCGCGAGGCCGATCACCGCGATGCCGAGCAGCCAAGCCGGGGCCTGCTTGTTCACCACGAACGTGCCGTAGCCGAACGACAGACCGAGGATGCCCCAGAACGCGGCGCTGCCGATCCGCTTCGGGTTGCTGCGGTCGTTGAGCACCTGCAGCGCGATCAGCACGAAGAAGATCCCGCACAGCCAGTAGAACCACTCGACCTTGATCATCGCGCCGCCTCCTTCTCCGCCGCCTTGGACTCGGCCGCGAGCTTGTCCAGTTGGCGATCGAGCAGCAGCAGCCGGGTGCCGTGGATGAGCAGAGCGCAGATACCGGTCGGGATCGCCCAGAGCGCGATGTCGATCGCCTCCAGGTGCAGGCCGTACGTCGCGTCGACGAAGCCGGTGATCAGCAGGATCGACCCGATCGCGACGAAGATGTCCTCACCGAAGAACAACCCGACGGTGTCGGCGCTGGCCGCGAAGCCCTTGATCTTCTCCTGGACCTTCTCCGGGAGCTTGCCGTAGCGCCGTTCCGCGGCGCCGGCGGCCATCGGCTGGATCAGCGGGCGAACCGCCTGCGCGGGACCGCCGATGCTGGTCAGGCCGAGCGCCGCCGTCCCTTGCCGGATCAGCAGGTAGATGGCCAGCAGCCGGCCCGTGGTGAGGACCTTGAGCTTGCTGATCAGCTTGCGGGCCTGGTGCTGCAGGCCGTAGCGCTCGATCAGGCCGATGACGGGCAGAGTGACGATGAAAACGGTGACGGACCGGCTGCCGGCGAATCCGTCGCCGAACGCGTCCAGGATCTTGACCGGAGACAGGCCGCCGATCAGGCCGGCCACGATCCCGGCCGCCGTGACGACCAGCATCGAGTTGATCCGCAGGGCGAACCCGACGACCACCACCGCGATAGCGAGCAGAACCCACATGGTTCCTCCCGGGGACGGAACGGTGTAGCTGAGGGATGGAGTAGCTGGAGGATGTTCCGCTCACCATAGGAGATTGTTGAACGATCCTGCAATGGATCATTCGAACAAAATTGCCGGATCAGATGGAGTCCATGCGTCGAAATCACCGGAGGGGGAACCGGTCGGCCATGGACACCGAACGTCTCTTCGAGCGCGCGGAGCGACTGTCGAAGACGCTCACGCCGGGCGATCTCGACCACACGCTCGGCCGGATCACGGCCGCGGCGGTCGACGTGCTGCCGGACACCGACTACGCGAGCATCACAGTGCTGCACTCGGACGGGCGGCTGGAGACGGTCGCGCCGACCGACGACCTGCTCTGGGGCGTCGACGCGGCGCAGTACGACCTGCGCGAGGGACCGTGCTACGAGGCCGCGGCGGACTCGGTCCACGTCACCTCGCCGTACCTCGGCGACGATCAACGCTTCCCGCGGTACGCCGCGACCGCGGTCGCCGCGGGGATCAACGCCCAGGCCGGGATCCGGCTGTTCGACTCGCCGAGATCCCGCGGCGCGCTGAACCTCTACGCCCGCAAGGCGGGTTCGTTCAGTGATCTCGGTGCGCTGGGTGTGCTGTTCAAGCACCAGGCGGCGATGGCCATCGACTACGCGCGGGAGATTCACAACCTGCAGGAGGCCGTGCGTACCCGGGGCCTGATCGGTCAGGCGGTCGGCATCGTCATGGAGCGTTACAACCTGAGTGACGAACGGGCCTTCGCGTTCCTGACCAGACTGTCGCAGGACGGCAACGTGAAACTCCGCACGGTCGCCGAACGACTCATCGCCGTCACGCGCGACCGGTGAAGAACGCCCTGGACGGGCATCGTTTTCACCGAGGTGCCCGGGGTACCGCCCGGACATGCCTCAAGCGATCGTTACCGGCTCGGACAGCGGAATCGGCCGGGCGACTGCGGTGCAGCTCGCCAAGGACGGTTTCGACATCGGCGTCACCTGGAACAGCGACAAGGACGGCGCGGAGGAGACGGCCGCGGAGATCCGCGAGATCGGTCGCCGGGCCGTGGTCGAGCATCTCGACCTGACGAAGCTCCCTGAGGCCGCCGTCGTCATCGACAGGCTGGCGGACAGTCTCGGCGGCCTCGATGTCCTGGTCAGCAACAGCGGGACCGGCAGCAGTGAACTCGCCGTGGATCTCGACTACGACACCTGGCGCAAGGTGATCAGCGTCGACCTCGACGGTGCGTTCCTCTGCCTGCAGCGGGCCGCGCGCCGAATGATCGCTGCCGGAAACGGTGGGCGCCTGATCGCGGTCACCAGCGTGCACGAACACCAGCCCCGCGTGGGCTCCGCGCCGTACGACGCGGCCAAGGGCGGGCTCGGTCTCCTGATGAAGACCTTGGCCCTGGAACTGGGGGAGCACGGGATCACCGCGAACGCCGTCGCCCCCGGTGAGATCGCGACGCCGATGACCGGGCAGACCGACGAGGACCCGCGGGAGACGCACCGGCCAGGGGTGCCGCTCGGTAGGCCGGGCGACGCCCGCGAGATCGCGGCCGTGATCGCCTTCCTGGCGTCCCCGGGTGCCGCGTACGTCACCGGGACGAGCATCGTCGCCGACGGCGGCATGCTCCAGATGGGTCCCATGGCCGGCAGCCACCTCGAGGCAGACGATTGGCGCCGCCCCTGAGGTCACGGTGCGTCGGTGTACGGCGGATGTGAGGGTTAGGGCAGTCGCCAGTCGACGGGTTCTGCGCCCTGCTCGACGAGGAGTGCGTTGACGCGGCTGAACGGGCGGGAGCCGAAGAAGCCGCGGTCCGCGGACATGGGGCTCGGGTGGGCGCTCTCGACGTACGGCGTGTTGCCCAGCATCGGCTTCAGCGTCTGGGCGTCGCGGCCCCAGAGGATCGCGACCAGCGGGCCGCCGCGGTTCACCAGCGCGTGGATCGCCTGCTCGGTGACGCTCTCCCAGCCCTTGCCGCGGTGCGCGCCGGACTTCCCCGGCTGCACGGTCAGCACTCTGTTGAGCATCAGCACGCCCTGGTCGGCCCACGGCGTCAGGTCGCCGTTGGAGGGCGCCGGTACGCCGACGTCCGCCATCAGCTCGCGGTAGATGTTCGCGAGGCTCCGCGGGATCGGCCGTACGTCGGGGGCCACCGAGAAGCTGAGGCCCACCGGGTGCCCGGGAGTCGGGTACGGATCCTGCCCGACCACGAGGACCTTCACCTGCGCCAGCGGGCGGTGGAACGCGCGCAGTACGTTCTCGCCGGCCGGCAGATAGGCCCGCCCCGCAGCGATCTCTCCGCGCAGGAACTCACCCATCCGCGCCACAGTGTCTTCGACCGGAGCCAGCGCCTCCGCCCAGTCCGGCGCCACCAGATCCGACAACGTCTTAGGACTCACCCGCCACAGTCTCGCAGTACTGCGACCCCTGGTGCACCCCGGGTTGTCGCTCGTTGTTCGCGTGTCGCTCGAACGCTGGTGTTGCCACAGACGGTACAAAGGTCGCGGCCCCGCAAGGTATGGGCTTGCGGGGCCCTGTCATGGGTGGAGTCATGCGGTGGAGTTATGGCGTGGCGAGGCGGCGCAGGGCCGCGGCGTAGCGGCCGGCTGCGTACTGCTGGGCCTTGCGGGTGACGGGGCCGGCCAGACGGGTGTACCAGGTGGCCGGGCGGCTGTAGGCGCGGATGGTGGCGTAGACGTCGTCGGACTCACGGGTGACGAGGAACAACTCCTCGCCGGCCTCGGGGTGGCCTTCCAGCGTTCCGTACGCGAAGCCGATGCGGTCCGGCTCGTTGACGACCCAGACGACCCGGCACGGGACCGGTAGGCCGAGCTGGGTCATCGTCCGGAACCGGCTGATCAGCATGCCCGGGCCGAGGCGGCCAAGGGAGTCGGTGCCGACCTGAGGCGGCGTGTGGGTCGCCGTCACGGGCAGACCGGCCGCACGGTGCATGCGCCACGTCAGCAGCCCGTCAGCGGCTCGCTGGAACACCTCGTCGCCAGTACCGATCCGCTCGCGGTGCTCGAGCCGGTGGAACCCCTCGGGCGTCTCGTCGTACTGCGTCGACCCCACCTCGTCGTACGTGAATCGCAGTCCTGCAAGGTCATCCAGCTGCATTACGTGCCTCCCGTCGCATCGCCAGTACGCCGCACAGCGCAAAGCCAACCGCATTCGCCACACCGTGCGTGGCAACCATCCACTCCAACGGCAGGTACGGCGTGTCCACCACATGGCCCAGTGCCCACGTGACAGCCAAGAGCATCGTTACTACGAGTACTGATCCCGAGATGACCAGGAGCACCGCCGTACTCCGGTCGGCTCGACGTGACCGCCGCCAGAGGTTCCAACCGACGAGCCACATACCTGTGGTCAGCACGACTGCTCCTGCGAGCTCAACGGGGTCACCGAGGAAGAACCCGAGCAGAACGATCGCAGTGCCCAGCGGGACACTGACAGCCGCTAGACCGTCTGCAGCCAGGTAGGCCATTAGTGCGGCCGCGAAACCCGCGAAGTGGAAGTGCGCGACGGTCAGCGACAGCACGGTCAGGTTGAAGCCGAACAGCTCGTACGACGAACGCTCGGCGACCAGTGCGAGCGCTGCGATCGCCGGCGTGGCCAGGGCGGTGTAGAGCGCGACCTGCCGCGCGCTGAGCGTCCTGTGCTGGAAGAAGTGTCGCGCGGCCAGTGTGATGAGGACCAGCGTGCCGACGAGGTAGATCGACGCGAGCGCGATCGACACAGCACCGCGTGGCAACCACAGCGCTACCGCTCCTGGAACGGCGAACGCGAACCACCAGTGGGTGCTGGTGGTTCGCGTCGGGAGCAGGGTGAGGCCGAGGGGCACGATGACGAGCATGCCCAGGCTCACCACCGCGTGGACGAGGACGTTCAACTGCTCTTCAGGCCGCTGGTGTTGTCCTGTTTGAGGGCGTCGAACAGTGCGGTCGCCTTCTTGGTGTCCCACTTCACGGCCGAGCCGCGGTTGCAGCACAGGCCGTAGTTGTCGTCACTCGTCGGCACGCTCAGCGCGACACCGCCGCTGCCGGAGATCGCCTTCATGCCGCGGGCGAACTTGACGAAGTCGAACAGGTTCATGTCCTGGTCGACGGTCAGCGCGTCGACGCCCTTGGTGGCGACGCTGTAGTACCGGAACGGGTTGAGGATCGTGGACGGTGAGGCGGCCTTCTTCGCGACGGCACCGACCATCTGCCGTTGCCGCTCGGTCCGGCCGAAGTCGTTCTTGCCGTCGGCCTTCCGGGAGCGGACGTAGCCGAGCGCGTTCACGCCGTCCAGTTCCTGGCAGCCGGCCGGCAGGTCGATGTGCGCGTCGTCGTCCTTCATTGCCTTCGGCAAGCACATCTCGATCCCGCCGACGCTGTCGATGACGCTGGCGAAGCCGCCGAAGCCGACCTCGACGTAGTGGTCGATCCGCAGACCCGTCGTGTTCTCGAGCGTCTGGATCAGCAGCGCCGGGCCCTTGTTGAAGGCGGCGTTGATCTTCTGCCGGCCCTCGACGCCGGGGATGTTCACCGCGCTGTCCCGCGGGATGCTGATCAGCACCGTCGGGCCGGACTCCGGGACGTGCATCAGCATGATCGAGTCGGTCCGCGCCGGGCCGGCGTCGCCGCCGGTGTGCAGCCTGGCCCGCTCGGCCCGGCTGAGGTCCTCACGGGCGTCCGACCCGACCATCAGGTACGTCGTCCCGGGGGTGTCCGCCGGCCGCTCGCCGGTGGGCATCGCCTCGATCTTGTCGATCCGGCCCCAGGCGTAGAGCGGGACCGCGATCAGGGTGAGAACGAACAGCAGGACGATCAGTCCGACGGTCCGGAGGAACCAGTTGCGGCGCTTTTTCGGCCGTCGCTGGTTCGCACGTCGCGGGTCGATGGGCTGCGTTTGACTCATGCCACGACCGTATCGGTGTCCGGCCCCCGGGCACGTCACCCCACTGAATGGTTTTACACGTCGGAAAGTCGACGGCGCCTCCTCCAAAGGTCGGAAATCGGCCCGGAAATCGAACCAGAGCGCCGGAACGCGACCGGCGACATGCCCACCCGAGCTGCGAACAAGCGGCTGAAGTACGCCGGATCGTCGTACCCGACGCGCCGCGCGACCGCGGCCACGGACAGGTCCTCCTCGGCGAGCAGAACCTTTGCAGAGCTGAGCCTGGTGGACAGGACCAGTTCCTGCGGAGTCGACCCGGTCGTACGCCGTACCGCGTCGCGCAGCTCCTTCAGGGTCAGCCCGAGCGTACTGGCGTAGTCCTCAACGCTCATCGGCGTACACGCGAGCTCCGCGAGCCGGGCCGCCACGCTGTCGTCAGGTAGCGCACCAGCCTGTCCGATCAGGTCGTAGAGAGCCCCTGTGAGCTGTACTACGTTCCGCTGCGTGCTGACGCGCAGCAAGCGATTGAAAGCGCGGTCCACCGGACGCGGGTCGGAGTACTGACGGACTGGTCGGCTGGGATCGAGGTGAGCGAGTGACGTGAGTGCCTCGGTCGCAGGTCCGCTGAACAGCGTCCAGGCCTGGCGCCAGCGTGTCGCGGGTCGGTAGCCGTGCACGACGCCGGGGAAGAGCCAGAGCATCGCAGGTGCGTGTACTTCGTGCAGCTTGCGGTCGGGGCCGTGGAGCAGGTGGCCGTGTCCTTCCTTGAGCCAGACGAGCGCGTGGCAGCCGAGCGCCCGCTCCGGCGCGGCCGCAGTACCGTGCGTCTGCTCGCCGACGCCCAGGCAGAAGAGTCCAAGTTGTCGCTCAGCAGGACCTGGTGTCAGGTAGATCGACCAATCGTGCACACCACAAGAGTCCAAGAAGCTGCGGTCGGGTGTCCATTCCGTTCGCTGTTGGACGTGGCTGGAATGGAGGGGTGCTGACTTCTAACGGATACGTGCTGGACGAGCGGCGGCTGGGTGAGTTGGTTCCGGTGCCTGAGGAGGAGCGCGGTGATCGGGAGGTGCTGCGGAGCCGCCTGCAGCGGGACGGCTACCTGTTCCTGACCGGGTTGCTGGAGCCGGCGGCGGTGTGGGCGTTTCGGGAGTACTACTTCGGGTTGACCGGTGCTGCTGCGGACAGGGCGTCGTACCGGAAGGTGCTCTTCGAGGAGATCGTGCCGGGGCCGGAGTACGCCGCGTTCTGTGCGCAGCCGGCGTTGAAGGGGTGGTTCGCGTGGTTCCTCGGTGGTGAGCCGTTCCTGCACCGGCGGAAGATCATCCGGCAGACGGCGCCCGGTGAGAACGGCATCGGTACGGCGACGCAGGCGCACTACGACCTGGTGTACCTGCGGGAGGGCAGCGACCAGGTGCTGTCCGCTTGGATCCCACTGGGTGACTGCCCGGTCAGCCTCGGCGGACTGACCTATCTGCAGAGCAGCCATCACAGGGTGCTCGCGGAGGAGGCCGCCGGGCGGCTGAAGCGGCCTGCGGCGTCCATCACCGCGGACCTGCCCGCACTGGCGGAGGAGTACGACGCCGACTGGCTGGTCGCGGACTACCAGGCCGGTGATGTCGTGGTTCACACCGCGCACACCATCCACGCGGCGCTCGACAACGTGTCCAGCGAGCTGCGGCTGTCGACCGACATTCGCTATCAGCTGGCCGACGACGCCATCGATGCTCGGTGGCAGAACCACTGGCACGACCAGGACGGTCTCTGACCGGTATCCGGATGCTTCTCGCTAACGACAATCATTTCGGTTAAGGTTCCGAGCGGAAGGTGTGAACCGAGTCTGAGGAGAGCCGTGAACCGGAACGAACTGATCGCCGGCGTAGCGCACAAGGCGGGCATTCCGCGCAACCACGCCGAGAAGGTCCTCGACGCCCTGGGTGACGTCGTGACCGAGGCCGTGCAGCGCGGCGACAAGGTGTCCCTGACCGGCCTGCTCAGCATCGAGCGGGTGATGCGCGCGCCGCGGACCGGCCGCAACCCGCAGACCGGTGAGCCGCTGAACATCCCCGCCGGGTACTCCGTGCGCCTGTCGTGCGGAAGCCGCCTCAAGGCCGCGGCCCGAGGCGACCTCCGCGCTGCTCGCTGAAACTCAGCGCCGGACGGCGGTGACCCAGTAGGGGGTCGTCGGCGTCGGCGGAGTGGTGAAGCGGGCGTTCGGCAGGTAGAGGCGGTCGCCGAACGCGGCCGCCGTCGTCGGTACGTCGAAGTCCGGGCTGGTGATCTCGTCGACCACCGACCCCTTGGTGCCGGCCAGGTTCAGCGTGAGGACCGCGATCTTGTTGAGGCGGTTCTGCACGACGTACAGCGTGCTGTCGCGCAGCAGCAGGCCGTCGCCGTTGGTCATCAGCGCGTCACCGATGTCGATCCGCTGCGCCACGCCGGTGCGCGGGTCGACCCGGAGCAGGAACCCGGTCGACGACTGCACCATGATCAGCGCGCGGCCGTCCGGTGTGAGCGAGATGCCGTTGGCGTTGTTGCCGGGCAGGTGCTGGTAGTCGCCGCTGAGCGGGATCGTCTCGGCGGTCGCGGCGAGACGGCCGTCGCGGCCGAACGGGACCTTGTAGAACACCGGCCGCTGCGAGTCGGTGAAGTACGCCCCGTCGTGGCCGAGGATCACGTCGTTCACGAACGTCGGTGTCGCGGTGGTGAACGTGTAGCTCGCCAGGACGGCGCCGGTACGGGTGTCGATCACCCGGCCGTTCCCACCGGCGGCGCCGGCGACGAACAGGCGGCCGAACCGGTCCACCTTCATCCCGAGCGACCCGGTGCCCGGGCCCTGGCTGATCACCTCACCCCGGCCGGTGCGCAGGTCGGCGGCGTAGATGTCGCCGTCGACGCGGGATCCGAAGTACGCCGTACTCCGGGCGATCGCGATGCCTTCGGGCTGGAATCCGGCGGGCAGCTCGATCCGGGCCGGGAACGCTGCCGATGAACTTGTCGTGGTCGGTGTGGCGGTAGCTGCCGACGTACTCACCAGGCCGAGCAGTGCGACGGACGCACTGGCCAGCGTGACGAGTCGACGGACGAGGTGCGACATGGGCGGGTCCTCCCTGATCCGTGTTCTTTACCCGGGAGAACGTTCCGGTCCTGTGGATAGTTCAAACCGGCCTCGCGGCGAAACGGGTATGTTCGCTGGCAGCAACTCCACTTGGGACAAGGGGCTACGGATGACAGCAGGAATCGACGGGTCGGCGGCGGCGCGAGCGCAGGACGATCTGTACCGGTTCGTGAACGGGGCGTGGCTGGCCGAGCACGAGATCCCCGCGGACAAGGCGATCCACGGCGCGTTCCACGCGCTCTGGGACACCGCCGAGCAGGACGTCCGGGCGATCGTCGAGAAGACCGTCGCGGCCGGGCACCCGGAAGGCAGCGAGCCGCGGAAGATCGCCGACCTCTACACCAGCTTCATGGACACCGAGACGATCGAGCGGCTGGGCGCCGAGCCGATCGCCGACCAGCTCGCCCTGGTCCGCGGCGTCACCGACGTGGCCGGCCTGGTGTCGGTCCTCGGGCAGCTCGAGCTGCAGGGCGTGCCGGGTGTCTTCCACTACTGGGTGGACGCCGACGCGAAGAAGTCCGACCAGAACATCGTCCACCTGACCCAGGGCGGCCTCAGCCTGCCCGACGAGTCGTACTACCGCGAGGACAGCTTCGCCGAGATCAGGACGGCGTACGTCGCACATGTGGCGAAGCTGCTCGAGCTGGCCGGACTGCCGGATCCGGCCGGGTCCGCCGACCGGATCCTCGAGCTGGAGACCCGGCTCGCCGGCGCCCACTGGGACCGGGTGAAGGACCGCGATGTGCAGCTGACCTACAACAAGCTCGACCGGGCCGGGCTCGAGGAGCTCACCCCCGGCTTCGACTGGGCGACCTGGCTGACCGGCGCCGGCGTACCGGACAGCGCGTTCGCCGAGGTTGTAGTGCGCGAGCCGGACTTCCTGACCGCCGCGGCGACCGCGCTGCGGGAGGTCGACCTGGACCGGTGGAAGGAGTGGCTGAGCTGGCGGGTCGTGCACAGCGCCGCGCCGCTGCTGAGCCAGGCGTTCGTCGACGAGAACTTCGCCTTCTACGGCAAGACCCTGACCGGTGCGCCCGAGCTGCGCGAGCGCTGGAAGCGCGCGGTCGGTGCGGTCGAGCAGGCGCTGGGTGAGGCGCTCGGCAAGCTGTACGTCGCCGAGCACTTCCCGCCGGACGCCAAGGCCCGCATGGTCGAGCTCGTGCAGAACCTGGTCGCCGCGTACCGGCAGCGGATCGAGGCGCTGGACTGGATGGGCCCGGAGACGCGGCAGCGGGCGCTGGACAAGCTCGGCACCTTCGTGCCGAAGATCGGGTACCCGGACGAGTGGAAGGACTACTCGGCGCTCGAGATCGACCCGGCCGACCTGTTCGGGAACGTTCGCCGCTCGGTCGCCGTCGAGACCGCGCGGGACCTCGCCAAGCTGGGCAAGCCCGTCGATCGGACCGAGTGGCGCATGACGCCGCAGACCGTGAACGCGTACTACAACCCGCGGATGAACGAGATCGTCTTCCCGGCCGGCATCCTGCAGCCGCCGTTCTTCGACCTGGTCGCCGACGACGCCACGAACTACGGCGCGATCGGCGCGGTGATCGGCCACGAGATCGGTCACGGCTTCGACGACCAGGGCTCGCGGTACGACGCCGACGGCAACCTCAACGACTGGTGGACCGACGCGGACCGCGCCGCCTTCGAGCAGCGCACCGACAAGCTCGTCGCGCAGTACGCCGCACTGGAGCCGGCCGAGACGCCCGGCCAGAAGGTGAACGGCAAGCTCACCCTCGGCGAGAACATCGGCGACCTGGGCGGTCTGTCGATCGCGTACGTCGCGTACCAGTTGTCCCTGGACGGCAGCGAGACCGAGGAGGAGCTGCAGGCCGGCGCCGAGCGCTTCTTCGCCGCCTGGGCGCACGCCTGGGCGACGAAGACCCGTCCCGAGGAGGCCGCCCGTCGCCTCGCCATCGACCCGCACTCCCCGCCGGAGTTCCGCTGCAACGCGGTGGTGAAGAACATCGACGAGTTCCACAGCACCTTCAAGACAACGGACTCCGACGGCATGTGGCTGGCCCCCGAGGACCGGGTCCGCATCTGGTAGCCCTCACGTCCTCAAGGCGCCGCGGGTGAAGACGTTGTCCGGGTCGTAGGCGTCCTTGAGCTGGTGCAGGAGGACGAGCTTCTCCGGGGAGTAGGCGCGGTGGACCACGGCAGGGTCGTCGTCGGCGATGGTGTTGACGTAGCTGCCGCTGGTGTAGGGCTCGAGAGCGGCGGCGTAGGCCCGGGCGCCGCTGATCCGGGCCTCGTCCTCCCCGGGGTCGGTCCAGTCGTCGCCGGTGGTGAACTCGACCAGCGCGTCGCGGTGGCTGTACGCCGTCGCGCCGTCCGGTACGTCGCCGATCGCGCCGCCGTTGAGCGTCATCCGTGCTCCCGGGTTGTTGTCCCAGGCAAGGAAAGCGTCGATGGCGGCGTCCGGCAGGGATCGCAGGTAGTGCCCTTTGCAGTAGCGCCGCAGGGCGTGTCGTTCGTCGTCGTCGGACTGGGTCTGCAGCTCCAGGTAGCTGAGCTCCCGGATCTGCTGTCCCGCCGGCCTGCCGATCGCCTGGTACGACGGAAGCAGCCGGCGTCCGTCGTTCACATCGCCGACCCACACGTACCCGATGCTCGCCATCGGGCGCCCGCCGTACTCGTCCCGCCGGCCGAAACGGGCGACCGGAGTCGCCTGCCGCGGCGCCTCCGGGAACAGGTCCCGCCAGCCGCGTAAAGCCGTACCAGCGTCGTCCAGGTCGTAGAAGAGGTTCACGGTCAGCGCCTGGGTCCCCACCGGGTGCAGACGGAATTCGAACGCGGTGACCACACCGAAGCTCCCACCTCCACCACGTAGTCCCCAGAAGAGGTCCGGGTGCTCGGTCTCGCTGACCCGCAGTACGGCGCCGTCCGCGGTGACCAGCTCGTACGACGCCACGTTGTCGCACGTCAGCCCGTACGCACGTGCCAGCCACCCGACGCCGCCGCCCAGCGTGAGTCCGCCGACGCCGGTGTGCGAGACGTTGCCGGCCGTGGTCGCCAGTCCGTACCGCTGGCTGGCGACGTCCAGGGCGCCCAGCAGCGCACCGCCTCCGACCCGGGCCCGGCGGCTGACGGGATCCACCTGCACGGAGTTCAGCGCGGACAGATCGATCAGGAGACCGCCCTCCACCACAGGTAGCCCGAGGAAGCTGTGCCCGCCGCACCGGACGCCGATCTCCAGCCCGGCATCCCGGCCGTAGCGCAGCGCCGCCACCACGTCCGCCGTACTGGCACACCGCGCGATCAGGGCCGGCCGCCGGTCCACCATCGCGTTCCAGACCGACCGGCCGGAGTCGTACTCCGGATCCCCCGGCCGGGTCAGGAGCCCGTCGAACGCCGCAATCGTCATCGCCGAACCTCCGAACGAAGCACCGAGTCGACGGCCGCGCGGATCGACGCCCGGCGGAACCACGCGATCACGGCCGCCACCAGCAGATACCCAAGCGGGATCCCCGGCGACGCGCCCAGCGCGAAGATGTTGGTGATGGCCGCGCCGGCCATCAGCCCGCTCAGGCCGAGCGCGGCGAGACCGCACAGCCGCGGAATCAGCAGCCCGATCGCCCCCGCCACTTCCAGCACACCGACCACGTACCGCAACCACTGACCGGCACCCACCGCGTCGAACAGGTCGACCATGATCTGTCCGCCCGACAATTTGGGCAGCCCCGCCATCACGAACAGCGCGGCCAGCACCACCTGCACCGCCCACAGCGCGACCGTGCCCGGCCGGACCCTGCGTGTCGTCGTCATCGTCGTGCTCATCGCTACCTCCACGAGTTGTTCTGGTACGACGACCTTCACGCCGGCGACCCGCGAGAGGCATCCGTGCCGACCACGGATCCACCACGGATCCACCACAGATTCACCCACGGCGAGCCCACCGATCGGCCATGATGGGCGGATGAACGAGGTGTCCGCGCGCGAGGCCGAAGTGCTGGCGGCGGTCGCCGACCACCGGTCGAACGCGCAGATCGCCCGGGCACTGCACATCTCCGTCCGCACGGTCGAGAGCCATGTCTCGTCGCTGCTGCGCAAGTACGGCGTCACCGACCGCCGCGAACTCGCCGATCTGGCCGGAGCGCAGCGTGGTCCGGGCGTGACCGGGCTGCCCGCCGGCCGGACCACGTTTGTCGGGCGATCCAGCGAGACGACGGCGGTGCGAACGGCGCTCGAGCAGTCCCGGCTGGTGACGCTGCTCGGACCTGGTGGCATGGGCAAGACGAGGCTGGCAGCCGTCGTGGCGGCCGAGGTGGGCGCAGCAGGTGCGTTCGTCGACCTGGTTCCGGTTCGGGACGGACTGGTGCCCAGGGCAGTGGCAACAGCGCTCGGAGTGACCGAGCGCCCGCCGCAGAGTCTGGAGCAGGTCCTGTTCGAGCATCTGCAGCAGGGCCGATCACTGCTGGTCCTGGACAACTGCGAGCACCTGGTCGACGAGGTCGCCGTACTGGTGGAGCAACTGCTCCGGGCCTGTCCGGAGGTGACCATTCTCGCGACCAGCCGCGAGCGGCTCGGCGTACCGGCGGAGACGACCGTGCTGCTGCCGCCGCTGGATGCCGCGACGGAGCTGTTCACCGACCGGGCGCGGGCTGTCGACCCGTCCTTCACGGCGCCGGCAGCTGACCTCGCCGAGATCTGCGCGCGGCTGGACGGCATGCCGCTGGCGATCGAACTCGCCGCGGCCAGGATCGGTTCGCTCGGAGCCGACGGTCTAAAGGCGGCGCTCGACGACAGGCTCCGGCTGCTCGCCGGCGGGCGCGGCGTGGACGTCCGGCACCGGTCGCTGGCCGCGGTGATCGGCTGGAGCCACGAGCTGCTCGACGACCAGGAACGCCTGCTCTTCCGGCGGCTGTCCATCTATGTCGGTGGATTCGACCTGGACGCAGCCTGCGCGACCAGCCCGGAGCTCGGGCGGAGCGAGGTCGCGGACCTGCTCGGCCGGCTGACGGACAAGAGTCTCGCCGTACGCCGGGGATCGCGCTGGCGGCTGCTCGAGACGATCCGGGAGTTCGCCCGCGAGCAGCTGACGGACGACGAACTGGCCATCGCTCGGGACCGCTGCCTGCGCTGGGCCGCCGACACCGCCGCAGTGCTCGAGAGCAGACTCGACAGCTCCGGGTGGCAGCCGCCGTACGACGAGGTCGCCGGCGATCTCCGGGCCGCGCTCGCCTCGACCGCCGCGGCACCTGATCCGGCGGCGCACCGGCTGGCGCGGTCGCTCGGGCATCTGAGCTTCGCCAGGCGTGAGTTCCTGGAGTCCGTCGACCATTACCGGTCGGCGGCCGACCGTGCGGCGGACGGGGTCGCCGCCGCGCTCGATCTGCGGTCGGCCGCCGATGCCACGCTCGCGATCTCGGATGCGGAGACCGGGGTGCGGTTGCTGCTCGACGCGGCCGAACGGTCGGTTGCCGATGGCAACGTCCGGGCGAGGATGCTCGCGCTGGCGGTGATCGCGATGAACCGGTACCCCACCGGGTCGCTGTACGACGTACCTGCGGAGCGCAGCGAACTGCTGCTCCGGCAGGCGCTCGGCAGCGCCCGACCCGGCGACCCGCAGGTGGACGCGCTGCTCGCGACCGCCCAGGCGTGGGATCACGGCGGCCGGCGCGTCGGTGCCGATCCGGAGCTCGCCCAGCGGGCCGTCGACGCGGCCAGGCGGACCGGTGATCCGGTCCTGATCGCGGGTGCGCTCGACGCCCAGACTGTGGCGGCCGGGAATTCGGGACGGCTGCGCGACGCCCGTTCGTACGCCGTGGAACGGATGCGGCTGATCGGTCCGCTCCCGCGCCACGATCCGTATGCGGCGGCCGAGATCATCGACGCCTTCCATGTCGCGCCGACCACGGCGGCCGCGGTCGGCGACCTGCCCGCGGCGCTGGCGGCGGTGGGTTCGGCCGACGATCCGGTCGGTGATCATCCGTACATCTCGTTGCCGCGACTGATCCGGGTCTGTGCGCTGACCGGGCAGTTCGACGCCTGCGTGGAGCACGCCGACGCGCTCTGGGAACGCTGGCGGAACGCGGGAGCCCCGCCGGTCGAGTGGATGGCGTCCGCGATGTCCCTGGCCGGCATGGTGCACGGACTGCGCGACGACGGCTTGTTCGAGGTCTGGCAGGCGCGGGCCCTAGAGGTGTCCCGGTGTGTGGAGCTGGAGGACGCTCCTTGGCTGCCCGCGCCGTACACGTTCGCGCGGGCGCGGGTCGCCGTACACCTTGGTGCCGTCCAGCAAGCCCCTGACGTCGCACGGCGGGCATTCGCGGGATTCGGCGAACGGTGGTGGGAGCCCTACGCGCGTGCCGCCGCCGCGGAGCTCGCCGTGGTCGCCGGCCTGCCCGACGCCCCCGACCTCCTCGCGGCGATCGCACCGGACGCCGCCCAGAACGACTGGGCCGCCGCCTGCCTCCTCCGAGCCACCGCCCGCTCCTCCGGCGACCTCGACGCCCTCGCCCAGGCTGCCGAGGCCTTCGACCACATCGGCGCCCACTTCGAACGAGCCGCCACCCTGGCGCTACACCCGACCCAGGCGACCCAGGCCCACGCGGACCTCGCGGCTCTCCAAGTCGCCGCCCCTAGCCGCCGAGTCGTGGAAGACGGCGCCTGACGGCAACCTCTTTTCACGACTCGACGGGGCAGGTGAGAACCAATCGCCACGACTCGGCGCAGGGGGTGGGGTCAGGAGGACATCCAGTCCTGGATGCCGTCGACGGTGCGGGGCATGGCCTCGGAGAGGTTCTCAGGGCCCTGGTCGGTGATCAGGATGTCGTCCTCGATGCGGATGCCGATGCCGCGCAGGTCCTCCGGGACGGTGAGGTCGTCGGACTGGAAGTACAGGCCGGGCTCGACGGTCAGGACGTAGCCGGGCTGGACGGTGCCCTTGCGGTAGTTCTCGTCGCGGGCCGACGCGCAGTCGTGGACGTCGAGGCCGAGCATGTGGCTGACGCCGTGCAGGGTGTAGCGCTGGTACAGGCGGCTCTCGGGGTCGAGCGCCTCCTCGGCCGACACCGGCAGCAGCTCCATCGCGTCCAGGCCGCGGACGATGACCTCCATCGCTGCCTCGTGCCCGGCGCGGAACGCCGCACCCGGCGTGAGCGCCGCGATCCCGGCGTTCTGCGCGTCCAGCACCAGCTGGTACAGGTCCCGCTGGCGCGGCGTGAACTCGCCGTTCACCGGCAGCGTCCGGGTGATGTCGGCGGTGTACAGCTGCCGGTTCTCCACGCCCATGTCGAGCAGCATCAGCGTGCCGTCGTTCACCGGGCCGTCGTTCTCGATCCAGTGCAGCGTGGTCGCGTGCGGGCCGGCGGCGGCGATCGACGTGTAGCCGACGTCGTTCCCCTCGGCGCGGGCCCGGCGCCAGAACGTGCCCTCGATCCAGCGTTCGCCGTACTGCCGGACCTTGTCCATCTCGGCGAGGACATCGGAGAAACCGCGGTGCGTGATCGCGACCGCGTCCCGCAACTGCTCGAGTTCGTACGCGTCCTTGACCAGGCGCAGCTCCGACAGCGTCGCGGCCAGCTCGCCGTCCTTGAGCTGCTCCGTCCGGGCACCGCTCAGCAGCGAGGCGATCGACTGGTCCTCGTCCCGCCGTACCCGCGTCGGTACGTCGGACTTCAGCGCGTCGGCCAACTGGTCGACGTGCCGCGTCTCGATCCCGAACTCCTTGGCGGTCTCGGTCAGCGACGGCCGCCGGCCGGCCCACAGCTCGCCGTACATCCGGTCGCGCCAGAACTCCTCGCCCTCGGAACGGTCGGCGCGCGGCCGGAAGTACAGCACCGCGTCGTGACCGGAGGTGCCGTTCGGCTCCAGGACGAGCACGGCGTCGGAGGTCTGGTTGCCGGTCAGCCACACGTAGTCGGTGTGCGGCCGGAAGACGTAGTCGGTGTCGTTCGACCGGACCTTGTAGGTACCGGCCGGGATCACCAGCCGCTCGCCCGGGAACGCCTGCGACAGCGCGTCCCGGCGCTTCGCGGCCCACACGCCGACGTCGCTCAGCGACAGGTCGTGCCGCTCGGAGTCGGCCCAGCCCGAGTTCATGAACGCGCGCAGCTTCGGGCTCGGCTCGTTGTCGTGCGAAGCCGTCTTCGGCGCGGCTTCGGTGCCGGTGTTTTCGGTGGCGGCGTCGGCGGTCTCGGTCGGGTCAGTCATCGTCGACCAGTCCTCATCTCGGCGGTGGTGGCGCCGGTCGTGGCTACGGGTGCAGTTGGTCCCCGCGCAGCGTGCCGGGCAGCGCCTCGGCGGGGTCGGAGCCGATGCGGGTGATCGCATTGTGCTCGTCCACGAAGACTACGCTCGGTGTGAAAACCTTCGCCTCGGCGGTGTCGAACATCCCGTACGCGATCAGGATCACCAGGTCGCCGGGATGCACGAGGTGCGCCGCGGCCCCGTTGATCCCGACGATCCCGGACCCGCGGGGCCCCTCGATGAGGTACGTCGACAGGCGGTGACCGTTGGTGATGTCGACGATGTCCACCTTCTCGCCGGGCAGCAGGTCGGCGGCCTCCATCAGCGCCGCGTCCAGCGTGCACGATCCGACATAGTCCAGATCGGCCTGCGTCACCTTCGCCCGGTGCACCTTCGACTTCATCATCTCGCGCCACATGGCGGCCATCATCCGGTCCGGACGCCCCGCTGTCAGTGGCCGCCATCACCCAACCGGTTCAGTCTCCCGTTCGGCCGCGGGGCGGCGGAGCGAGTCGCCTTCGACGTCGACGTTCGGGAGGAGCCGGTCGAGCCAGCGGGGGAGGTACCAGGCGCGCCGGCCGAGCAGGGCCATCACCGCCGGTACGACAGTCATCCGGACCACGAAGGCGTCGATCGCGACCGCCAGGGCCAGCCCGAAGCCCATCTCGCGGATCAGCGTCTCGCCGGACAGGATGAACCCGGAGAACACCGCGGTCATGATCACCGCCGCCGCGGTGACGACCCGGGCGCCGTGCGAGAACCCGTCGACGACGGCCACCCGCGCCGCCGCGCCGTGGACGTGTTCCTCGCGCATCCGCGTCACCAGGAAGATCTGGTAGTCCATCGCGAGCCCGAACACCACGCCGATCAGGAAGATCGGCAGCATGCTGATCACCGGCCCGGTCTGCCCCTCGATCCCGAACAGCCCGGCCAGCCAGCCCCACTGGAAGACCGCGACCAGGGCCCCGAACGTCGCCACGACGGTCAGCAGGAACCCCAGCGTCGCCTTCAACGGCACCAGGATCGAGCGGAACACCAGCATCAGCAGCAGGAACGCGAGCCCGACGATCAGCGACAGGTACGGCAACAGCGCGCCGCCGAGCTTGTCCGAGATGTCGATGCTGACCGCGGTCGCCCCGGTGACCGCCACCTCGGCGCGATCGCGGTCCGGCATCGACCGGATCGCGTTGACCAGATCCTTCGTCTCCTGCGTACTCGGGCCGCTCGCCGGAATCACGGTCAGCAACGCCGTGTTCCCGGCCGGGTTGAAGACCGGCGGCGTCACCATCGTGACATCGGGCAGCCCGCGTACGGCGGACGCGGTCGCCGCGGCCGCCGCGCGGGGATCGGCGGACGCACCGGCGTCCACGACCACCATCAGCGGGCCGTTGAACCCGGGCCCGAAGCCTTCGGAGAGCAGTTCGTACGCCTTGCGCTGCGTGGAGTCGGGCGCCGCGGTGCTGTCGTCCGGCAGCCCGAGCTCGAGATCGGCCGCCGGGATCGCCAGCGTGCCGAGACCGGCCACGGTCACCAGCAGCACCGCCAGCGGGCGCCGGGTGACGAAGCCCGCCCAGCGCCGGCCCGCGGTCGACCGGCCGGCCGCTTCCGGATCGCCGCCGCGCAGACCGGGGATCCGGCCGCCGAGGACCCGCCGCCCGGCGAACCCGAGCAGCGCCGGCAGCAGCGTCAGCGCGATCGCGACCGCGATGACCACGGTGAACGCGGCGGCCAGGCCCATCTGGGTGAGGAACGGGATGTCGACCACGAACAGCCCGGCCAGCGCGATCACCACGGTCAGGCCCGCGAAGACCACGGCGGATCCCGCGGTGCCGACCGCGCGGCCGACGGCCTCCTCCGGGTCCAGTCCGGTGCCGAGTTCGTGCCGGTACCGCGACATGATGAAGAGCGCGTAGTCGATCGACACCGCGAGCCCGATCATCAGCGCGAGGATCGGCGTACCGGAACCGATGTCGACGAAGCCGCTGACGGCGGAGATCGCGGTCACCCCGATCCCCACCCCGATGATTGCCGACAGCAACGGCAGGCCCGCGGCGATCAGCGAGCCGAACGTGATCAGCAGGACGACGGCGGCGACACCGATGCCGATCACCTCGGTGAGCTGCTGCTCGCTCTGCGGTTGCAGCGCGTCGCCGCCGGACTCGACCGTGAGCCCGGCCGCGCGGGCCGGTTCGAGCGCGGCCGCGACGGCCTCCTGCGCTTCGGGCGTGACCTCCTGCGCGGTGACCTTGTAGGTGACCTGTGCGTACCCCGTGCGGCCGTCGGCGGAGATCGCCTTGGCGCTGAACGGGTCGACGACGCGGGCGACCTGTGGTGCGGCGGCGAGCCGGTCCAGAGTCTGCTGGACCTGCGGTGTGTCAGTGAGCTTCTGCCCGGCAGGCGCCTGGAAGACGATGCGGGCGGTCGCGGCGTCCGCGCCCGCCTGCGGGAAGCGGTCGTTGAGCAGGTCCGCGGCACGCTGCGACTCGGTGCCGGGAATCGAGAAGCCGTTGGCGGTCGGCCCGGAGAGCGTGGCCGCACCGGCGACCCCCGCGGCGAGCAGACCGAGCCAGATCAGTACGACGAACCGTCGCCGGCGGAAGGCGAATCGGCCGAGCCGATAGAGATACGTAGCCATGCCGCCGATGCTTCCGGCGGTACGGCGTAGCGCGCGTCGGCCCGGCGCGGGCTTCGCGGCGTACCGCGGGCGCCGTACCGGCTACTACGTCTGCGGTACGCCGGGACGCACGAGGCCGGTCTGGTACGCGAGAACGACGAGCTGCGCGCGGTCGCGGCAGTCGAGTTTCACCATCGCGCGGTTGACATGGGTCTTCGCCGTCGACGGGGACAGGACGAGGCGTTCGGCGATCTCGTCGTTGGACAGACCGAGGGCGACCAGGCCGACGATCTCCCGTTCGCGGTCGGTGAGGACGTCGAGGACCGTGGGCCCGATCGGGTGTCCCGGGGTGGGTTCGGCGAGGAAGCGGTTCATCAGGCCGCGGACGGCCTTCGGGGACAGCAGGGCGTCGCCACGGGCGACCACGCGGATCGCGTCGATCAGCTCGGCCGGCTCGACGCTCTTGCCGAGGAATCCGCTGGCGCCGGCGCGGATCGCCTCGAAGACGTATTCGTCCACCTCGAACGTGGTCAGGATCAGCACCTTCACGCCCGCGAGCGCCTCGTCGGCGGTGATCATCCGGGTCGCCGCGAGGCCGTCGACCTCGGGCATCCGGATGTCCATCAGCACCACGTCGGCCCGCTCGGACCGGGCCAGCTCGACCGCGTCCCGCCCGTTCGACGCCTCAGCGACGACCTCCAGATCGGGAGCTGAGCTCACCAGCACCCGGAACCCGCTGCGGATCAGCGTCTGGTCGTCGGCCAGCAATACCCGGATCGTCAACGTCAACTCCCGTCTCCAGAGGAAGCACAGCACGTACGGCCCACCCGCCCGACGGCTCCGGGCCGGTGACGAGTTCGCCGCCCACGGCGGTGACCCGTTCGCGCATGCCGATCAAGCCGTGACCGGCACCCAGGTGGGTGATGGCGGGCGTCGCAGCGGGCCTGGACTCGTTGGGGCGAAGCCTGCTGGGGCCGGTGTCCGTGACGGCGATGGTCAGGCTGCCCGGGGCGCGGGTGATGCGGACGCGGGCCGAGGCAGTGGGGGCGTGTTTGAGGACGTTGGTGAGGGACTCCTGGACGATGCGGTACGCCGTGAGCTCGATGACGTCCGGGAGGTCGCCCAGCGCCGACGGAGGTGTCCAGTCGACCTCGACGCCTGCTGCTGAGAACGAGTGAATGAGGGCGCCCAACTCGTTCAGCGACGGTGCCGGCGCGGTGGGCAGGGGTGAGCCGGAGCGGCGCAGTACGCCGAGAAGAACGGTCAGTTCCTGCAGCACAGTGCGCCCGCCCGACCGGACCAGCGCCAGCGCATGCTCCGCCTCGTCGGGCTGTGTCCGGAGCACATGTGCCGCGACCCCGGACTGCACGTTCATCAACGCGATGTGGTGGGCGATGACGTCGTGCAGCTCGTGCGCGATCCGCAACCGCTCCTCGATCACCCGCCGCTGTGCCTCTTCGTCCCGCGACCGCTCGGCCCGCAGCGCCCGCTCTTCGAGCTCCCGCAGGTACGCGCGCCGGTTCCGCACGGCCTCGCCGATCGCGCCCGAGAACAGCACGAAGAAGACCAGACCGAGGTTGTCGAGGACGTCCCCGCCGACGAAGAAGACCTCGGCGACCAGTGTGACCAGCGCCGTGGCGATCACCGCGACACAGCGGGTCAGCCGGTCCTTCGACAGGACGACGGTGAAGACCGCGACGCCCAGGTAGATCACGATCGGGCTCTTGGCCTGCTCGGCGATCACGAACGCGGCCGCGACACCGGTGGTGATCACCAGCACCGTGATCGGCGCCCGCCGCCGGAAGGTGATCGCGACGGCACCCACGACAGCCAGGACGACGACGGTCGCGTTCAGCTCGATCCGCTCACCGATGTGCCGCCCGCCCGGCACCAGCAGGTTGATCAACAGGATGACGAGGGCAAGAGCAAGGTCCAGCGCCAGCGGATGCCGCGCGAGGGCACGGCAGAACCGGATGAGCCGTTCCATTCCTTCACAGTACGTGTCCGGCCCTCGGACCGCGTCGTCCTCCGGCTGTATTGCCGCCGTACCGCGGACGCGGTATCAGATCGTCGACGCCTGGACGGCGAGCTCGCGCAGGGCCTCGTAGCGCCGGCGGAGGTCGGCGACGCGCGCGACCTCGTCCGCGACCGGGGTCAGGTGCGCACCGCCGGGATCCGGGGACAGGCCCAGTGCGACGGCGGCCGCGCCGCGGGCGCCGACCTCGGGTTCCGCGCAGACAGTGGTCGGGCGGGCGAACGTCGCGGTCAGGCAGCGGCGCCACCACTGCGAGGCGTCGATGCCGCCTCCGCCGAGGACCACGTCGAGCTGCCGGTCGAAGAGCGAGTCGAGGAGGCGCAGGCCGCGGTCGATCTCCAGCGAGGCCCCTTGGAGGGCGGCGGCGAGCAGGTCGGCCGGGTCGTCGTCGAACGAGAGGCCGAAGTACACACCCGAGCCACTGGGCACGACCGCGGGCGGCCGGGTGCCGGCCATGAACGGGATCGCGACCGCCTTCGACGCGCCGATCTCGACACCGGCCGGTTCGTCGGACTCGAGCCGCAGTACGCCGGTCAGCCAGGCGTGCAGGTTCCCGGCGGCGGAGAACGCCATACCGGTCACCGCGCGCTTGTCGTCGACCCGGTACCGCCACAGCTCCCACGGCAGCTCCGGCGCGTCCTCGATCGGGTGCACGACCCGGACCGCGGCCGACGTACCGACGGTCACCGCTGCCGTCCCCGCGTCGTACCCGCCGGTGCCGACGTTCGACGCGGCGCCGTCACCGGTCGGGGGATGCACGGGTACGCCGACCAGACCGGGCCAGCGGCGTGCGTACTCCGTGGACAGCGTGCCCGTCCAGCCCGTCGGCACGATCGGGGGCAGCCGATCGGCGGTCACGCCCGCGATCTCCAGGGCCTCCTCGTCGTACGAACCCGTCGCGAGGTCGAGCGTGCCGGTCCCGGAGGCGACCGACACCGACGTGACGCGTTCGCCGGTCAGCCGCTCCAGCACCAGATCGGGCAGACCGGCGAACTGCTCGGCCGGGGATGTGGACAGCAGCCAGGGGATCCGGCGGGTCCAGTACAGGCGGTGCAGCCAGGCGCCGGTGCGGGCGTGGAACGCGTGCTCGTCGAACGACGTCCCGAGGTCGAGGTCGACCGCGCGCGTGTCGGCCCAGGTGATCACCGGCGTCCGCGCGGCGCCGTTGTTGTCGAGAGCAACGATCGAGTGCCACTGCGAGGACAGCACGATCGCGCCGATGCCGTCCAGGTGACCGTTCTGCTGGAGCTCGTCCAGGCAGCCGAGCAGGCCTTCGGCGTACTCGTGCAGGTCGAGCGTCGCGGAGCCGTCGTTCCCGTACGCCGGGGAGATCTTGTGCCGTGCCAGCGCGCCGGGTATCGGCGAGGCGTCGGTCGCGGACAGCACCAGTGCGCGGGCGGACGAGGTCCCCAGATCGAGGGCCAGGACCCGCCCGTCAGTCTTCGTCATGCAGTGCCTTCAGGAAGGTCTGGGCCCACAGGTTCACGTCGTGCGCCGCGAGGTGCTTGCGCATCGCCTTCATCCGCCGGCCGAGCTGCCGGTCGTCGGTGTTCATCGCGTCGACGATCGTGTCCTTCATCCCGTTGATGTCGTGCGGGTTCACCAGGAACGCCTGCCGGAACTCGTCCGCCGCCCCGGCGAACTCGCTCAGCACGAGCGCCCCGGTGTCGTCGTACCGCGTCGACACGTACTCCTTGGCCACCAGATTCATACCATCGCGCAGCGGCGTCACGACCGCGACGTCCGCGGCCCGGAACAGCGCCGCCATCTCGGTCCGGGAGTACGACGTGTGCAGGTAGTTGATCGCCGGAGTACCGATCCGGCCGTGCTCGCCGTTGATCCGGCCGACCAGCAGCTCGATCTCGTCGCGCAGCACCCGGTACTGCTCGACGCGTTCCCGGGACGGTGTCGCGACCTGGATGAACACCGCGTCGTCGACCGAGATCCGCTTCTCGTCCAGGAGCTCGCCGAACGCGCGCAGCCGCTGCCGGATGCCCTTGGTGTAGTCGAGCCGGTCGACACCGAGCAGGATGTGCGACGGGTTGCCGACCTCCTCCCGCATCTCGGCCGCGCGGGCGGTCGTCTCGGGCTGGCGGGCGAGTTTCTCCAGCTCGTCGACGTCGATCGAGATCGGGAACGCCTTCGCGCGCACGATCCGGTCGTCGGGCAGGTGGATGCGGTCGCCGCGGGTCCGCAGGCCCATCCGGTTGCGGGCCAGCCGGGCGAAGTTCGACGCCGCACCGGGCCGCTGGAAACCGACCAGGTCCGCGCCCATCAGCCCGTCCAGGATCTGCCGGCGCCACGGCATCTGCGCGAACAGCTCGGTCGGCGGGAACGGGATGTGCAGGAAGAAGCCGATCCGTACGTCGGGACGCAGCCGGCGGAGCATCGCCGGGACGAGTTGCAGCTGGTAGTCGTGCACCCAGACGTCGGCGTTGTCGTCGGCGGCGTCGGCGGCGGCCTCCGCGAACCGCCGGTTCACCGCGACGTACGACTCCCACCACTCACGATGGAACTCCGGCGCCACGATCACGTCGTGGTACAGCGGCCAGAGTGTCGCGTTCGAGAAACCCTCGTAGTACAGCCGGACGTCCTCGGCGGACAGCATCACCGGGACCAGGTGCATGCCGTTGTCGTCGAACGGGTCCAGCTTCTCGTCGGGGCTGCCGGTCCAGCCGATCCAGGCGCCGTGGTGGCCCTGCATCACCGGCGCCAGGGCCGTGACCAGGCCACCCGGACTTCGGCGCCACGCCGTACTGCCGTCGGGCATCTCGATCCGGTCGACCGGCAGCCGGTTGGCCACCACTACGAAGGAACTCCTACCGTTCGGCATCTTCAGCGTCATCCACTCAGGTCGTCGTCGTCACCGGGGTAGTGCACCCCGATCTGGCTCCGGGTCTCGTCGAGCAGTTCGAGGATCTCGAGCGTGCCGGCGTGGGGGAGAGCCGGAACCTCGATCAGTCCCTGGCGCAGTGCACGCATCACGGCTGCCGCTTCATAGTGGTACCCACGCCCATGCGTCGGTACGTCGATGCGCTCCGCTCCGGAAGCGGTCGTGCGCAGGTAGTACTCGGGGTGGTGGAAACGGTGCGGCACCTGCAGGTTGCCGTCCGGTCCGCTGATCGACGCGACCCACGGGTTCTGCGAGCGCAGGCCGCAGGTCAGCGCGGCGACCGCGCCGGAGTCGTGCCGCCAGGCCATCGCGACGTTCAGGTCGACGCCGTCGTCGTTGAGCGAACCGACCGCCTTCACCTCCGCGGGACGGCCGAGCGCCATGTGGGCGAACGTCATCGGGTAGATCCCGCCGTCCATCAGCGAGCCTCCCCCGAGCGCCGGGTCGAGCAGGCGAACCGGCAATGAAAGTTTGTGGAACGCGAAGTCCGCGACCACTTGTTGCGGTTCGCCGATCACGCCGCTGTGCAGGTCCTCGAACAGCGCCTGGATCACCGGGTTGGTGCGCATCCACATCGCCTCGGCGAACAGCGTGTCGTGCTCGCGGGCGACCGCGATCAGGTCCCGGGCCTGCTTCGCGGTCAGCGTGACGGGCTTCTCGCACAGCACGGCGATACCGGCCTGCAACGCCGCCCGCGCGACCGCGTAGTGCTGCGGATGCGGCGTACCGATGTAGATCACGTCGACCTCGCCGGAATCGATCAGCCGGCGGTAGTCGTCGTACGCGTGCGGGATGCCGAAGGTCGCGGCGAACCGGTCCGCGCTCTGCTGCGACCGGGAGGCGACCGCGGTGGCGACGGCGTCGTCCGCGAGCAGGCCGAGATCGTGCGTGAACTGGGTAGAAATGTTGCCAGTCGCAACGATTCCCCACCTGACGCGATCTATACCCACTGTGTGAACTCCGGGGTCGGGAACGGTCCGTCCGCTGCGATTCTCGCGGTTTCCAAGGCGTGAGCCAAGCGAATGAGCGTGACCTCACTCCGCGCCGTACCGCTGATCGTGAGACCGACCGGCAGGCCGGAGACCAAACCGGTCGGGACGGAGATCAACGGATACCCGGCCAGGGCGGCGTGGGACGAGGAGCTGCCGAGCACGTGGTCGCCGTTCACCAGGTCGATGGTCCAGGCGGGCGAGTACGACGGACACACGAGTGCGTCGAGCTGGTTGTCGCGGAGCAGGTTGTCGATACCGTCCCGGCCGGCGCGGAGCGCGGTGAGGCGTGCAGCGACGTACATGGGGGAGTCGAGACCCTGTGTGGCTGCGGCGCGTTCGAACAACTCCTGCCCGAACCACTGCAGCTCCTGGTCTGCATGCTTCTTGTTGAAGGCGATCAGGTCGTCGATCGTCCGTGGACCGCCGGGCGCGCGGGTCGCGAGGTACGCCGCCAGGTCGACCTTCAGCTCGTGTGACAGCACCTGTAGCTGGTCCTCGTCACCACCTGGTGTCGGCAACGACAAGTGGTCGACCAGCGTGGCCCCGCACTGGCTGAGCAGCTCCAGCGACCGCTCGGTGACCTGGTCGAGGCCCTTGGAGTAGCCCCACAGAGGCCCTCGCGGTACGCCGATCCGCACGTTGCTGAGGTCCGCGCCGAGACAGTGCTCGGTGTAGTCCGTCTGGCTGCCTGTCATCACCGTGAGGAGCGCTGCAGCCTGCTTGACCGTCCTGGTCATCGGTCCGGCGGTGTCCTGCGAGTGGGAGATCGGGACGATGCCCTGCTGCGGGACGAGGCCGACGGTGGGTTTCAGGCCGACCACGCCGTTCAGAGCGGCGGGACAGACGATCGAGCCGTTGGTCTCGGTGCCGATCGCGTACTCCGCCAACCCGGCGGCGACCGCGGCGCCGGAGCCGGACGAGGAGCCGCCGGGCGAGCGGTTCAGGGCGTAGGGATTGCGCGTGAGACCGCCGTACGCGCTCCAGCCGGACGAGGACGCGGAGCCGCGGAAGTTCGCCCACTCGCTCAGGTTCGTCTTGCCCAGGATCACGCAGCCGGCCGCGCGCAGCCGCCGTACCACCGCGGAGTCCTCCGGCGGCGGTGGCTGGTCGGCCAGCGCCAGCGAACCGGCCGTGGTCGGCAGGTCGGCGGTGTCGATGTTGTCCTTGACCAGCACCGGTACGCCGTGCAGCGGGCCTCGCACCCGCCCTTCGTCACGCTCGGTGTCGAGGCGGGCGGCTTCGGTGAGGGCGGCGGGGTTGGGCGTGCAGATGGCGTTGACGAGCGGGTCAACCTCACGAATCCGCCCCTGCAGCTCCTCCACCAGCGCTGTGCTGGAGAGAGTTGAGGTCACTTGAACGATCCTGCCAGAGTTGGTGACGTCAGGTTGTCTTGTCAGCGACACGCTTCGTGTCGTCCTGGCGGTGAATGACATCGCTGTTGTTCAGCACGTAGAGTGGCTGGCGGACGGACGATCACCGACCGCACAGGAGTCAGCAGCAGATGGACAGCGCCAACGCCAGCTCTTCCGGCCCCGCCGAAGCTGCGCCGCCGGCCGTTGCCGGACTCTCCGAACGGGACGGCCAGATCCTCGCCTTCGAGCGGCACTGGTGGAAGTACGCCGGTGCCAAGGAGCAGGCGATCCGCGACCAGTTCCAGATGTCGGCGACCCGGTACTACCAGGTCCTGAACGCGCTCATCGACCGGCCCGAGGCCCTCGCGCACGACCCGCTGCTGGTCAAGCGCCTGCGCCGCCTCCGTGCCGCCCGCCAGCGCGCCCGTTCCGCACGCCGTCTGGGCATCGAGGTCTGAGTCATGTCCCGCCTCAGGGCGCGCCGGACCAGGGGTGACCAGGGACAGGTGCTGTCGTCCCTCGTCGCCGTGACGGCCGTCGTCGCGATCGTCGCCGGGCTGCTGGTGCTGTTCGGGACCCGTGACGACAGCAAGGCCGACGAGAAGCCTGCCGGTGTGAGTACGCCGAAGCCGACCGGGAAGTCCTCCACCGGACCGTCGACGGTCGGCGCCAGCGTGCCGAAGCCGTCCGGCGAACCGACCGCGCCGTCTCCCTCGGAGGAGCCGTCGGAGGAGCCGTCGACCGCCCCGAGCACCAAGCCGCCGTCGACCGAGCCGAACCAGACCACCCAGCCCACCCAGCCGACACAGCCGACACAGCCGCCCCGGTCCACGCAGCCGGTGACGATTCCCGCGGAGCAGCGCCCGGCGATCGAGGTCTACAACAACACCTCACGCAAGGGCCTCGCTGACTCGGTGGCGGGCCGGGCACGGCAGGCCGGCTGGACGGTGGCAGGCTCCCCGGACAACTGGCGCGGCAAGATCGCCGAGAGCACCGTGTACTACCCGCCGGGGATGCTCGACGCCGCCAACCAGCTCGCCCGTGACCTCGGCATCGGCCGCACCAAGGGCGCGCTCGACAACATGAAGAAGGACCGCCTGACGGTGATCCTCACCTCGGACTACGCCGGATGACGGCCGGATGAGTACTCCGGTCATCCAGACCGACATCGGCCGCGAAGGCTGGGAGGCGATCGTCGCCGACCCGGCCACCGCGGTCGTCTCCACCGACTTCGACGGGGTCCTGTCGCCGCTGGTCGAGGACCCGGCACGGTCCCGTCCGGTCGAGGGAGCCCTGGACGCGCTGGCCCGGCTCGCCCGGTCGGTGAACCAGGTCGCGATCGTCACCGGCCGTCCCGCGCTGGTCGTGACGGAGCTCTCCGGCGTGACCGCTCACGCCGGCCTGGAGCGGCTGGTCGTGCTCGGGCACTACGGGCTGGAGCGCTGGGAGGCGTCGACCGGCAAGGTGACCAGCGATCCGGTTCCCCCGGGTGTGACGACGGCCCGGGACCGGCTTCCGGGGCTGCTGCGCGAGGTCGGCGTACCGGATGCGTTCGTGGAGGACAAGGACAGTTCGCTGGCCGTGCACACCCGGCGGTTGGACGACCCGGTCGGGGCGCTCGAGCTGCTGCGGGGTCCGCTGACCGCGCTGGCGGACGAGACCGAGCTGCGGCTGGAGCCGGGCAACCTCGTACTCGAGTTGCGTCCGCCGGGAATCGACAAGGGTGTCGCGCTGCGCCGCCTGATCGCGTCGACCGGCGCCCGGGCGATCCTGTACGCCGGTGACGACCTGGGCGATCTGGCCGCGTTCCGGGCGATCCAGGAGCAGCGTGACGCCGGGCTGCTGCGCGCCGTACTGCTGGCGACGCGGTCCTCGAACGCGACCGAGCTGATCGACGCCGCGGACATCGTCGTCGACGACCCGAGCGGCGTGGTGACGGTCCTCACGGCCCTTTCGGACGCGATCTCAGCACGCTGAACGCCTGCGTTACGGTCTTGCCGAGCGGCTGCACGGGATGTTCGACGTACCCGCCGTCCTGCAGGTTCGCGAGCCGCTCGAACGGGTTCCGCGACGCCGGGTCGCCGGTGAGCAGGAACGAGATCACCACGCCGACGCCGTACAGCGGGAGCATCGGCAGACCGAACAGGCAGAAGTACTGCCACGAGTGCCGCTCCTCGTGCCGGAGCAGAGCCGCGTCGTCGAAGTACGAGCGCTCGTGCTTGCTGAGTACGACGTTCCCGATCGTGAACGCGCCCGCGACCGGGAAGCCGAGCCGGTACCCGGTCGCGAAGAACAACCCGCGCGGCCCCCGACTCAACCGGGCCCGCCCGAGCGTCCCGACGAGAACGCCGGCCACGCTGGACAGATTGAGAAAGTTCCCCACCAACTTCACCCACTGCCAGCCGGTCATGGGAGCCAGTATGAGGTTCTGTCGGTGGGGTGGGTAAGACTTGGCGGGTGAGTTCGGTGGTGCGGGTCTGGCGTCCTGGGCGGGTGGTGGATCCGCAGTCGGTGATCGGTGGGTTGCGCAAGGGGCCCGGTGATCCGGCGTACGTGTTCGATCCGGTGCGGCGGACCGTGTGGCGGGCGACGCGGACTCCGGAGGGGGCGGTGCTGCTGCGGTTGACGCCGTACGCCGGGTTCGTCGAGGCGGAGGCCTGGGGACCGGGGGCGGAGTGGGCGCTCGACGGGGTGCCGGAGTTGCTGGGGGACCGGGACAGCTGGGACGGGTTCGAGCCGTTGCCCGAGCACCGGGTGCTGGTGGACGCGGCGCGGCGGTTCCCGCATGTCCGGGTGCCGCGGACACGGGCCGTGTTCGAGGCGATGGCGGCGGCCGGGATCGAGCAGGTGGTGACCGGCAAGGAGGCGTTCCGGGCGTGGCGGCTGCTGCTGCGTGAGTACGGCGAGCCCGCGCCGGGGCCGAACCAGCAGGGCGGCCGGGTGATGATGGTCCCGCCGGCGCCGGAGGAGTGGCGGTTGATCCCGTCGTGGCAGTGGCTGCGGGCGGGGGTCGAAGGACGGCGGTCGCGGGTCGTGGTGACCGCGGCGACGCGGGCTCACGCTCTGGAGCGGACGCTGGCGCTGAGCGATTCGGCCGAGATCGAGCGGCGGCTGCGGTCGTTGCCGGGAGTCGGGGTGTGGACGGCGGCCGAAGTACGGCAGCGGGCTCATGGAGACGCGGACGCGTTCTCGTTCGCGGACTATCACGTGTCGCGGAACGTGTCGTACGCGCTGATCGGCGAAGAGCTGGACGACGACGGGTGCGCCGAGCTGATCGAGCCGTACCGTGGGCACCGCTTCCGCGTGCAGCGGCTGATCGAGCTCGCCGGTATCGGGCATCCGCGCTTCGGTCCCCGCAAGGCGTTGCCGACCCACACCCCGGGGGCCACGCATCGTCTGAGGTAGCTCTGGGCACTTGTCGTTGGCAATGATCATCAATGGCGACGGGCTCTATCTGGTAGCTGGCCTGGCTTTGCTCCTCGGCGCCGTCCTGCCGCGACTGCTGGCCAGGTACGCCGTGTCTGCGCCGATCGCGTTCCTCGGAGCCGGCATGCTCCTCGGGCTCGCGGTCGACCGGACCCACCTCAGTCCGCTCGCCGAGCCCGAGCTGACCGAGCACCTGGCCGAGCTGACCGTGATCGTCGCCCTGATGGGTGTAGGACTGGCGATCGACCGGCCGATCAGCCTGCTGAGCTGGGCGGTCACGTGGCGGTTGCTGTTCGTCGCGATGCCCGCCGGCGTCGCCGCGCTGACAGGTGTCGGCTGGCTGCTCGGGCTCGCTCCGGCTACCGCATTGCTGCTGGCGGCGTGTCTGGCGCCGACAGATCCGGTGCTCGCGTCCGACGTACAGGTCGCTGGGCCGACGACCGGAGAGGACGCCGAGCTCGACGAGGACGACGAGGTGCGGTTCGCGCTCACCTCCGAGGCCGGGCTGAACGACGGGATGGCGGCGCCGCTGGTCTACCTGGCGGTGTTCATCGCGACGAAGAGCTTCTCGCCCTGGGAGTGGGTCGCGTGGGACATCGTCGGAAAGACGGTGATCGGGGTTGCCGTGGGCTTCGTCGCGGGATGGTTGCTCGGGCGGATGACGTTCTCGGCTCCCGCGAAGAGCCTGCGGCTGTCCGAGTCCCGGGAGCCGGTGCTTGCGCTGGCGATGACGCTGGGCGTGTACGGGCTCACGCAGGTGCTGCACGGGTACGGGTTCATCGCAGTGTTCGTCGCGGCGCTGACGCTGCGGTCCGTGGAGAGCAACCACGAGTTCCACGGGGAGCTGCACGACTTCATCGGTGAGCTGGAGCACATCCTCACGTGGGGCGTCCTGCTCCTGCTCGGCGCCGCCGTCACCGCCGGTTTGCTGGAGCCGCTCACACCGGCGGGGATCGTGATCGGCGTACTGCTGGTCGTGGTGGTCCGGCCGCTGATCGCGTGGGTTTCGCTCGCGCGGTCCGAGCTGGTCGCGTCGGAGCGGTGGGCGACGGCCGCGTTCGGCGTTCGCGGGGTCTCGTCGGTGTACTACCTCGCCGCGACCGGCGCGCACTTCCAGGACGAGCTGCCATGGCTGTGGGCGACACTGGGGTTCACGGTGGTCCTGAGTGTGGTCCTGCACGGGGTGACGGCGACGCCGGTGATGCGGTTCCTGGAGCGGCGCAGCTGAGATCCGTGCTGAGATCGGCTGTCTCGGATGCTGGGAACGCAAGACACAATATGGACCCGATTGGGTAATCTCGGGGGAGCTCATCCAGAGGGACTGAGGGAAACGGCCCGTTGACGTCCCGGCAACCCTCCCCGTCGAGGCCCCATTCCGGGGGTGACTCGCGGCGGAACGGTGCCAAATCCGTCCCGCGCCGAGATCCGGCTCCCGGGGAAGATGAGAGGGGAACCTCACTCATGAGCCTGACCGCCGCCGGCACCCACACCCTTCGTGAAGGGGCCTTTGGCAACGGTACGCACCTCAGCTGTCGCGCCTGTGGCGCCAAGTCGCCGCTGGGCCCGTTCTACGCCTGTATGGAGTGCTTCGGTCCGCTCGAGGTCGGGTACGAGTACCCGACGATCACCCGCGAGCAGATCGAGGCCGGACCGAAGAACATCTGGCGGTACCAGCCGCTGCTGCCCGTCCCGGTGGACGTGGCGAGCTTCCCGAACACCGAGCCCGGCTACACCCGGCTCGTCGACGCGCAGAACCTGGCCCGCGAGCTCGGCCTGCGCAAGCTGTGGGTGAAGGACGACTCCGGCAACCCGACCCACTCCTTCAAGGACCGGGTGGTGGCCTCCGCACTGAGTGCGACGCGCGAGCTGGGCATGAAGGTCTTCGCCTGCCCCTCCACCGGCAACCTGGCCAACGCGGTCGCCGCGGCCGCGGCCCGGGCCGGCATCCGCTCGGTCGTCTTCATCCCGAAGGACCTCGAGCGCCCCAAGATCATCACCACCGCCGTGTACGGCGGGACGCTGGTCGCCGTCGACGGCAACTACGACGACGTGAACAAGCTGGCCTCCGAGATCGCCGGTGAGGAGGAAGGCTGGGCGTTCGTGAACGTGAACGTCCGCCCGTACTACTCCGAAGGCTCCAAGACGCTCGCCTTCGAGATCGCCGAGCAGCTCGGCTGGCGGCTGCCGCAGCAGATCGTGATCCCGGTCGCGTCCGGCTCGCAGCTGACCAAGATCGACAAGGGCTTCACCGAGCTCGGCAAGCTCGGCCTGGTGGACGCCACCGACTACAAGGTGTACGGCGCGCAGGCGACCGGCTGCTCGCCCGTGGCGCAGGCGTTCCGCGACGGCCACGACGTGGTCAAGCCGGTCCGCCCGGACACGATCGCGAAGTCGCTGGCGATCGGGAACCCGGCCGACGGGCCGTACGTGCTGGACGTGGCCCGCCGTACCGGCGGTGCGATCGAGGACGTCAGCGACGACGAGGTCGTCGAGGGCATCCAGTTGCTGGCCCGGACCGAGGGCATCTTCGCCGAGACCGCGGGCGGGGTGACGGTCGCGACGCTGAAGAAGCTGATCGCCACCGGGCAGCTCGACCCCGAGGCCGAGACGGTGATCATCAACTCCGGCGACGGGCTGAAGACGCTCGACGCCGTGGCCGACCGGGTCGGCCCCAAGGTGACCATCCCCGCGTCGTACGACGCCTTCGTGAAGGCAGGACTGCAGTGAGTGTGAGCGTTCGCGTCCCGACCATCCTGCGGCCCTACACCCAGGGCGTCTCCGAGGTGTCCGCGGAGGGCAGCACCCTGACCGAGGTGCTCGACTCGCTCGACGCGTCGTACCCCGGGATCAAGGGCCGCGTGCTGGACGAGTCCGGCGAGCTGCGCCGGTTCGTGAACGTGTACGTCGACGACGACGACGTACGGTTCGCCGAGGGTCTCCAGACCGTCGTCAAGGACGGCGGCCAGGTCTCGATCATCCCCGCGGTCGCCGGCGGCTGATCGCTGCGCGGTTCCGGTCGCCGAGCGTCCGGAACCGCGGCTATCGTCGCCCGCATGGCGACGACATGGACGGTCGGTGCAGATGCGGCCGAGCCGCTGCGGCTGGCCGAGTTCTGGGCCGCGGCGCTCGGCTACATCCTCGAACCCGGGTACGACAACGACGCGAACGGCGCCTCGATCGTGGACCCTGACGACGTCGGGCCGGCGATCAGCTTCCTGCGCGTACCGGAGCCGAAGACGGCGAAGAACCGCCTGCACCTCGACATCCGTGTCGCGGGTCCCGCGAGAGACGCGGCGGCCGCCGAACGCATGCGCACGAAGGCGGCCGAGCTGGTGACGCTCGGCGCGGTCCAGGTGCGCGAGGACTTCTACGGCCCCGAACTCGGCCACATCGTCATGCTCGATCCCGAAGGCAACGAGTTCTGTGTGGGCTGATTAAGCTGCTGCGATGCGAGCGGTTGTGGTTTCGGAGTACGGCGTACTGCCTGAGGTTCGTGAGGTTGCGGAGCCGGCTGTTGCTGATGGTTCGGTGGTTCTGAGGGTCGAGGCGACCGGGCTTTGTCGTAGTGACTGGCATGGGTGGATGGGGCATGACGCCGACATCGTGCTGCCGCATGTGCCGGGGCACGAGCTCGCGGGGACGATCGCGGCGGTCGGTGCCGGTGTGTCCGGGTGGCACGTCGGCGATCGCGTGACGACGCCGTTCATCTGCGCGTGTGGTGAGTGCGAGCAGTGCCGGGAGGGCAATCAGCAGGTCTGTCCGAACCAGTTGCAGCCCGGGTTCAACTACTGGGGCTCGTTCGCCGAGTACGTCGCCGTACCGTACGCCGCCGTGAACCTGGTCCGCCTCCCCGACGACATGGACTTCGCCACCGCCGCGGGCCTCGGCTGCCGCTTCGCCACGTCCTTCCGCGCCGTCCACCAGGTCGGCCAGGTGAACGCCGGCGAACGCGTGGCGATCTTCGGCTGCGGCGGTGTAGGCCTGTCCGCCGTCATGATCGCCTCCGCCCTCGGCGCCGAGGTCGTCGCCATCGACACCAACCCCGAAGCGCTGACCCTCGCCCGCGAGTACGGCGCCGCCCACACGATCCAGGCTCCCGCCGCACCCATGGCCCAGGCTCCGGGCGCACCCACGGCCCCGCCCTCCGTCGTAGACCCAGCCGGCGGACCCTACGTCGCCTCGGTTGTCGAGCAGCTCCGCGATCTTGGCGGCGCCCACGTGACCATCGACGCGCTCGGCTCCAGCGACATCGTGCAGCAGTCCCTGCAATCCCTCCGCCCCCGAGGCCGCCACGTCCAGATCGGCCTCCTGCCCGCGGGCGTCCAACTGGACGTAGGCCGCCTCATCAGCCAGGAACTCACCTGGCTAGGCAGCCACGGCATGCCCGCCCACGCCTACCCCGAAATGCTCACCCTAGTTGCCACCGGCAACCTCAACCCCACCCGACTCGTCACCCGCACCATCACCCTCGACGAAACCCCAGCAGCTCTCGCCGCCCTCTCCGAAGGCACCCCACCCGGCGTCACGATCATCACTCCGTAGCTACCTGGACGGACCGCTCTGGACCTCATGGCCGGGGTACTGCGACGGTCGTATCCCGGCTCGAGGAGGCGATGGATCGAATGTCTGCCACGCGATCAGAGTTCACCCTGCTACCGGACATCCGCTACGCCGCCCCGGACGGCGTCGCCCTGTACCTCGACGTACTCGGTCCAGCACCCCTCCCCACGGGCCCGACGCCGACCGTCGTACGAATCGACGGATGCCCAGGATGGGGCCCCGGCGATCGCTCGTCCGCGCTGCTGCCGTTCGCGAATCCAGCCCTCGCTCGAGCAGGCTTCCTCACGGTCGCCATCTCCGTTCGCCACAGTGGCCAGGCGGTGTTTCCCGCTCAGCTGGACGACGTACGGGCCGCCCTCCGGTGGCTACGCCTCAACCCGATGGGCCTCCCGATCGATACTGGCCGCATCGGCATCTGGGGCCATTCGGCCGGCGGCCACCTCGCGGCTCTCGGCGGCCTCGCCTCCCACGGCTCGTCCTGCTCACAACCTCGCCGTACCGTGAGTGCCGACGTCCAAGCAGTTGTGACGATCAGTGGACCCAGCGACCTCCTCCGACCCGGTGGCGAGATGCGCGGCGATCGCCCGTCGCCGGTCACCGCACTCGTCGGCGGCGAGGTGACCACCCACCGCGAACAGTTGCGTGCGGCAAGCCCGGTCGCCCACGTCAGCGCCGACGCACCACCCTTCCTGATCATCCATGGCACTGCCGACGAGACGGTTCCGTACGAGCAGGCCGAACGGCTCCATCGCGCACTGCTCGGAGTCGGCGCGCGGTCGCGGCTGCTGCCGATCGCCGGTGGGCGACACAGCCTTGGCAACGACTGGTACGACGTGGCGGACGAGGCCAGGCGCTTCTTCCAGAAGTCTCTCCGCTGACGGCTACAGGCGGATCAGGTAGACCGTGGGTGGGCGGCCGGTGCGGCCGTGTTGTTGGGTGCCGGTGGGGGCTGCGAGGCCGGCTCGTTCGAGGCGTTTGAGGACTCGGCGCGCGGTGCGGAGCTGGACGGCCAGGTGGTCGGCGACGTCTTGGGTGGTGAGGCCGTCGGGGAGGGCGGCGGTGAGTTCTCGCATGCGGGCGAGGGTTTGGGTGTTGAGGCCGACGCGGCGGGCGAGGAGCGGAAGGCTTTCGGTGCCGCGGACGGTGGTGGGCTGGTCGCCGGTCGGTTCGATGACGATCTCGACGTCGTCGGACATCGAGACGACGCCGGCGACGGAGCCGATCGAGGCGGCGCGGCCCACGGCGCGACGGGCGAGTGCCTCGGCTTCGGCCGCAGTACGGCCGACACCGAAGCCGACGTACGCCGTGCTGTGCCGTGCCGCCAGGTGGTCGAGCAACGGCATCCGCGAGAACTGTTCGGTGGCCTGCTCCAGCAACCCGCGCGTGGTGACGACGAGGTGGCGGCCGTCGGGGAGCGCCGCGAGGCTGCCGCCGAGGGTGATGAGGTCCGCGGCCAGCGCGTCGTCGGGCTCGGGCAGATCGATGACGCCGAGCGCGACCTGGGCGTCGCCGACGTGCTGGCCGGTCGTGGTGAGGATGAGCGCCTGCAGCGTCGACCGGATCGAGTAGCGCGACGGGGCGAGCCGGACCGAGGGCATCTCGTTCTCGATCAGGTGGAACGCCGATCCCAGGCAACTGATCGCGACCTTCGTGTCGTGCTTGTCCCGCGCGGCGCGGTGGAACGACACGATGTCGTCCGACGTCAGCCCGGGACGGTACGGCAGGACCTCGATCCGGTCTGTCGGCAGCTTCGCCTCGATCAGGGTCTCCAGTACTTCGGACCGCCGAAGCGTGTCGATCGAGAACTGGGTGACGTTGTGCCCGAGCCGCAGCAGCTCGACCAGCGCGCGCAGCAGCGTCGCCCCGTCGTACGACACGTACATCGCCGGCCGGTCGATCACCCCGGCCTCGGTGGCGATCGTGTACGGGACGACGCCGGTGAACAGGAAGGCGTCCACGTCCGAGTGCGACTGCTCGACGAGCTCGACTGCTTCGGTCTCGTGCCGGTACGGCAGGGGGAGGAGCGTGGTGCCGCTCGGTGCGCCGACCGCGGTCACCCGCTGGACCAGGTCCTCGGGGCCGACCACGCCCACCGCGAGCGCCATCAGTCGGGCCCTGGGGCGTGACTCGCGGCTGAGCAGATCCTCACGGCAGTCCTCCGACGACTTCTGGTCTGGCCCTCAAGTCGCAGAATAGCGCAGGCGGGCCCCGAGATCTTGACGTTCAGGTCGCGCTCTCCTAGTTTCGGCCAAGACCACAATTACCGCCACCCCCTGAGGCGGGTCCTGGCGGTGTCGGTGTGGTGGAGCGAAGGAGGGAGCGCGCCACCCACTGCCCCGCGTCCGGGGCTGTCTGATGGTTCCACGCCTACTGCGGGGCACTCGGCACGGCACCTCGCCGCACGGGTGCAAAGGCCACGATGCTCCGCATCGAGACCTTCGCCCCCGCACGCCGATGCACCGCACCGAGCACCTCCTCGCTACGGCGCGGAACCATCAGACACCCCCGGGTGCAGCTCCTCGAGGCAGCGGATGACCAGTTCGCGTTCGCTCGGCGGAAGCTCCGGTCCGTAGGGATCGTGCGCCGCAGTGGCCGGCACCAGGCCCTCCCACTCGGCTGCCCACAGCATCCGTTGCACGTAACCCTCGATCGGTGCGTAGAACGTCGCCGCCGCGAACCGGTCCAGCCGCTCCGACGCCGTGAGGAACGCCGCGTGATCGCCGGCCGTCCAGGCCCGCAGTACGGCGGCCGACAATTCGACCTGTGCCGAGGCGATCCCGACGAGCGCCGTGTCCGCGCCCCACATGAACGACGGCCCGTACATCCGGTCCTCGCCGGTGATCAGCAGCTTCCCGGTGCCGCGCCCGGCCCAGATCGCGTCCTGGCACCCGATCGCCCGGTCGAGCGTCGCGGTCTTCACGCCGAGCATCGCGTCGAGGCTCAGCAGGTCGCGGATCAACGCGGGGGAGTACGGGTATCCGCCGGCCTCGCCGTGCAGGTAGAACCCGACCAGCGGCAGCCCGCTCTCGGCCGCCACCCGTTCGTGCAGCGCGACCGCCTGCGCGTGGCCGTCCGCTATCGCCGATAGTTGTCCTAGCGCTGCTAGCGGGTAGACCATGACTGCGTCGGCCCCACCGGCCGCCGCGGCGCGTGCCATCTCGACCGTCGCGTCCGCCGCCTCTTCCAGCGTCTGCGCCGCCGACGACTTCGGTACGCCGACACCGGCCACGATCGGTACGTCGGTCGCCGCACGCCATGTCTCGAGCACCTTCGCGCGGTCGCCCGGCGACAGGTACAGTCCGCGTCCCGTGTGCGCCCACACGGCGACTCCGCCGATCGCGTGCTTGGTCAGCGTCACGGCGTACGCGGACAAGGCGTCGTACGCGACGACGCCGTCCGAATCCATCGGGGTGACGACCGCGGGAAGCAATGTGCCGCGGAGCCGTTCTACGAGCGGGTGCATCAGGTCACCTCTCAGACTGCGCTAGACATCGTGCCCGAGACCGGGCCGCTTGGGTACGTCGATCCAGCCGTCGCAGTCGGCGAACACCGTCGGGGCGAGCGGGTCCTCGTCGACCATCAGCGGCCCCACCAGGTCCGCCGCGACGGTCGCTCCGGGGACGGCCGCGGCCAGGTGGACGGCGGCCAGCGTGGCCACGCCCAACTCCGGCATCGAGCCTACCTTCACCGCGAGCCCGGCGGCCTCGGCCACCGCGGCGATCTGCAGTGCGCGGTGCAGCCCGCCGACCTTGAGGATCTTGATGTTCAGGACGTCGGCGGCGCCGCGGCGCGCGATCTCCAGGGCGTCGTGCAGCGAGTGCATGCTCTCGTCGACCATCACCCGGACGTCGAGGCGGTCCCGCAGCCGCACCAGGCCGGCGAGGTCCCAGCGCGGGAGCGGCTGCTCGAGCAGCGTGAGCCCGGCGGCGCTCATCTTCTGCAGGTACGGGATCGCGGTCGTCGCGTCGTACCCCTCGTTGGCGTCGAGGCACAGCTCGGCGTCGGCGGGGATCGCGGCGCGGACGGCGCGGATCAGTTCGAGGTCCTTGGCGGGGTCGTGGCCGCCCTTCACCTTCAGGTGCCGGAACCCGCGGCCGGCGTACTCCGCGGCCTCGGCGGCCATCTCGTCGAGCGTGCCGAGACCGACGACCCACGTGGTCTGCACGCGGTCGCGGACACTGCCGCCGAGCAAGGCGTGCACCGGCCAGCCGCTCAGCCGCCCGGCCAGGTCGAACAGCGCGATGTCGAGACCGGCCTTCGCGACCTGCTGGCCGCGCAGTACGCCGTCCATCACGACGTGGGCGCCCGCACGGTCGAGCGGGTCGCGGCCGATCAGCGCCGGGGCGAGGTGCTCCTCGATCGCGGTCTGGACACCGGCCAGCGTCTCACCGGTGTACGCCGTCATCGGTGACGTCTCGCCGATCCCGACGGCGCCGTCGGCGGTGTGCACCTCGACGACCAGGCTGATCAGCTCGTTGCTGACCCCACTGCTGATCTGGAACGGCCGGCGGTACGCCGCACTCACCACCCGGGTCTTGATCGCGCTGATCGGCGCTGATCCCCCGTCCGGCAACCCGGCCGGCTCTGCTGCAAGACTCATCCCGGCTCCTAGGGGTCGCAATCTGAGCGGAAAGCATTTACGGTCAAGACCGTAAATACCCTGAGTGCTCCCTGTCAACGGAAGGTGGCTCCCCGATGCGGCTGGGTCTGTATCTGAACCTCTACGGCACCCCGGACGAGCGGCCGCAACTGGCGGACGCCGTCGAGCAGGCGCGGCTGGCCGAGCAGGCCGGATTCGAGTGGGTCGTGCTGGGCGAGCGGCACCTGCATCGGCCCGGGTACCACGAGATCCTGACGTCGATGACGTGGCTGGCGGCACACACCTCACGGATCGGGATCGCGACCGCGGGGATCGTGGCGCCGCTGTACGACCCCGTCGTACTCGCGGAGACGCTGGCGCACATCGACGTACTGTCCGGCGGACGGCTGACGGCCGGGTTCGTGCTCGGGTACCGGCCGGAGGAGTTCGCGCTGTACGGCGTGACGCAGCGGGAGCGGGTCGCGCGGTTCGAGGAGGGGCTGGAGATCCTGACCCGGCTGTGGACGTCGGACGAGGTCACGTACGAGGGGAAGTTCAACACGATCCAGGAGGCGTACCTGTCGCCGCGACCCGTCCAGTCGCCGCGACCGCGGTTGTGGAACGGGGGACGCGTGTCCGCCGTACTGGAACGCACTGCGCGGATGTGCGACGGCTGGACGACGTCCTTCAACGAGCTCGACGCGGACCTGCCGGCGAAGATCTCGGAGTACCTGTCGTACCCCCGCGGCGCCGGAACGCTCGGGCAGGAGGTCATCCTGTGCCGGGAGGGGTACTGCGCCGACACGTCGCAGGACGCCCGCAAGGCGCTGGAGGAGCCGCTACGCGACCTGTACGACGCCTACACCGGCTGGAAGCGCACGTCGACGGACGCGGCCCGCTACACCCAAGGCTGGGACGCCATAGCCGACCGCAGCGTCATCGGCTCCCGCGCCGAATGCGCCGACCGCCTGTCCCACTACGAGCAAATGGGCGCCGACGGCATCATCCTCCGCATCCAACCCCCCGGCATGCCCCAAGCCGACGCCCTCCGCGCCATCGAATCCTTCGGAGAGATCCTGTAAATCCTCCGGCCCACGCGTGCTACGCGCTCGCTCTGTCGTCGCTACGCTCCTCCGGCGCGACCACTACGCGCGCTCCCACCCGCCCCCGGGCTTAGCGCCCGGATTCCCAGCTGCCGGCTGGCGCCGGCGAGTTGCGGGCTGCCGCCCGCGAGCTGCTCGCTGCGCTCGCGAGCGACTACCCAACGGACTGCGGTGGCGAGCGCTGATCGTGGTGATGGGCAACGGAAGTTGGGCGTCATGCGCCGCGCACGTGGTCGTGTGTTGCACAGGCCTCTGGTCGACTCCCCGGGCCGGGCCGGGCCGGGCCTTACCGGGCCCGGCGTCGAGTCGTGGCGTTTGGCTGCTACCCCGATTGCGAGTCGTGGGTAAAGGCTCCCGCAGCCAGCCGATTTCCACGACTCGACGAACAGACGCGGCGAGATGCGGCAAGGCGAGGGAGGAGGGTGACGAGAGGGGTGTAGGGCCTAACGGATCTGCGGTGTTCACGACGCGTCAGTGCCGTCGCCACAGTCCGGCACGACAACAGTCACGTCCGAGTCGGTGCAATCCGTCGGGTTGTCGCACGCGAGCGCAGCGAGCAGCTCGCGGGCGGCAGCCCGCAAACTCGCCGGCGGTAGCCGGCAGCTAAAAATCCGGGCGCTAAGCCCGGGGGCGGGTGGGAGCGCGCGGAGCGGGCGCGCTGAGGAGCGTCGCGACGAAGTAAGCGCCCGCGTAGCACGCGTGGGGAGTTCTCTTGAGCTGGAGTGCGCTCCAGCGTTTAGCGTCGCGGTCAGTGTCAGGGTGATGTCGCCGCTCGTGCGGTGGTTGGATCCTGAGCATCTGGTGTCTGGCTCATAGCGTCCGTGCCGGCCCTCGGGTCTGGCGGGCATGCGTTTTGCCGGCACCGGGTGTGAAGGAGCCGGCCGGCGTGACTTGATAGGAGCGTGGCACCGCCCCCGACTGAGATGTGTCCGCCGGCCGGTCCAACCGTCCCTCGCATCTGAGTGAAGGAGGCAGCCTCCATGGTGTCACGGGTTGTTGTTGGTGCCGATGTGCACAAGCGGACGCACACGTTCGTCGCGGTCGACGACGCCGGGCGCAAGCTCGGCGAACTCACGGTGAAGGCCGACACATCCGGTCACGACAAGGCCGTCCGATGGGTCCAGCGTGAGTTCGGGGCTGAGGGTGTCGGGGTGAAGTGGGGCATCGAGGACTGCCGTCACCTGTCCGCGCGACTGGAGATCGACCTGCTCGACGCCGGGCAGCAGGTGGTGCGGGTGCCGCCGAAGATGATGGCCGAACAACGCCGTACTGCCCGCACCCGTGGCAAGTCCGACCCGATCGACGCGCTCGCGGTCGCCCGGGCCGTGCTGCGTGAGCCCGGCCTGCCCGAGGCGAGCCATGACGAGGCGTCGCGGGAGTTGAAGTTGCTGGTTGATCACCGCGATGATCTGGTCGCTCAGCGCACCCAGGTCATCAACCGGTTCCGCTGGCATCTGCACCGGATCGACCCCACCGTGGACCCGGCGCCGAAGGCGCTGAAGCGAGCCGCCACCCGCCGCCAGCTCGCGGAGTTCCTGGCCGGCCGGTCCGGGATCGATGCGCGGCTGGCCCGCGAGCTCCTCGCCGACATCGACGCGGTGACCGGGCGGGTGAACGCGCTGGAGAAGGAGATCGCCGCCCTGGCAGTTGTCCAGGCTCCCGCGCTGCTCGAGCTGCCCGGCTGTGGCGCGCTGACCGCGGCGAAGATCGTCGGTGAGACCGCCGGGATCGCCCGGTTCGCTCACGAGGCCAAGTACGCCATGCACGCCGGGGCCGCACCGATCCCGGTCTGGTCCGGGCGCACCAAAGGCCGGGTCCGGCTGAACAAGTCCGGCAACCGCCAGCTCAACGCCGCCTTGCACCGCATCGCGGTCACCCAGATCCGTCGCGGCGGCCTCGGCAAGACCTACTACGACAAACGCCTCGCTGCCGGCGACACCAAGACCGAAGCCCTGCGCTGCCTCAAACGGCGACTCGCCCGCGTCGTGTTCAACACCCTCAAAAACAACCCGTCAACCACGGCCGCCACCAGACTCGCAGCCGCGGCTTGACATAGGAGAAACGCATGGACTACAGACAACTTGGAGCGACCGGGCTCAAGGTCAGTGGGTTGTGTCTTGGGGCGATGATGTTCGGGGCGCGGACGGATGAGCAGGACAGTCGGACGATCTTGCAGGCGTTCACCGACGCCGGTGGGAACTTCATCGACACGGCCGACGTGTACAACGCCGGCGCGTCGGAGGAGGTGGTCGGGCGGTGGTTGAAGGCGCAGCGGCGTGAGGACTACGTGATCGCGACCAAGGTCTACGGACGGATGGGTCCGCTGCCGAACGATCAGGGGCTGTCCCGCAAGCACATCCTGGACGCGGTCGACGCGAGCCTGCGGCGTCTCGGTACGGACTACATCGACCTGTATCAACTGCATCTCTGGGACAACGAGACTCCGTTGACCGAAACGCTGTCCACGCTCGACACGCTCGTGCGCGCCGGCAAGGTCCGCTACATCGGTGTCAGCAACTTCTCCGGATGGCAGCTGCAGAAGGCGGTCGACCTCTGTGCGCACAACGGTTGGGCGCCGTTGTCGAGCCTCCAGCCGCTCTACACCCTGCTCGACCGCTCACCCGAGTGGGAGCTGCTGCCGGTGTGCAAGAACGAAGGGCTGGGCGTCATCACCTGGTCGCCGCTGCGGTCGGGCTGGTTGTCCGGCGCGTTCCACCGCGGGATGACGGCACCACCCGCGGACAGCAAGGTTTCCACGCCGGGCACGCATTCCTGGGACCGCTACGCCAACGACCACACCTGGCACGTGATCGACGAGCTCACAGCGGTCGCGGCCGAGGCCGGGCGCACCCTTCCGCAGGTGGCGGTGCGGTGGCTGATGCAGCGCCCCGGCGTCACGGCGCCGATCATCGGCCCGCGGACACCGGCGTACCTCGACGATCTCCTCGGTGCCGCGGAGTTCGAACTCCCGCCGGAGCTGATGGAGCGTCTCGACACCGCGAGCCGCCCGGAGTCCCTGCCGTACCCCTACTTCCTCGCCGACACCGCGCGATAGTGCGCGATCTTCCCGTCCAGTACGTCGAGGGTGGCGATCAGCTTCGCGCCCTCGCCGCGTAGCCGGGTCCGGTGATCCTCGAGCAGCTCGACCAACCGGTCGAGCTGCCCGAGCGATCCCGCAACCGCCCCATGAACCGTTGCAGGATGCCTCAGCCGGTGCGTACGTCGTCATGCCTTCATGTTCTACGCCTTGAGTCCCGACATCGCGATGGAGTCGGTGAGGTAGCGCTGCAGGAGCCCGAACACGAGCAGGCTCGGGACGACCGTGATGGTCGCGCCCGCCATGACGTGGTTGATCGGGACGGCCTGCGTCTGGAGGGTGGCGAGACCGACCGTGAGCGTCTGCATCTCGCCGGACTGGCCGATGACCAGGGGCCACAGGAAGTCGTTCCAGTGCCAGAGGAAGACGAAGATGCCCAGTGTGGCCAGGACCGGACGGACCAGAGGCAGCACGATCGTGGTGAAGATCCGCCACTCCGGAGCCCCGTCGATCTCGGCCGCCTCGAACAGTTCGTCGGGCAGTTGCAGGATGAACTGCCGCATCAGGAACACGGCCTGGGAATTGGCCAGCGTGGGCACGATCAGCCCCCAGTAGCTGTCCACCCAGTCCAGCCGGGCGACCAGGATGTACGACGGGATCAGCGTCGCCTGGAACGGGACCATCAGCGTGGCGAGGAAGGCCCAGAACATGATCTCCCGGCCGGGGAACTTCTTCTTCGCGAACGCGTACCCGGCCATCGCCGCGAACAGCAGCACGAAGACGACCGAGATCAGCGAGTACAGCAGTGAGTTCACCGTCCAGCGCGGAATGTCCGAGCTGGACAGCACCTTCGCGAAGTTGTCGAGGGTGAAGTTCGCCGGGTTCAGAGCGTCCGGGAAGGTCCGCCCGCTCGGCGGCGCGAACGCGACCAGTACCATCGCCGCGAACGGCACGATGGTCACGATCGCGGTCAGCGTCAGCAACGTCGGCAGCGTCAGCCGGGCCGCTCCACGGCGTCCGGCGGACGGGGTCTCGCTGAGCTCCCGGACCGGCGGACGTTCGAGCACGTTGACCATCTAGTCGTCCCTCCCGACGAGCCGGCGCTGTACGAGCGAGACGATCAGCACGATCAGGAACAGCACCAGACCGATCGCGCTGGCGTAGCCGAAGTCGAAGTACTTGAAACCGCTGTCGTACAGGAAGTACACGAGCGAGTAGCTGGACCGCACCGGTCCGCCGCCCGTCATCACGTACATCGCGTCGAAGACCTGGAACGCGCCGATGGTCTCGATCACCAGCACGAAGAACAGCACCGGCCGCAGCTGCGGCAGCGTCACGTACCGGAACCGCTGCCAGGTCCCCGCGCCGTCGATCATCGCCGCCTCGAGGTACGACTTCGGCACCGCCTGCAGGCCCGCGAGCAGGATCAGCATCGAGTACCCGAAGCCCTTCCACGCCGACGTCACCGCGATCGACGGAAGCACCGTGCCCGACTGGCTGAGGAAGTCGATCGGGCCGACACTCACCAGTCCGAGAACCGAGTTCAGTAGTCCGTCCTGCGCGTCGTAGATCCACTTCCAGATCACCGCGGCCAGCACGATGCTGGTCACGTACGGCAGGAAGAACACACCGCGGAAGAACCCGCGCTTCCACACCACCTGGTGCAGCAGTACGGCGGTGCCGAGCGACAGCAGGACCGTCAGCGGGACGAAGATCACCGTGTAGGTGATCGTCACTACCAGCGCCTCGTGGAATACCTTGTCCGACAACAGTCGCGTGTAGTTGTCGAGGGCCACGAAGTCCCACTTGCCGCTGATCCGGTAGTCGGTCAGCGAGAGGAAGAACGCCCCGATCGCGGGCAGGAACCGGAACAGCAGGAACAGCAGGAGCATCGGCGCCACGAACAGCAGGCCGACCCACGGCCGCCGGCGCGGTCCGCCTCGAGGACGGCTGGTCGCGGGTCCCGCCCGACCCGCGACCGTCGTCTGTGTGTCGGTCAACGCTGCCTCGACAGCAGGTCGTTGGCCTGCTTGGCGGCGTCGTCGAGCGCTTGCTGCGGCTGCTTCTTGCCGGTCAGCACGGCCTGGATCTCCGTGCTCAGGAACGACATGATCTGCCGCGCCGACGGGTTCGGCTCACCGGGGATCGCGTACTGCAACGCGTCCCGGAACTTCGCCGCGTGCGGGTCGGTCGACTCGGACTTGGCGTCGCTGCGCGGCGAGTAGAACCCCGACGCCTTGCTCAGCGCGTCGAGCTGGGCCGACTGGACCATGAACGACAGGAACTTCTTCGCCCCGTCGACGTTCTCCGAGGCCGCGTTGACGACCAGACCGCCCGGCAGCCCGAACCCGACCTGCTTCTGGCCGGTCAGCGGTGCGCCGAGCTCGATGTTCGCCGCGCCCCAGGTCTTCGTCACCGTGGCGACGTCGGCCGGCACGCTGGTCATCGCCATCGCGACCTGACCCTTGCCGAACGGCGAGTCCGCGACCACGTTGCCCGCGGTGAGCGCGGTCTTCGGGATCGCGCCCTGGTCCCACAGCGACTTCAGGAAGGTCAGCGCCTCCAGGCCGGGAGCCTGGTTGAACGTGACGCTCTTGCCGTCGTCGGCGAACACCTTGCCGCCGGCCTGCCAGAGCAGCGGGTAGAAGTTCAGGTTCAGCGTCGCCTCCGGCGAGGCCGAGTAGTCCAGTGTGGAGAACCCGGCGGCCTTCAGCTTCGGCGCGGCGGCCTTGATCTCGTCCCAGGTCGCCGGCGGCTTGCTGATGCCCGCCTTGGCCAGGACGGTCTTGTTGTACATCGTGGTCGTGACCGTGTGGTAGATCGGGGCGCCGTACACCTTGCCCTCGACGGTCAGGCCGGGAATCGCGGCCGGCAGGAACTTGTCCTTCTCCGGCTCGATGACGTCGTCGACCGGCTCCAGCGAGCCGCTCGTCACGTACTGCGGGATCTGGTCCGGGATCATCAGCAGGACGTCCGGACCCTTCTTACCGGAGAACGCGGCCGCGACCTTCTCCTCGCGCTTCGCCCACGGCTGCGCCTCGATCTTCAGGTCGAACCCGGAGTTCGCCGCCTCGAAGTCGGTCTCGACCTTCTTCCAGTAGGCGTCGCTGGCCGCCTGATCGGCGATCACCGGGTACATCCAGAGCGTGACGCTCTTCTTCTCTCCTGCGCCGCTGCTGTCGTCGCCTCCGCCGCAGGAACTGAGCGCGGCGGCGAGAACGAGCGCCGTCAGTGGTGCCGCGATGCGGCGGACGGTGGATTTCATCGCACCCCCAGGGTGTGTCCGGAAGTCAGGGCCGGAACTAGTCGAACCGAATAACGGTCAGGACCGAAAGTAGCCGGGGTGAATTTCGGCTGTCAACGGCTGATATCAACTCGGAACAGCTCGGAGCCGTTCGTCATCAGCAACTGGCGATCCCCCCGGACGCCGAGCCGCCGGTGCGCGTGCTCGACGAACAGCGTCGGGACGGCCTTGTCGCCCGGCGCGATCCGGTAGATCTTGTTCAGGTCGATGCTCACGTAAACGGCCTCCGGGGTGGCGACGATGTCGCCGCTGGAGTTCGTCGCACCGAGCGTGAAGGACTTCTTCACCTTGCCGGTGTCCGGGGCCACCGCGAACACAGTCTTCCCGGCCACGCCCCACAGCAGGCCGTCCGGGCCCATCGTGACCGCCGAGACGGTCGCCCGGCCCGGTACCGGCACGCTCTCCCACAGCTTCTTCTTTCCTGCCACGTCCCACGCGAACACTGTGCCCGCGGTCCGTGTCGGCGGGGTGGTGGACAGGCCGCCGGCGATCGACGTACCGCCGTACACGATGCCGTCGCGGGAGGTGAGGCCGAAGACGGACTCGTCCTGGACCACGTTGCGGTACTTCTCCGCGGTGTTGGTCACCGGGTCGTAGATGACCAGAGCGCCGCCGAGCCGGTCGCCGTCCGGGACGGTGCCGACCGCGATCTTGCCGTCCACCTCGGTGAGCGCGCGGGCGCGGGTCTGCAGGAGGTCGGGCTTCAGGTTGAGCAGCCGCTTCGGGTTGTCCGGCGTGCCGGGCGGTCCGGGGGAGTACTCCGGGCTGCTCCAGGGCTTCGTGGTGTCGTAGGAGTAGAGGCGGGCCTCCGGGTAGGCGCCGACCCAGACCGTGCCGTCGGACCCCTCCATCAGCGCCTCGACCTGCGAGAACCGGTTGAACTTCGCCTCGCCCGTCGTCGGGTTGACCACCGACACGCCGCCGTTCAGGAAACCGCCGGCGTAGATGTTGTCCTTGCCGCCCCCGACGGACAGGATCTCGATCGGCTCCCGCCGGACCTTGGTCTGGAAGATCTCCGACTTGCCGGTCTGCGGGTTGTACCGGAACTCCTCACCGCGCCACAGGGTGCCGACGACGCTGGTGCCCGGGTAGTCGGGCAGGTTCAGGTCGGCGTACCCGATCGAACGGGCGTTCTGGATCCGGCCGGTGAACGTCAGACCGGTACCGGACAGGGTCTTGGTGGCCGGGTCGTACTTCTTCAGTTCGCTGCTCTGGATCAGGTACAGCGAGCCGTCCGCGCCGATCGGGGAGATGTCCAGGCCGTGCGCGTTCGGGATCTCGTCGACCCATGCGCGGGTGGCGATGTCCCAGACGTACAGCGGGCCGGGGAACGCCGTGCTGATCCGGACGTACACGCGTCCGCCGCGGGCGTTCAGGTCGTACACGACCTTGTCGGACGGGTCGCCGAGTCCGGGCGGTGACGGTACTTCGGTCTTCGCGCCGGTGGCGACGTCGAGCTCCATGACGTGCGCGTCGGGCATCGTGCCGGCGTACACCTTGCCGCCCGCGTAATCGATGCTCTTGACGTACGTCTGGCCCGCCAGCATCGTGCCGTAGTCGCGGATCGCGCCGGTCTGGTCGTCGTACCGGAACACCTTGCCGTTCGGGTACGTGCCGCCGTACACGTTGCCCTGTTCGTCGGTGGTGATCCGCCAGATGAACGACTCGGACGCGATCGGCCGGCCGAGGTCCTCGACGCTGCCGCCCGGGCGCAGCCGGTAGAGGTGGCCGTTGTTGTAGGTGCCGACATAGATCGTGCCGTCGGGGGTCGCGGCGACCGCGTAGCTGCCGTCCGCACCGGGCAGGGCGGTGGACAGCAGGCTGTCGCCCGTGGCCGGGTCGATGGCGTTCAGGTACGCCGGACTGCCGGTGGACACGTTCCAGATCGCGGTCTTGCCGTTCGGTCCGGGTGCGACGGTGCCACCGATGAGCAGTACGTCGGACAGCGGCGTACCGAGTGAGACGACTGTGCCCACAGGTGGCTGGTGCCCCGCCTCGGGGGGCGTACTCAGGGGTGTGGCGAGCAGGGTGGCGAGTGCCAGTGCGAGAAGCGAGCGGACAGATCGCATGGGATTGCCTCCGGGGTGCCGTATTTACGGTCCTGTCCGAAAGTGAAGCTCTCGCGGTGACGCCAAGTCAACGGCTCAGCAGAATTTGCCACTACTGGCAGCAGCTGCGGCGGTTACGGCCTCGGCCGTTAAGTCTTGGGCAGCTTGTCCAGCAGTTCCTGGAGCATCGCGCGGGTGGCAGCGAAGTAGCTGTCCTCACGGTGCAGGGCCCGGCGGAAGGCGGCCAGCTCGGCCGGCGAGATGGTGTTCGAGAACGTGCTGACCTCGGTCAGGTCGAGTCGCCGGTTGAACAGGTGCACTGTGTCCCGCCAGCGGTGCAGCAGACCGACCAGCTCGGCGTCCCGGTGCAGCCCGAGCGCGCCGGACACCAGTGCGAGATCGACAGCGGACACGATCAGTCGCGGGTACACCTGCCGGCTGGTCGGCGCGTCCGGCGAGAACCGCTGGTCACTCAGCAACCGGGTGTTCTCGTGCAGTTCGTCCGCGACGGCCCGCAGGACCTCGGTACGGCGTTCCGCCTCGGCCGTCAGCCGCTCGACGAAGATGCCCGTCAGCCCGGCGACCAGCGTGAGCGAGTTGACCGCCGGCTCCCAGCGCGAGTTCTGCGGCCAGAAGAACCAGATGACGCCGAGCACGAACGCGAGCGCGAGCAGGCCGTACGTCGCCACGCTGACGACGGTCCGCCGGTTCATCCGGCTCACGTGGCCCAGATGTCGTCGGCGAGGGTGTTCGCGGTCTCGCCGGCCGCCTCCGGTGCGAGCAGCAGCAACTCCAGGCCGAACGGGTTCGGGCGGCGGGTGTAGCGGAACTGGGACTGGATCGCCTCGACCGGGGTCAGTCTGCAGGCCTCGGTGAGCCGCTTGAGCCGGGTGGTGGAGTACTTGCGGGTCGTGTAGAGCCGGATCGTGTCGCCGACCGGGAGCACCACCTCGGTGTGGTCCGGCAGCTCCATCCGGATCTCCTCACCGGTGTCGTTCTGCCAGAGGATCTTCACCAGCAGGGCATCGTCGTCCTCGACCTCGCCGATGAACTTCACCAAGTCGTTGCTGATCTTGAGGTCGGTGTTGTACCGCAGGGCGCTGGTGACGAACTCCGCGAACGCGCGGGTCTGGTGGTACTCGTCCGCGGCCGCGTCGGCGGTCTCCTGGTCGAGTCGCGTCGTACTCGCCACCTCGAGCAACAGCCGGTCCTGCGGGCGCAGCACCCGGGTGAGCGTGCCGAGCAGCTCGTCGTCGCTCTCGAAGTTTGCCAGCGTGTTCCCGGTCAGGGTGAACAGGATCGGCTCGTCGCCGACCAGCCGGGCCAGCATCTGCGCGAGCTCGTCCATGTTGTCGTCGATCGAGAAGTCCAGCTGCACCGGCAGCACCTGGGACACCGGGAAGCGGGCGCCGCGGACCGGCTCGAGCGTGCCCATCCGCAGCATCTCCGAGCTCATGTCGACCGGGATGTAGTACATGTGCCGGTTGTGCCGGCGCAGGTCGCTGAGGATCGTGCGGTCCTTGACGCCGGTGCCGACGCCGAGGCTGACCAGGTGGAACCCGCCGTTGTCGACGTGCGGCCGGAGCTTGCGCCAGTGCCGCAGGAACGACTCCGTGCCCGCCTTCATGACCAGGTAGAACGGGTCGTTGGTGGCGTTCGCCCAGGCGATCGTCGGGGCGATCCCCCAGTACGAGAAGCCGGAGGTGATGCGCTTGCTGTCACCGGTTGCCGAGAACGGCCCGCGCAGGTCCGCGGTCAGTGTCGCGAGCTTGTCCGCCTGGTCCTCGCCGACCAGCATCAAGGACCAGGCGAAGTCGTCGTCGGCGAGCGCATGCTCGAGCTTGCGGATCACCGGTACCGGCTCTGTCACAACTCACCCCTCACACGATGAGAGGTCAGGTTATCGGGTACGGCAGATTACTGCCCGTCAGATCGGGGTGACGGCGTCGGCCTCGCGGCCCTTCGGTCCGTCGACGATCTCGAACTCGACGTGCTGGCCGTCCTCGAGCGTCTTGTACCCGGCGGAGACGATCTTGCTCCAGTGCACGAACACGTCGTCCTGCCCGTCGACGGCCAGGAAACCGTAGCCCTTGTCCGCGTTGAACCACTTCACGGTGCCGCGCACCATCAGAGAACTCCTCGACCACGGGACCCGCTCACCAGGGCCCCTCGCGATGAACAAGACTAACCGAGAGCGCGCCCACGCAGAGCGCCGTACCCGCCAGGGCCGCGCTGACCCACAGCGGGCCGTGGTAGCCGGCCGGCCCGATCGCGAGCCCGCCGAGGACCGGTCCGCCGGCCGCGCCGACGTTCAGCGCGGCGGTGGCGAGCCCGCCGGTCAGGACCGGTGTCTCGGCGCCGGCGTACAGCGCGGAGGAGATCAGCGTCGAGCCGACCGCGAAGGACAGTGCGCCTTGGACGAGGACCAGGGCGACTGCCGGTACGTCGTACGCCGCGGTGAGGGCGAACGCGCACCAACCGAGCAGCAAGATGCCGCCGGCAACAAGGACGAGCCGGTCGTCGCGACGGTCGGCGTACCGGCCGGCGACGGTGACGCCCGCGAACGAGCCGAGGCCGAAGAGCGCGAGCATGACCGGCACCCATCCCGCTCCGAACCCGGTGACCTCGGTCAGCACCGGCGAGAGGTACGTGAACGAGCAGAACGTCGCGCCGTTCACGAGCGCCCCGAGCAGCAGCAGTACGGCGAGCCGCGGCCGGACCCGGAACGCGCCGACCGTCGCCGGGCCGGTGCCCCGGTCCGGGACCGAGCGCAGGATCGCGATCAGCGCCGGGAGCGACACGATCGCGACCGCCCAGAACGCGGACCGCCAGCCGAGGTACCGCCCGAGCACCGCACCCGCCGGTACGCCGACGATGCACGCGAGCGTCGTACCGCCGAGCAGGATCGAGGTCGCGCGGCCCTTGGCGTCCGGGCGGACGAGGCCGGTGGCGGTGGCGAGCGCGACGGCCAGGAAGCTCGCGTTCGCGAGAGCGGCCAGCACCCGGGTGACCAGCAGGACGGTGAAGCTCGTGGTCAGCGCGCCGATCACGTGGACGGCGAGGAAAACGGTCAGTGTCGTCAGCAGGGTCCGCCGGCGCGGCCAGCGGGCGCCGAGGACCGCGATCGCCGGTGCGCCGACGATCATGCCGAGCGCGAACGCCGACGTGAGCCAGCCGGCGGCCGGGATCGAGATGCCCAGGTCGCGGGCGATGTCCGGGCCGAGTCCGGAGAGCATGAATTCGGAGGTCGCCTGGGCGAAAACGGCCAGGCCGAGCAGGTACAGCACAAGAGGCAGTGCAACGAAAGGCATGGAGGCACTCCGCAACCATGAGAAGACGGCGGCAGGACGGATCGCCTGCCGTGGGTCGTCTCCGGCCGTCCGGTGTGCGTCACACGGAACAGCCGGTGGTTACGGTCTGTCTGCCTCCGGGCTGGTCACGGCGTGGAGCTTAGAGAACTCCCCGCCGCGCCGTCCATCGAGTTAACCGCGACGCGAGGCGGCCAGGCCGAGTACGCCGGCCGTGACCAGGAGGAGGGCGCTGGTGACGCCGAGGTCGTCAGGTTGCAGGACGCCGCCGTCGGTCAGCATCCAGATCGTGGCCGCGCCGGCGAGGACCGTGCCGGCCACCACGCCGGGCACGTCCGGCGTGGTCTTGTGTGGCTGCTGGCTCATCCGCGTTCCACCTTGATGCTGCCGAGTTTGAGGTTCAGATCCAGAGTGACCTGTTCGCCGGCCTTGCCGTCGGTGCCGAGGTCGTCGAGCGTCAGTTGGGCATTATGGCCGCCCTTGCTCTGGTTGAGGAAGACGACGTCTCCCATCTCGGTCGACAGTTGCCCCTTCACGTCGACGTCCGGCGGTACCTTGACGACCACCTCGCCGAGGCCGCCGTTCACCTGGACCTTCGCACCCGGGCCGAACGTCGCCTTGGTCAGGTCCAGACGCACCGACCCGGCGTCGAACTCGTAGCTGGTCCCGGTCGCCGTGATGGTCTGACCGGTCGGCGCGACGTAGTTCGTGTCCGCGAAGTTCTTCGGTACTGCGGGGAACACCGTGCTGGCCACCGCGCCGACCGCCAGCAGGATGCCCAGCGGCAGCAGGGCCAGCGTGCGGCCGACGAACCCGCCGAGCAGCATGCCGGCGCCGAGCGTGGCCAGGCCGATGACCAGCATCGTCGCCGTGGAGGCGCCCGCCAGCGCGGCGATGCCGATCGCGAGACCGGTCAGCACGACGACGATCGACTTGACCCCGCGCATGCCCTTGGCAGGCGGTCCGGGCGGCCTGCTCGCGGCAGGCGGGGTGGTGCCGGCCGGCTCGTCGACGTAGAGGCCGAGGGGGTCGTCCTCGGTCCACACAGGCTGGACCGGTTCGACGGTGCGGTCCTGGGGTCGCTGTGTGGCCGAGGACGAGGGGCCCGCCGGGGGAACTGGCGGGTCCGTCCGGGGCGGCGCGTACGCCGCGGGCTCCTGCATGGCCTGCTGCGTGGCCTGCTGCGTGGTCTGCTGCATGGTCGGCTGAGTGGTGTACTGCGTGGTCGGCTGCTGACCGTGGCCGGCCGGGTAGGTGGTGTCCTGGGGACCCACGCCCGTGCCCTGGCGGTTGTTCTTGCGCTGCTTGGCGACCAGCCAGATGATCACGAGAACGATCAGCGGACCGGGGACGAACCGGCCGAAGTCGAACGACGACATCATCGCGATCGCGGCGAACACACAGACCCCGATCACGACCGGCCACAGCCACGGGTGGTCGGGCCGGACCCGGTCGCCGAGCAGCCCCTGCGCCGCGGAGCGGTCGCTGCCGTCGTCGGGCATCAGCACCCAGGCGGCGATGTAGAAGATGACGCCCGGGCCGCTGATGATCAGCACGGCCATCACCACGCGGACCAGCACGGGGTCGATGTTCAGAGCGCGGCCGATGCCGCCGCAGACGCCGGCGACCCAGCGGTCCGACCTGCTGCGCCGCCAGCTCTGGGGGTTCTGCAGGCGGTTGCGGTCGAACCCCGCGGGTCCACTCTGGTTCTGCTCCATGACATCGATACTGGCCCGATCGCGCCCGGAATCACATCGGGGATGCCCCCTGAGGACCCCGGAGTCGCTCGTTCGGAGACGGCGCCGCTCGGGGTTGTCCCGGAGCTGACCCTGACCGCTGCGGGCGGGCGCTGAGGAGGCGGCCGGGGACAAGCCTGCTGGTGTCGGGCCGGTCCACATGTGACGATCGTGGTGATGAGCCAGCCAGCAGCCGCGCCGCCGGGCGGATCCTCCGCAGAAGGAGGCCAGCCCGAGTCGACCCCTGGCCAGAACCAGGACCAGTGGCGCTACAAGGGCTGGGGCCCGCAGGGACCGGGGCAGTACCAAGGTCCGTACGCCGCCTACGCGGCCCGGATGGGCAATCAGCAGCAGTACGCCGCGCCGGGCGGTCCGCCGTACTCGACCCCGCCCTACTCGACGCCGTACTCGACCCCGCCGTACGCGAGCCTCCCGCCCCGGCAGCCCACGGACGCGCCGCGCCGGGCGTACCGCCGTACCGAAGGACGCGTCGTCGCCGGTGTGGCCGGTGGCGTGGCGGACCACCTCGGGGTGTCGGACACCGTCGTACGGCTGGTCCTGATCGCGACCACTGTCTTCGGCGGCTTCGGCGTCCTGATCTATGCGGCGCTGTGGTTCCTGATGCCGCTCGCGCCGGAGACCGTGCCGGCTGCGCCGGGCCTCGCCGCGCACACGCGCAGCGGGTTGCGTACCGACGAGCCGCCGGCGCCGGTCGCCGAGGCGAAGCAGCGGAAGCGGGAGAAGAGCCGCGGCCAGCTGCCCGCGCTGGTGGCGATCGGTGCCGGGCTGCTGATCCTGCTGCAGGTCGCCGGGCTCGGGATCGCCGGGAAGCTGTTCTGGCCGCTGGTGTTCGCCGCGACCGGTCTGGCGCTGATCTGGCGACAGGCGGACGAGAGCCAGAAGGACAAGTGGACCCAGGACATCCGGGTCCCGATCCTCGGCCTGGTGCTCGGCAAGGGCGGCTGGAAGTCGCTGATCCGGATCGGCGTCGGGCTGGTTCTGCTCGGGACCGCGGTCACCCTGTTCCTGGTGCAGAACGGCCGGCTCTCGATGGTCGGCGACGTACTGATCGCGCTGCTGCTCGCGGTGGTGGGGATCGGGGTCATCGCCGGGCCGTGGGTGCACCGGCTGACCCGCGACCTGAACGCGGAGCGCGCCGAGCGGGTCCGGTCCCAGGAGCGCGCCGACATGGCCGCGCACCTGCACGACTCGGTGCTGCAGACGCTGGCGCTGATCCAGAAGCAGGCCGACGACCCGAAGGCGGTCGCCCGGCTGGCGCGTTCGCAGGAGCGCGAGCTGCGGTCCTGGCTGTACGACGAGGACGACCAGGCGGACCAGACGATCGCGGGTGCCGCGAAGCGGGCGGCCGCGGAGGTCGAGGACTCGCACGGCGTCCCGATCGAGGTGGTCACGGTCGGCGACTGCGACCTGACCGAACCGCTGGCGTCGATGGTCCGGGCCGCCCGCGAGTCGATGGTGAACGCGGCCAAGCACTCGGGCGCGGCGAAGATCGACGTGTTCGTCGAGGTGGACGGCGACCGGGTGGAGATGTTCGTCCGCGACCGCGGCAAGGGCTTCGACGTCGACGAGGTCCCGGACGACCGGCTCGGCTTGCGGCACAGTGTGATGGGCAGGATGGAACGGCACGGCGGCCGCGCAACAGTGCGGTCCGATCCGGAGACAGGCACCGAAGTGCGACTGGAGATGGACAGATGAGCAGCAGGCGCGTTGTCGTCGTCGACGATCACGACATGTTCCGGGCCGGGGTACGCAGCGAGATCGGCGCCTCGGTCGACATCGTCGGGGAGGGATCCGACGTCGACACCGCGGTCAAGGCGATCGTCGGGACCGAGCCGGACGTCGTACTGCTCGACGTCCACCTGCCGGGCGGCGGTGGCACCGAGGTGATGAAGCAGGTGCACCAGCGGCACCCGGACGTCAAGTTCCTCGCGCTGTCGGTCTCCGACGCCGCGGAGGACGTGATCGGCGTGATCCGGGCCGGCGCCCGCGGGTACGTGACCAAGAACATCTCCGGCACCGAGCTGGTCGACGCGATCAACCGGGTCGCCGAGGGCGACGCGGTCTTCTCACCGCGGCTGGCGGGCTTCGTGCTGGACGCGTTCTCGGGCGCGATCGACATCGCCTCGGTGGACGAGGACCTGGACCGCCTGTCGCAGCGCGAGCGCGAGGTCCTGCGGCTGATCGCCCGCGGCTACGCCTACAAGGAGGTCGCTCGCGAGCTCTTCATCTCGGTGAAGACCGTCGAGACCCACGTCTCGTCCGTACTGCGGAAGCTCCAGCTCTCCAACCGCCACGAACTGACCCGCTGGGCCACCGACCGTCGACTGGTCTAGCGGCCGCTCGAGGTGTAGGGGAGCAGGGCCATCTCGCGCGCGTTCTTGATGGCGCGGGCTACCTGCTTCTGCTGTTGCGGGGTCAGGCCGGTGACGCGGCGGGAGCGGATCTTCCCGCGGTCGGAGATGAACTTCCGCAGCAGCGCGGTGTCCTTGTAGTCGATGTAGGTGATGCCGTCGCGGTCCAGCGGATTCTGCTTCGGCTTGCGCTTGCCGGTCGGGGCCGGGCGTCGAGGCATGGCGCCACTCCTCTGTTGAATGTCGTTTTCAATTAGAGTAGCGCAAGACCTCGCCGGTGGCGCGTCGTCCGCCTAGAGAGATCGGGTGGTGCCGACCTGGGTCTGATGATGCCGGGTGCCGACGGCTGATTTATGTCGGTGGGTCCCGGGAAACTGCCTGCATGCCTGACGACAGCGCTTTGCTCGACAAGCATCCGCTGGTACTGCGGGCCTACAAGTACGCGCTGAATCCGACGCCGCGTCAGGCTCGACTTCTGGACGGGCATTGCGGTGCGGCGCGGAAGGCCTTCAATTGGGGTCTTGGGTGGGTCAAGGCGGTAATGGATCAGCGGTCGGCCGAAGCCACCTACGGCATCCCGGACGAGCTGTTGACTCCGGCGATCTCGTGGTCGATGTATTCGCTGCGCAAGGCCTGGAATCGGGCCAAGAGCGACGTTGCACCGTGGTGGGCGGAGTACTCGAAGGAGGCCTACGCCTCCGGCCTGACCCAGCTTGCAACCGCGCTGAAGAACTGGGCCGACTCACGCAAGGGGAAGCGGGCCGGGCGAGTGGTGGGGTTCCCGCGCTTCAAGTCCAAGCGCACGGCGGTCAGGTCGTGCCGGTTCACCACCGGCGCGATTCGTTGCGACGAGCGGTACGCCGTACTTCCGCGGATCGGCCGGGTGCGGCTGCACGAGACACCGGCACCGGAACTGCTCGACGGCACAGCCAGGATCCTGGCCGCGACCATCCGCTTCGAGCGCGGCCGGTGGTTCGTGTCGCTCACCGTCGAACAGGACACACCCGCCCGGACCCCGCGGCGGCCCGATGCCGTAGTCGGTGTGGATCTGGGCATCAAGAGCCTCGCAGTCCTGGCCGAACCGAATGGCGAGCCACACACGGTGCCGAACCCGAAGCACCATGACGCTTCGCTGCGGAAGCTCGGCAAGCTGGCACGGCGTGCTTCGCGTCGTCGCGGCCCGGATCGCCGGACCGGCCGGTTGCCGTCGAACCGGTGGAAGCGCGCCAACGCGCAGCGCAACCGCGTCCATCATCGGGTGGCGTACCAGCGCGCGGATGCGCTGCACAAGTTCACCAGTGCGATTGCGGCGGAGTACGGGACCGTCGTGGTGGAGGACCTGAATGTCGCCGGGATGCTTCGGAATCGTCGGCTTGCTCGTCGGGTCGGGGATGCGGGGTTCGGTGAGATCCGGCGGCAACTGGCGTACAAGACCGAGTGGAACGGCGGGCGCCTGGTCGTGGCTGACCGGTGGTTTCCCTCGAGTAAGACCTGTTCGGGGTGGAGTCGTGAAAGCCAAGCTGCTCTTGTCCGAACGCGACTACCTCTGTAAATCCTGCGGTCTGGTGATGGATCGTGATGAGAACGCGGCGAGGAATCTTGCCGCGCTGGCGGTCGCCGCGAGTGGTGCGGAGACGTTAAACGGACGTGGAGCCGACCAGAAGACCCGGGTCACCGGGCGGGTGGCTGTGAAACGTCTACCCGGCAGCCCAGAGTGTGAGACCGGGACCGCCTTGCCAGAGGCTGTGAGTGTGTAGCCGATGACACTCACGCGCAACGGCATCGATTCGCCACTCCGTTCGGCGCGTCCGCGTTGGGCGGCTGTTATACCGTCGACTCTTATGGAGCGGAATCTCACAGCCGATCAGCTCGCGCTCTTCGAGAAGGAGTTCGCGTCGAACCCGCAGTACCGGGTGATGCAGAACGCCGTCACGCAGACGCCGGTCAACAGCCTTGCCCTGGATCGCCAAGTCGTCACGTCGATGGACCATTCGGTGTCCCATCTGCTGGACGACTGGAAGGTGACCAACCAGAAGAAGAGCGGCCGGTGCTGGCTGTTCGCCGGGCTGAATCTGCTCCGCGTGGGCGCGGCCGAGAAGCTCGGCGTCAAGGACTTCGAGTTCTCCCAGAACTACCTGCTGTTCTGGGACAAGTTCGAGCGCTCGAACTTCTTCCTCGAGGCGATCCTCGAGACCGCGGACCGGGACGCCGACGACCGGACCGTCGCGCATCTGCTGTCCGACCCGATCGGTGACGGCGGCCAGTGGAACATGTTCGTCGCGCTGGTCCGCAAGCACGGCCTGGTGCCGAAGTCCGCGATGCCGGAGACCGAGAGCTCGTCGGCGACCGCGCAGATGAACGACGTCCTCCGCAAGCTGCTCCGTCAGGGCGCGCGCGACCTGCGGGCGCTGGAGGGCGACGAGGCGCGCCGCGACCGCAAGCGCGAGATCCTGACCACCATCCACCGGGTGCTGAGCATCCACCTCGGCACGCCGCCGCAGAAGTTCCTGTGGCAGTGGAAGGACAGCGACAAGGGCTTCCACCGCGACGGCTGGACCACGCCGGCCGAGTTCGCTGCGGCCTACGTGCAGCTGCCGGTCGACGAGTACGTCTGTCTCGTGCACGACCCGCGATCGACCAGCCCGGTCGGCAAGACCTTCACTGTCGACTTCCTCGGCAACGTCATCGACGCCCCGCCGGTGGTGTACCTGAACGTCGACATCGAGCTGATGAAGCAGCTCACCCAGGACGCGATCGTCGGCGGCGAGCCGGTCTGGTTCGGCTGCGACGTCGGCAAGCAGATGAACTCCGACCTCGGTTTCTGGGACGCGAAGCTGTACGACTACGGCTCCGTCTACGACACCGAGTTCACGCTGGACAAGGCCGAGCGGCTGGTGCACCACGAGACGCTGATGACGCACGCGATGCTGTTCACCGGCGTCGACGTGGTGGAGGGCAAGCCGCGCCGCTGGCGGGTCGAGAACAGCTGGGGCGACGAGAAGGCCGACAGCGGCTTCTGGACCATGAACGACTCGTGGTTCGGCGAGCACGTGTTCGAGATCGCCGTCCGCCGGTCCGCGCTGCCGGCCGAGCTGCAGGCGCGTCTGGACGACGAGCCGATCGTGCTCCCCGCGTGGGACCCGATGGGCGCGCTGGCCGATCAGGCCTGAAGAATCAGGCCTAGAGGATCAGGCCGAGCGCCTCGGCGGGTCGCTCCAGGGTCGGCAGGTGGCCGGCCCACGGGAGATGGACCCGCTCGGGCGTCGGCAGCCGTTCGGCGAGGTAGTCCGCGCTGTCGGTGAAGAACGCGAAGTCATGCGCGCCCGTGATCAGTCGCACGGGCGCGCTGATCTTCTCCGGCTCGACCGGCCATTCCTCGTTGTCCACGTCCCCGGCGGCCAGTTGTACGTCGTACGCCTGCTTCTGCATCGCCCGGAGCAGCTCGCGGGCCTCGTCGTCCGCTTCCGGCCCGATCCACCGCCGGACGGTGACGTCGGTCGCGCCGTCGACGTCGCCGGCCTCGATCAGCTTGTTCTCCTCGGCCCAGACCGCGCGGACCCCGTCGTCGGGCTGCACGTTGTCGGTCGGCGCACAGATCATCACCAGCCGCGAGAACAGCTCCGGCCGCCGGCTCGCGACCTGCTGCACGACGTACCCGCCGTACGACGCCCCGACCGCTGTCACGTCCCGCGCCCCGATCTCCTCGAGCAGGGCGAGGACGTCGCCCGCGTCGGAGTACTTCGCGCCCTGCTCCAACGGCGTCTTCCCGAAGCCGCGCAGATCGAGCGTGATCACCCGATGGCTGCTCTTCAGCTCCTCCACCTGCCGATCCCACATCCGCGCATCGGCCACGCCCGCATGCACCAGCAACAGATCCGGACCTTGCCCGGCCACCCCATGAGAAATCGTCATGGCTGCACCCTCCAGCCGTTCAGGCCCCGGGGCAACCGGATTACGCATCAGAAGACGTCGGGCTCGCCCTCGCGTCGGGGACCGAAGATGCGGCGCTCTCCTCGTCGAAAGGCGGTACGGGCAGGCGGCGGTTCATCTGTTCTCCTCGTGTAGTAGTTCCCTGCGGTAGTGGTGGAGCAGCCGGGGTGAGCCTTCGACGACGGCTCCGACCAGCCGTCCTTCCCGTCGGTACTCGGCGACGAGGCGTCCGGAGCGGTCCTCTGTGCCCACGTTGACGTCGAGGTCCGCGCCGGTGAAGCCGACGGACTGTAGCCGCCAGTCGTGGACCTGGGTCCAGAACGACGGCAAGGGTGGTGGACCAGGGTCCAGCCCGAGTACGGCTCTCGCCGCCCGTACACCCTGATCGACGGCGTTGGAATAGTGCTCGACCCGCACCAGTTCGCCGCCCAGCAGCGGGTGTGGCGAACGCGCCACGTCACCAGCGGCGGCGACGCCGGGTGCCGCAAGGCCGTCAGCTCCGAGCTGGACTCCGCCGACGACATCGAGGCCCGACGAGGCCAGCCACTCGACGGCCGGCTCGGAGCCCAGTGCGGCGATCGCGAAGTCCGCCGCTACCTCGTCGCCGTTGTCGAGCGAAGCAAGCAACCCAGTTCCGGCCGATGTCAGTTGCGTCACGTGCCGCCCCAGACGCAGATCCACTCCATGCCGCCGGTGCAAGGCCGCCAGTTGAGCGGCGACCGGAGTCCCGAGCGCGTGTTCGAGGGGAAGGTCGCGCCGGGCGACGAGCGTGACGTGCTTGCCCTTCGCCGCCAGGGCGGAGGCCACCTCACTGCCGATGAAACCGCCGCCGATGACCAGGGCGCGGTCTCCGCTGGCGAGCCGGCGTCGAAGCCGCACGGCGTCGTCGAGCGTACGCAGTACGTGGACCAGCGGATGACGCAGACGTGGTGGAAGCGCGCGGGCCCGAAGTCCGGTGGCGATGATGACGCCGTCGAACGCCAGCGTCGCTCCGCTGTGGAAAAGGATCCGGCGACGACCTGGATCCAGCTCGGTGGCCCAGTGGTTCCGCCACCACTCGGCGTCCACCTCGTGCTCGTCGACCAGGGACAGGTCGACCTGCTCGGTCAGGAACTCCTTGGACAACGGCGGCCGACGGTACGGCAGATGCTTCTCACCGCCGGCCACCACGAGTCGTCCGCCCCAACCGAGCGTCCGCAGCTCACGTGCCGCGCTCAGCCCGGCCAGGCCGGCACCGACAACAGCGATCGTCTTCACGACGCGTCGTCCAACAGCCGGATGGCCCGGACCGGGCAGGCGCTGACGGCGTGGCGTACCGCCGCCACGTGACGCTCGTCGGGCGCGGACTCGTAGACGAGTTCGTCGTCATCGTCGAGCCTGAAGACGTCGGGAGCAGCGAAGACACACTGGGCGTGAATCTCGCAGACTTCGCGGTCGACCTCGATGTTCACCCTTGGCTCCGTTCGAGCCGCGGGTTGAACTTGGACGCCCGGAGGAACTCCCAGCGCAGTGGAACGCGGCCGTCGAGTTGCACGACCCGCTCGACGGTCACGTCCACCATGCGTTGGGCACCCGGATGCCGTGCGGCCCGGCGTTCGTCCCAGTCCACCGTCGCGGTCCCGCTGACGTGCAGGGTGGCACCGCTGTCGAAGTCCCAGAAGAGCAGACCGACCCGAGGGTCCAGCGCGAGGTTGCCGAATGTCATGTACATCGAGTTGCCGACGTAGTCGGGCCAGCTCAAGTGACCGGACGCGGCGTCGACGAAGCCCGGGCTTCCGCCGCGGTGCGACGCGTCGTTGCCGAGGCCGCGCGCACCCGTACCGACGAAGAACGTGTCACTCTGCCGGATCCACGCGACCTGGGCGTCGCTCAGCTGGGTGCTGTCGGTGCGGGTGACGGCGGCGATGGGTTCCGTCCGCTGGATCCGCCGTACCTGGATGTACTTCGGACAGTTGGCGAGGACCTGGTCGGCCTGCACGTACAGGCCGCGCTCGTCGGCGTGGGCACGTCCGTTGATCCGGACGCGGCGCCGCGTCTCGGGCTCGATCGCGATCATCCCGACATCGCGCGGATCGCGGAATGCCTCGGCCAGCGGATCCAGCACCGGCCAGTTCGCGCCCAGGCGCACGCCGGTCTCTCCGCCGGTACCGCCGGACACGGTGATGAAGCCGGGAACACCTGTCAGCAGGCTCGTCCACAGCTGTCCGTCGTACTCGGCCGAGATCACCATCAGATGCTGGGATCGCAGGAACTGCTCGGCGATCTCCGGTATGGCGTTGTCGACGGCGGCACTGCCGTGCGCGGCGGCCACGATGCCGGCTCGGCGCTGCACACTCGACTCTCCGGGATGGAACATCGGAGTCCTTTCGGGAAGGGCCCGGGACCGCGGTGCAGACGATCCCGGGCACGGTGAACGACGGCTCAGAAGAAGCCGCAGGTGGGCGCGCCCTTGACCGGAGCGCTGTCTCCGTCGACGCCGGTGGTCGCATAGATCTCCAGGCGGACCCCGTCGGGGTCGTGGAAGAACACGCCGCCTGACGTCGCGCCTTCCCCATGGGCGACTACGCCGTCGTAGAAGAACTCCACGCCGAGCCGCTCGAGGGTCGTCTCCGCCGCGCGCACAGCCTCGATGTCGGGCACCTCGAACGACAGGTGGTGCAGACCGGGGAGACCGGTCGCGAAGCTGCCGTCGCTCTGTTCCCACAGCGCGACGGACAGCACTCCCTCGGTACCGAGCAGCGCCCACGCGCGCTCGTCCTCGGCCCGGGCGAGAACGTCGAAGTCGAACAACGCCTCGTAGAAGTCGATCGACCGGCCCAGGTCCGTCACGTTCAGCGCGACATGTCCTGTCTTCAGCGCCGGGTTGCTCATCGCGATCGTCCAATCTCGCGAGGCGTCCCGTCACTCACCACGAGCGACTAATGGTTAGGAGCCTCGCAACTGTTAGATGACTGTAGGAGTCGAGGCTAATGCATGGCAAGTCTGAATCCGTTAGAATTCTCCGGACGGGCCAACTTCCTCGCCGCAGAACGTGGCGAACCGACGAGAGGTGTGAACTGGTGAACGTGCCTGACCTCTATCCCGGCGAGCCACTCCCGATCCGTTTGATGAACACCGTCTGGGCCGACCGCCACGGGGTCCACGACTCACTGTCGACCGTTGATCAGTTACAGACCTGGGCGCGGCAGTGCGGCCTCGAGAGTTCCGGCGGCATCCACGACGACGAACTGAGCGAAGCGCGCGCTCTGCGCGACGCGTTGCGCCGTCTGGCCGCCGCCGCCTTGAGCGACGACCGTCCGGCTGCGGTGTCCGACCTGCCGGTGTCCGGGGCGGCCGACATCCTCAACGAGCTCCTACTGCGATGTGTGCCCGAACTGAGCGTGCTGAACGGCGGCACCGTCCTCGCCCGCGGCTGGCGCCTGGACGCGGACGGATTCCGGAGCGATCTGCTCCGGATCGGACTGGAGGGCCGGGATCTGCTCGACGATGCGCCCCGTCGCGTCGGCGCGTGCCACGGTCCCGGATGTGTCCTCTACTTCCACCGCAGTCCGGCGCGGCGCGAATGGTGCTCGTCCGGATGCGGCAACCGGGCCCGCGTGTCCCGGCACTACCACCGGCAGCGCGAACAGGCGCAGCGCCCGGCAGAGTGATCCGTCCGGACCGAGGTCACACCCGGACGACGGTGAAGGCTTCCGCGTAATGGTTGGGCGGGAGGCCGGCGGCGGTGGCTACCTGGGCGAAGGCGGCGCGGATACCTGCGCGCAGGCCCTCGGGATCGCGGTGCTGGCTGACGTGCGACATCAGCGCGGCCAGCTTCTGGTCGAACGTGTCGGTGATGTCGACGTAGTGGTTCGCGGTGGGGTGGTCCATCATCCAGAGTTCGCCGACGTCCCACGCCTCCTCGGACAGGTCCGGGTACGCGTACGGGTTGCCCGCGGCCGGATAGAACGCGCGGACCGTGGCCTCCGCCGCGGCCATGTGGTCGGGGTGCGAGACCTGGAGGCGGTGCCACGAGCGTTCCGGTGACTGGGTGAGCAGCCGTTGCGGGCGGACTGTGCGGATCACCTGGCTGATGTCGCGGACGAGTTGCGCGGTCGGCTCGACGGCGCCGTCCTGGTACCCGAGGAAATGCAGGTCGCGGACCCCGACATGCTGCGCGGCGGTGGTCTGTTCGGCCCGTCGTACGCCGGGGATCTCGGCGCGATCGCGATGCGGCTCGAAACCACCGGCCTGCCCGTCGGTGACGATGCAGTACTGCACCTCGATGCCGGCCTTGGTCCACAGCGCGACCGTGCCGGCGCCGCCGAAGTCGATGTCGTCGGGGTGCGCGACGACGACCAGAACGCGCTCGATCTCGCTGTCCGGCCGCGGATCCGCCTGAGGCACAGTCACAATTCCGACCCTAACTGTTTGCCTGGGCGGGCACAGTGGAATTCATGGAGTTCGGTGGCACGTGCGATCCGCGCGACGCCGGCCTCGACCCCGACCGGCTGGGCGAGGCGGTCGAGCTGATCGGAGCCCGTGGAGCGGTCGCTCAGCTGTGCGTCGTCCGGCACGGGCAGACCGTGGTCGACCGCTCCTTCGAGTGCTCACCGAACGCATTGTTCTGGCTCTTCTCCGCGAGCAAGCCGTACCTCGCCGTCGTCATCCACCAGCTCGTCGAGTCCGGCCGCCTGCACCTCGACGACGCGGTCGCGGCGTACTGGCCGGAGTTCGCCCACAACGGCAAGCGCGAGATCACGGTCCGCCACGTGCTCCGGCACCGGTCCGGGGTGTCGAGCGCCGGGTCGTACGTCGGTGAGCTCCGCGCGATGACCGACTGGGACCGGTCGCTGCGCCGGATCGAGGACACGCGCCCCCGTTGGCCGATCGGGACCGTGGCGTACAGCCCGTTGGCGTTCGGGTTCATCCTCGGTGAGGTCGCGCGGCGGTGCGCCGGGCTGCCGTTCGACGAGCTGGTACGGCGATCCGTGTTCGAGCCGCTCGGCACCGAGGACACGTACCTGGGCCTGCCGGACGACCTGTGGGGACGGCACGTCCCGATCAGAGCGGTCGGTCCGGTCGGGCCGTTCATCCAGTCCGTCCTGAACAACCGCCGGACGCGTGAGGCCGTCGTACCGGCGGCCGGGATCTCGACCACGGCGCGGGAGGTGGCCTGGTTCTACCAGGCGCTGCTGGACGGCCGGCTGCTGCGGCCGGAGTCGCTGGCCGTCGCGGTCGAGCCGACCAGCGAGGGTGAGTACGACCCGGTCGCGCGGGCGCCGGTCCGGTGGTCGCAGGGGTTCCAGCTGGGCGGACCGCGCTGGATGGAGGGCACGGTGTCGTCGCTGGGGTCGCTCAGCAGTCCGCGCGCGTTCGGCCACAACGGCAGCAACTGCTGCGTCGGCTGGGCCGACCCGGACCGGCAGATCGCGTATGCGTACCTGACGAACCGGGTCGGCCGCCCCAAGTCCGATCTGGCACACCACGCCGCCGTTGCGGACAAGGTCCTCGAGGCCGCCGGCTGAGCCCGCTCCCGCTCCTCGCCTCTGGTGGATCTACGCCCGAGATGCAGGGTTTGCGCCCCGGATCCCGGACGTAAACCCGGCATCTCGGACGCCCACCCACCAGAGGTGGTCAGGTCAGGCCAGCGCGGGGGCCGGCATGCGCTCGGCGATCACGTGGTCGACGATGCCGTAGTCCTTGGCGCCCTGGGCGGTCAGGACGTGGTCGCGGTCGGTGTCGTGCCGGAGCCGCTCGACCGTCTGGCCGGTGTGCCGCGCGAGGATCTCCTCCACCTGGCCGCGGACCCGCACCACCTCGTCCGCCTGCAGGATCAGGTCCGGGATGGTGCCCTGACCACGCCCGGCCGGCTGGTGCAGGACGACCCGCGCGTGCGGCAGGATCGCCCGGCGACCTTCGGTACCGGCCGCGAGCAGCACCGCCCCGGCGGAGATCGCCTGCCCGACGCCGTACGTCGCGATCGGCGACTGGATGTACCGCATGGTGTCGTAGATCGCGAGCATCGCGGACGTGTCGCCGCCCTCGCAGTTGATGTAGAGGTTGATCTCCGCCTCGGGATTGTCCGTCTCCAGGTGCAGCAGCTGGGCGATGATCGCGTTCGCGACGCCCGCGTCGATCGCCGTACCCAGATAGATGACGCGCTCGGTCAGCAGATGTGAGTAGACGTCCATGATCCGCTCGCCCCGCGGGTGCTGGGCGATCACGTTCGGAATCGTGTAGCTGCTCATGCCGCGGCCCTCCTGGGCATCACCTGGTCGAAGGACTCGACGATGTGGTCGATGAAGCCGTACTCGCGGGCCTGTTCCGCGGTGTACCAGTGGTCGTGCAGCGAGTCCTCGTGCACGGTCTCGAACGACTGCCCGGTGTCGCTCGCGACGATCCCGAGCACGGTGTCGCGGATGTGCCGCAGGTCGTTCGCCTGGATCTCGATCTCCACCGCGGACCCGCCGATCCCGGCCGAGCCCTGGTGCATCAGCACGCGGGCGTGCCGCAGGGCGTAGCGCTTGCCCGGCGTACCGGCCGACAGCAGGAACTGACCCGCGCTGCAGGCCAGCCCGATCGCCAGCGTCGACACATCGCACGGCACCAGCCGCATCACGTCCCGGATCGCCAGCATCGACGGCACCGAGCCGCCGAGCGAGTGGATCCAGAACGAGATGTCGGTGTCCGGGTCCTCGGCCGCCAGCGTCAGGATCTGGGTGGCCAGCAGGGTCCCGTTGTCGTCGTTGAGGACTCCGTCCAGTACGACGATCCGCTGCCCGAACAGGCGCTGGCGCGCGGTCTCGTTGAACAGCGGCGGTTTCATGTCTTCTGCCATGTCTTCCACCCTGACCGCACGGATCGTCGCGGCCCAGCTTTTCTGCTGAGGGCAACTCTGCCCAGAGCAAACGCGCCCTCAGAGCACCGCTGGCAACCGAGCTGTGAAGTCGGCCGGGAAGGTGTGTCCCAGTCCCTGGATCCGCTCGATCGTGAAGCCGGTCAGCCGGTCGGCCGCCTCATCCACGACCTCGAGCAGGTCGTCGTCCGTACCGATCCAGATCGTTGCTGGCGACAACGGTCGTCCAGTCTCCGGCAGTTGACGCAGGGCGGGAGCCATCGCGAGTACGCCGTCGACCGGAGTCGGTTGCCCCGTGAGCGCCCAGTCGAGCGCCACCCGCCCACCGGCCGAGAACCCCGCCGCAACAATCGGCAGACCGTCGGCCGGCTGCAGGCCGGCACCCGGGGCGCCTTCGACGGCGGGCTGAGCGAGTTCGGCGGGCAGTTCGGCGAGGGCGCGGGCGATGTCCGCGCGGGCCTGCTCGGGGTCCGGCCAGGTGCGGTACATCGGCGACATCCGGTACGACGACTGCACGCAGACGAGGGCGTAGCCAAGCTCCACCACCGCGGCCCAGTCCCGCCGAGCATGCTCCGCCCGCTGCCCCGCTCCGTGCAAGGCGACAACCACCCCGGCAACCGGCCCGGCTGCGGCGGACGCCGACTCGGGTCGCCCCGACCGCCGGCCGGCCGGGAGCGTGATCAGCGGCCGGACCGGCTCGTCCGCCACGCGCGCCTTCGACACCGCGACCAGTTCCGGGAACTCGGGGCGGTCCCGCAAGGCGGCCAGATCGTCGTCCTCGGTGAGGATCTCCGGTCGCCACCACGCGCCCGCCGTACTCGCGTCCAGCAACACCCGCAGCGACTCGTCGGTGTCACCGGCCGCGCCGAGCAGACACGCCTTGAGATGGGCGAGCTCGGCGGTCCACACCTCCAGCCCGTCGCTCTCCGCGTCCAGCAGCTCCACCGCGGCGCGGTACCGGTGCTCGTTGTAGAGGACCTCGATCTGGTCCACCAGGTCGTCGTACCGCAGTTCGGAGGCGTCCACGTGGGCGATCCTCGCAGGACCGGACACCCCGTTCGAACCGATTTTCGGTAACTGTCGGGGGGAGCGCCTAAGGTGTTGGGTGATGACTACGCTGTTCTCGCCTGATGAGCTCCCGGTGCCGCTGGAGGAGCCGAAGACGTCTCGCACCGATCCGGACAAGCTGCTCGAGGGGCTGAACCCGCAGCAGCGGGCGGCCGTCGTGCACGCCGGCAAGCCACTGCTGGTGGTTGCCGGTGCGGGGTCGGGCAAGACACGCGTGCTGACCCGGCGGATCGCCTACCTGCTGGCCGCCCGGGACGCCCACCCCGGGTCGATCCTCGCCATCACCTTCACGAACAAGGCCGCCGCCGAGATGCGGGAGCGCGTCGTCGACCTGGTCGGCCCGCGGGCGAAGCTGATGTGGGTCTCGACGTTCCACTCGTCCTGTGTGCGGATCCTGCGCCGCGACATCAAGCGGTTCGGGATCAACTCGACGTTCTCGATCTACGACGACACCGACTCGCGCCGGCTGATGACGCTGGTGTGCCGCGAGCTCGACCTGGACGTCAAGCGGTACAACCCGCGCGCCGTGCTGAACTGGATCAGCACCCAGAAGAACGAGCTGATCGACCACGAGACGGCCGTCGCGAAGGCGGAGAACCATCTCGAGGAGACGTACGCCGAGTGCTACCGCATCTACCAGGAGCGGCTCGCCCAGGCGAACGCACTGGACTTCGACGACCTGCTGATGACCACGGTCAACCTGCTGCAGGCCTTCCCCGAGGTCCGTGAGTACTACCGCCGCCGGTTCCGCCACGTGCTGGTCGACGAGTACCAGGACACGAACCACGCGCAGTACACGCTGATCCGCGAGCTCTGCGGTGAGGACCCGGCGGACTACAACGGCCCGACCGCGCCGCCCGCCGAGCTGATGGTGGTCGGCGACTCGGACCAGTCGATCTACGCGTTCCGCGGCGCCACGATCCGCAACATCCTCGCGTTCGAGGAGGACTTCGCCGGCGCCGAGACGATCCTGCTGGAGCAGAACTACCGCTCCACCCAGACGATCCTGACCGCGGCCAACGCGGTGATCAGCCGGAACGAGGGCCGCAAGGCGAAGAACCTCTGGTCCGACCAGGGCCAGGGCGAGCAGATCGCGGTGTACGTCGCCGACAACGAGCACGACGAGGCGCAGTTCGTCGCCGACGAGATCGACCGGCTGTCCGACGCCGACGGGGTCAAGCCGTCCGACGTCGCGGTGTTCTACCGGACCAACGCGCAGTCCCGTGTCTTCGAAGAGGTCTTCATCCGCACCGGCCATCCGTACAAGGTGGTCGGCGGCGTCCGGTTCTACGAGCGCAAGGAGGTCCGTGACGCGCTCGCGTACCTGCGGGTGCTGGTGAACCCGGAGGACACCGTCTCGCTGCGCCGGATCATGAACGAGCCGAAGCGCGGGATCGGCGACCGGGCGGAGGCCGCGATCGAGGCGCTCGCCCAGCGGGACCGGATCTCGTTCGCGCAGGCGATGCGGCGGGCGCAGGACGCCCCGGCGATGGCCTCGCGGTCGGTCAACGCCGTGCAGGCCTTCGTGGACATCCTCGACGAGCTGACCGCGATGGTGGACTCGGGCGCACCGCCGGACGACATCCTGGACGTCGCGCTGCACCGTTCCGGGTACTACGAGACGCTGCAGAAGTCCCCCGATCCGCAGGACGAGACCCGCCTGGAGAACCTGGACGAGTTCATCTCGGTGGCGCGGGAGTTCGTCGAGGAGCGGACCGCCGCCGGTGAGGCCGCCGATCTGCAGGCGTTTCTCGAGCGGGTCGCGCTGGTCGCGGACGCCGACCAGATCCCGGACGCGGCCGACGACGGCGGCGTGGTCACGCTGATGACCCTGCACACCGCGAAGGGCCTGGAGTTCCCGGTGGTGTTCCTGACCGGGATGGAGGACGGCGTCTTCCCGCACTCCCGCTCGCTGACCGACCTGAAGGAGCTCGAGGAGGAGCGTCGGCTCGCGTACGTCGGCATCACGCGGGCCCGTCAGCGGCTGGCGATCTCCCGTGCCGCGGTGCGTTCGGCGTACGGCGCTCCGCAGCACAACCCGCCGTCGCGGTTCCTGGAGGAGATCCCGGCCGAGCTGCTCGACTGGCGCCGCGACGAGTCCGCGATCACCCGCTGGTCCGGGACCGGCACGACCCGCGGCAGCGGCATCCCGAGCAGGTACGAGCCGGCCCGCAGGACCGCCTCGGACAAGCCGGTGATCAGCCTGAATCCGGGCGACCGGGTGGTGCACGACAGCTTCGGGATGGGCACCGTCGTGGTGGTCCGCGGCGAGGGCCAGCAGGCCCAGGCAGACATAGATTTCGGGTCCGAAGGTGTGAAACGACTCCTGCTTCGGTACGCACCGGTGGAGAAGATCTAGGTCAACTTCTTGGACGCATGCGTTGCATCTGACCCGGAGATTGAGACAATCAAGGATCTTCGGCCCCTCCCGGAAGCGCGCCCATGTCCAAGTCGTCGGCCAGTAACCGCCGGATCATCCTGGCGGGAGCGAATCCTGGGCTGCGGCTGTTCGACGAGAACGGCAAGGTCACGGCGTACGCCTCGATCTGGATGGTCGACTGGTCGATCCGCGGCTCCGGTACGGCGGTCGTGCTCTGGTTCGACGGGATCGTCCGGGTGGTGTCCGAGGACGTCGACCTGGCCGCCTGGCTGGAGCGGTACTTCGTCCGCTCGTTCCTGGAGGTCCAGGGGCTGCCCTGGCACGAGCCGGCCGTCGAGCGGGACCTGGTCCAGGTCTCGATGAACCTCGCCGACGGGCTGAGCGCGAAGGCCGCCGACATCCAGATCGAGATGAGCGGTGTACTGGACCGGCGGTTGTTCGCGACCGACAGTTTCCAGCTCGCGGAGGGCAACCACAGCCTCAGCCTGGTGATCGCTCCGGTCCGTTCCGCGACCGTCTCGATCGGCGGCGCCTCGGTGCCGGGCTTCGTCCAGGTCGACGGCTCACCGGACAAACCGGGATCGTCCGCGTTCCTCACGACCGCGGAGGTCTGGCAGCGCTGACCTATCCCTTACGCTGTAAGAGGGCGTTCCCAGACGCCCTCTAGCCCCAGCGTAGGAAGGGATTCAGGTGGCACAGGCGAGCTCCGAGCCGCGCGCACCGCTGAGTCGTGAGCTGGTGCTCCGGGCCGCGGTCGCGATCGCCGACGCCGACGGGATCGAGGCGCTCACGATGCGCCGGCTCGGCGAGGCGGTCGGCGCCGAGGCGATGTCGCTCTACCACCACGTCGCGAACAAGGGCGACCTCCTCGACGGCATCGTCGACCTGGTCATGGCCGAGATCGACGAGCTCGCCGAGCGGACCGCCGTACCGGACGACGACTGGCAGCAGGCGATGCGCCGCCGGATCCTGTCGGCGCGGGAAGTGATGCTGAAGCACCCGTGGGCGCCGCGGCTGTTCGAGACGCGGACCACGATGAGCCTGGCGATGATCCGGTACCACGACCAGTTGGTCGGACTGATGCGCGCCGGCGGGTTCTCGTACGACCTCGCCCACCATGCGTTGCACGCGCTGGGCAGCAGGGCGCTCGGGTTCTCGCAGGAGTTGTTCGATCCGGCCGCGGGCGCCGGCCCGGGGTCCGAGCGGATGCTGCGGGACATGGCTGACCAGGTCCCGCACCTGGTCGGCATGGTGACGGAGATCGCGCACGACGATCCGGACAGCACGATCGGCTGGTGCGACGACCAGGCCGAGTTCGAGTTCGCGCTCGACCTGCTGCTCGACGGCCTCGACCGGCGGCGCTGACCGGAACCCCGCCAGGCTCTTGACCTTCCTTACACCGTAAGGCAACCTTACGCCGTAAGGGAGACTTACAGCGTAAGGGGGAAGCGATGAAGGCGATCGTTCAGTACGAGTACGGATCACCCGACGTCCTGGCGTTCGCCGACGTCGAGACGCCGCGGCCGGCTGCCGGGGAGGTCCTGGTGCGGGTCCAGGCCGCGTCGGTCAACGCGCGCGACTGGCACGTGCTGCGGGGCGATCCGTACGTCGCCCGCCCGTCCGCCGACCTCGGTTGGCGGCGGCCGAACGTGACGATCCGCGGCACGGACTTCGCCGGCCGGGTGGAAGCGGTCGGACCGGCCGTGACCGGCGTACAGATCGGATCGGAGGTGTACGGCGAGGCGCCGCGGGCGTTCGCGGAGTACGTCGCCGTACCGCAGGACCGGGTCGCGGCCAAGCCTGCCACCCTCGGCTTCGAGGAAGCGGCCGCACTGCCGCTGGCGGCGAACACTGCGTTGACCGGACTGCGTGACGCCGCGAAGGTCGAGGCGGGGCAGCAGGTTCTGATCAACGGCGCGGCGGGCGGCGTCGGCACGTTCGCGATCCAGCTCGGCAAGGCACTCGGCGCGACGGTGACTGCCGTGTGCAGCACCAGGAACGTCGAGTTGGTCAGCTCGCTCGGTGCCGATGACGTCGTGGACTACACGACGTCGGACTTCAGCCGTCTGGACCGCCGGTACGACGTCGTTCTCGATCTCGTCGGCAACAGATCGCTGACCGCCCTGCGTCGAGTGCTCGTCCGCCGCGGCACGCTCGTGCTGTCCGGTGGCGGGTTGTACGGCGGCGGCAGCGTGTTCGGTCCGCTCGGACTGATCATCCGCGGACAACTGTCGGCGCCGTTCGTGTCGCAGCGGGTCGTGGTGTTCGACGCGGTCCCCAGCAGCGCCAACCTGACGACGCTTCGGGAGTACGCCGAAGCAGGCAGGCTCACCCCGGTGCTCGACCGGACGTACCCGCTCTCAGCCGCCGCCGAGGCAATCCGCTATGTCGAAGCCGGACACGCCCGCGGCAAGGTCGTGATCAGCGTGTGAGCCCCCACCAGTTGTCCATCCGCTCGACCGCACGCTGATCGCCGTCGAGCACCCGCTGCAGCCGGAACAGGTACGCCGCGATACCGGCCGCTCCCTGCATCCACCCGACACCCGGAGGCAGCAGCGGGTCCTCGTTGCGATGCTCGACGAACTGCCAGTACCCCTCGGGGGACGCGTGGTCGACCAGCGTGTCACCCATCCGTACGGCGAACTCCAGGTCCCGCTCATCGCCGTCGCCCTGCCACGCGTCGAGGAACGCGTCGCCGACCCCGGCCGTCCCGCAGCACCGGCCGTCGTTGTCCCAGAACCCGGGGCGCAGTCGCTCAGGGATCCCGGAGTACCGGACACCGTCCAGGCAACGGCGGCGCCAGGCCGCAGGCGTCTCACCGGCGATCTGCGGTACTCCGGCGTACTCGAGGGCGCTGAACGCCGACGCGGTCCCGGCGCCACCGTGGCACCAGTTGTACGTGAACTCGTCTCCGTGGCGCTCGGCCCACGGGATCACGCGCGGCACCCGGAACCCCTGGTCGTCGGTGATCCCGAGCGTCACCAGGTGCTCGGCCCCGCGCCGCGCCGCGTCGACGAGCTCCGGCCGGTCGAGTTCGGCCCCGGCCGCCGCGAGCACCGCGACGATCCCGGCGAGGCCATGCGAGAAGTTCGGCATCTCGGTCGGCTCGCCGGTGTAGAACCGGCGCGGCGCGAACAACCAGTTGAGGCCCGCCGGAGTGACCTCCTGCTCGGCGAGCAGCCAGTCGGCGGTCCAGCCGGTCAGCCGCCGGGCCAGTCGGCGGGCGCGGTGCGCGACCTGGCGTTCGGCCTCGCCGCCCGGGTGCGGGTCGCGCCGCACGGCGACGTCAGGACTCCGCCGGAGCGCCCACAGCGCGCCCATCAGGACCGACGCCGTGCCCAGCGTGACGTCGTTGCAGCGGGCGTTCTCGTGGTACTTCGGCGGCTCGAGGAACGACTGCGCCCAGCCACCGCGCTCGTCGTCGACCAGCTCGAACAGCCGGTCCAAGGCGGCGGCCGAGCCGGGCTCCTCGAGGGCCGTGAGGACGCCGATCGAGCTGACCAGACCGTCGAAGTACGTGATGGTCGTGTCCGCCGGGATCGCGGAACGGATTCGAGCGGCGATGCCCGCGGCGAGCTGCTGTTCCTCGGACGTCCACGGCCGGACGAGCCTGATCTCCGCGAGCACGTGGGCCAGTCCGCCGATCCCGCTGTGCATCCCCTCGACGTACTCCTCGGGCTTTGCGCCGTCACCGGACTCGGGGATCCACGGGCCGTCGTCGTCCCACCGGACCTGGCTCACGACCCAGGACCAGGACCGTTCAGCGAGCTCGCCGTACGTCATGGGCGTGCGTTGCGGAGCCGGATGCCGCTCCATTCGAGCGTGCTGGCGACGGCCTCGGCCCAGAAGTCGTGCAGCCGGTTCAGGACCCGCAGCTGGATCCCGGCCTCGTCGTGCAGCGCGAACAGGTCGCCGACGCGCTCGGGCGGACCGAGGGGGCGTACTTCGGTGGTGGCGACGACCGCGGCGTCGTGCTCGACGAAGTCGCCGGCCGGAAGGCGGTAGGCGTACAACTCGACCGAGCGCATCGCGTCCAGCCAGCCGTACTCGACGGCGTGTACGCGGGTGCCGGACCCGGCGCCGATGATCCGGTCGCGGTCCTCGGGAGTGGTGTTCGGTCCGACCCAGGCCATCGCGCGCGGGCACTGTCGCGGGAACCAGTAGTCGGGGGCGCGGTCGTGGCCGACGGCCCAGACGTACGCCGTACCCTGCCGCGCGGTGTCCGCGACATGGGGCCGGAAGATCTCGATCGTCGGATCTTCGGAGAAGTGCAGGACCTCACCGGCTGCCGGACGCATGCGCCGCAGCATAGCGAGGGCTCGGGGGAACGGGACCTACGGGTTGAGGCCGCAGTGGTTGCGCAGCCAGGACATCGGGTTGATCGGCTCGCCGTTGTCCGGACGGACCTCGAAGTGCAGGTGCGGTCCGGTGGTGTTGCCGGTCATCCCGACCGCGCCGACCTGGTCGCCGGCGTACACCGTCTCGCCGACGTCGACGCTGAACTTCGACATGTGGTTGTACCAGGTGACGGTGCCGTCCTCGTGCCGGACCTGGACCTGACGGCCGTACGGGCCGGCCCAGTCGGCGAAGATCACGACGCCCTTCATCACGGCACTGATCCGGGTGCCGATCGGGGCGGCGAAGTCGGTGCCGGTGTGGTTGCGGGCCCAGCGGCTGCCGCCCTGCCCGAACGTGGCGGTGATGTGGTAGCCGGAGAGCATCATCTCGCAGCGGGTGGCCGACTCGCGGGCCTTCTTCTCGGCAGCCTCTGCCTTCGCCTTCGCGGCGGCCAGCGCGTTCGCGCGCTTGGCGGTGAGCGCCTGGGTGACGTTCAGCTTCGCGGCCCGGGCCTGCGCCAGCTTGACGGCCGCGGACTGCTTCTTGGTCTTCGTCGTGTCGGCCAGCTGGACCCGGGAGGAGTCACGGGTGGCGAGCTGACGCGCCTGGATGCGTGCCGTGGTGATACCGGACAGCTGCTGCCCGCTGTCCAGGCTCAGTGCGGCCAGGTTGACCGCGGAGTTCGCCTGGGTCGGTGACGCCAGCGAGCTGTGGCTGAAGCCGACAGCTCCGGCTGCCGCGGCGAGCGCGGCGGTGAGACCGACGATCTGGGTGCTGCTGGGGGTATTACGCCTGGCAACGCGATGCTTGGCACTATGACGTCCTGCGCCGGGCTTGCGCGCAGCATTGCCGGGCGTGACGCGGTCTCCCGCGGCACGGTGCTGGGACACAACGTGGCCTTTCGGTCACAGGGGAGGGGCTTGAAGCTCTCGTGCATCCGCTCGGAGGGTTTATTCCCCGGGAGGACTCACAGACCATAACGGAAGGGTCACGGGGTGACAAACCCTGCCACCCACTTTTCCGCGGCTCCTTCACGAAACTTTTGCATGAGCCGCTGCACGTGCATCGGCCGGAAGCGCGCAGAAAGCTTCCTGATCAGGCAGTTCTGGGCTCTTCGTCGTCCAGATTGGCCAGTACGCCGGTGATGCGGTGCACGACCTCGCCGTGGAACGGCAGGGACAGGTGGCCCACACCGCGGACCCGGACATTACTCGCGAGCAGATCGGGGTGCCTGATCCGGGCCCGTCGCTGCGGCACGATCAGCTGGTCGACGTCGCTGTAGAACGCGACGAACCGGGTCCGGCAGTCCGGCGCCGGCTCGTCCAGCTCGGCCATCACGTCGCTGTCCGGGCGGAGCTGCTTGACCAGCGGCCAGGGCAGCAGCTTGGCCGCGACGGTGCCCTGGTGCGGGGTTCCGAGCGTGACGCAGGTGTGCACCCGGGCGTCGCCCCCGAGGCGCTGGACGTAGTACCGCGCGATCAGTCCGCCGAGGCTGTGGCCGATCACGTGGATCTGGTCCGACCCGGACGCCTCGCAGATCGCCTCGATCTCGCGGCCCATCCGCTCGGCGGTACGGCGTACGTCCAGCGTCAGCGGTGAGTACGAGAACGTGTGGATGGCGCCGAACCCGCGACGGACCAGCTGCCGGCGCATCAGCGCGAAGATCGTGTGGTTGTCGATGATCCCGTGCGCGAGCAGGATCGGCGTACCGGCGGCGCGGACGTCGTTGACCAGCAGGCCGCGCTGGGCCGGGCCGAGGCCGGTCAGGTTCAGGCGCTCGGGCAGTGCGGGTGAGCTGCCCGCCACGAGACCGAGCGGATACATCGCGAGGTGCGTGGTCAGCCAGCCGATCTCGACGGCCGCGCCGTGCAGCACCCTGGGCGTGAGGGCGGAGCGCGCGCCGTACGCGAGTCCGTCCAGCGCGCCGCGGACCTCGTCCTGCCAGGAACCCATGGGCTCCCTCCTCACAAAACCAGACCCCCCGGTGGTCCGATCTCTCTTCCCAAGGTAACCGGTTCCCAGCGGGCGTGTGGGGGAACACACGGCTCCGTGTCTTATCCGCCGCCGTACGCAGCGGTTAGCCTGCCCCCATGCCTGCTACGAGTCCGTTGCGCGTCGTCGTCGCCAAGCCGGGTCTGGACGGTCACGACCGCGGTGCCAAGGTCGTCGCCCGCGCCCTGCGGGACGCCGGCATGGAGGTCATCTACACCGGGCTGCACCAGACCCCCGAGCAGATCGTCGAGACCGCGATCGCCGAGGACGCCGACGCGATCGGGCTGTCGGTGCTGTCCGGCGCGCACATGACGCTGTTCAAGCGCGTGCGCGAGCTGCTGACCGAGCGGGAGGCGGAGGACATCGTGGTGTTCGGCGGCGGCATCATCCCGGACGCCGACCTGCAGCCGCTGGCCGAGCTCGGCGTGCACAAGATCTTCACCCCGGGCGCGACCACCACCGAGATCGTCGAGTGGGTCCGGTCGAACGTCGGCGACGCGTCCGCCTCCCCGGCCTGAGCCGGCACCCGAGGCGCGTTCCGGAGTCGCGCATCCGCTCCGGAGCGTGATGGCGACTGCTTGGAGTCGTTCTGAACACTCATGCCCGATTCAGCTAGGTTACTAATCGGTAATACCGAATCGTTAAGAAATACCCGGTTGTGCGGGCTTCCCAAACGCGGTCGCATACAGCCATGCGGCTGTCCGTTTCAGAGACCGTCGGGCGTGGCTGTGTGTGGCTCAGAACACATCGGCCGGTTCTCGGTTACTGTCCGGACAGGGCGGATCGCAGCGCGGTGGGGGACTGCGACCTGCTGACGCAGGACCCAAGCGATGTCCCATCGGGAGAGGGCAGGTAAACGATGAGGTTTGAACGATCACACACACGCCGCGCGGCCTTCGTGGCCGTCGCGAGCAGCCTGGCGCTGCTGGCGACCGCGTGTGGTGGTGACGACGGAAGCGGCGGCGGGGACGGAGGCTCGACCGGGGGCGGAGCGCTCGAAGGCCGCGGCCCGATCACCTTCGCCACCGGCAAGGACACCTCCGGGAACCTGACGAACCAGGTCGCGGCGTGGAACGCGCAGCACCCGGACGAGAAGGTCGAGATCAAGGAGCTTCCGGAGTCCGCGGACGGCCAGCGGCAGCAGATGGTGCAGAACGCGCAGGCCAAGTCGGATGCGTTCAGCGTCCTCAACCTGGACGTGGTCTGGACCGCCGAGTTCGCCGCCAACCGCTGGGTCACCCCACTGCCGGAGGACCAGTTCCCCGACCTGGGCAAGCTCCTGCCGTCGACGGTCGACACGGGCAAGTACCGCGACAAGCTGTACGCCGTCCCGGTGACGTCGGACGGCGGGCTGCTGTACTACCGCAAGGACCTGCTCGACAAGGCCGGAGTCCAGCCGCCGAAGACCTGGGAAGAGATGGTCGCCGCCTGCCAGAAGGTCAAGGCGCTGCCGGAGGGCAAGACCATCGGCTGCTACTCGGGCCAGTTCGAGAAGTACGAAGGCCTGACGGTCAACTTCTCCGAGGCGATCAACGGTGCCGGCGGTGTCGTGGTCGGGGACGACGGCAAGCCGAACGTGGACACCCCGGAGGCGCTGGCCGGCCTGACCGCGCTGGCCGAGGGCTTCAAGTCGGGCTTCATCCCGAAGGCCGCCATCACCTACAAGGAAGAGGAAGGCCGCCGGGCGTTCCAGGAGGGCAACCTGCTCTTCCACCGCAACTGGCCGTACGTGTACGCGCTGGCGGGCAAGACCGACGGGTCGTCGAAGATCGCCGGCAAGTTCGCGGTCGCGCCGCTGCCGGGCCTGAAGGGCGCAGGCGTGTCCACCCTGGGTGGCCACAACTACGCGATCTCCGAGTTCGCCAAGAACAAGGCGACCGCGGCGGACTTCATCAAGTTCATGTCCAGCGAGGAGCGCCAGAAGGCGAACATCGAGAAGACCTCGCAGGCACCGACCTGGGCCTCGCTGTACGACGACCCGGCGCTGAACAAGCAGTTCCCGTACCTGGCTCCGCTGAAGGCGTCGATCGAGAGCGCGAAGTCGCGGCCGAAGGTGGTCAAGTACGGCGACGTCACGACTGCCATCCAGGAGGCGGCCTACGGTGCGTTGAGCGGTACGACGCCCCCCAAGGATGCGCTCAGCCAGTTGCAGACCAAGCTGAGCTCGCTCATCACTCAATGACGAATCTGGCGGGGCCGGTGCGTGGCAGCAACAACTGCGCACCGGCCCCGGCCTGTCGCTGCTCGCCCAGGTGGGCAGAGAGAAGGAGACAGAGATGAGTGCAACCGCCCAGCTCGCTGAGCGGCCCTCGAAGCAACCCCCGAAGTCCAGGCACCGGACGTCCTTCAACGAGGGCACCGGCCGGTTGGCGGCGATCCTGTTGTCGCCCACGCTGCTCGTACTCGCCCTGGTGGTGGTCTATCCGATCATCTCGGCGCTGCGCGAGTCGTTGTACACGAGTGGCCAGCAGATCGACGAAGAGGGCTTCGTCGTCGAGGGCTCGCAGTTCGTCGGACTCGACAACTACACCGCCATCTTCTCCGGCGAGACCGGTGAGCGCTTCTGGAACGCCTTCTACAACACCACGTTCTTCACTGTCACCATGGTGGTCCTGGAGACCATCCTCGGTGTCGCGATGGCCCTGGTGATGCACAAGGCGTTCAAGGGCCGGGCCATTGTCCGGGCCAGCATTCTCGTTCCCTGGGCGATCCCGACCGTCGTCTCGGCGCTGCTCTGGAAGTGGATCTTCCAGGCCGACGGCGCCGCCAACGCCCTGCTCGGCACTCAGATCCTGTGGTCGACCGAGGGCTGGCAGTCGGTGCTGTCGGTGATCATCGCGGACACCTGGAAGACCGCGCCCTTCATCGGTCTGCTCACCCTCGCGGGCCTGCAGACCATTCCGGACGAGGTCTACGAGGCAGCCAAGGTCGACGGTGCGAACGCCTGGCAGCAGTTCCTCCGGATCACGCTGCCGCTGGTGAAGCCCGCGCTGCTCGTGGCGGTGCTGTTCCGCATCCTCGACACGCTGCGGATCTTCGACCTGCCGTTCGTGCTGGTCGGGGCCAACAAGGACTCGGTCGAGACGTTGTCGATGCTCGCGTACGACGAGGCGTCGAACACCAGGTACGGACCCGCGGCGGCGTACGCGACGATCCTGTTCCTGTACGTCGCAGTCGTGGCGTACGTGTTCGTGAAGCTGCTGGGCGCCGACATCCTCGGCGACGCCGTCAAGCGCAAGCCCAACGGCCGGCGTCGGCGTAAGGACAAGGACGCCGCACCGCCCGGAGCCAACACCGTCGCCATGGCCGGTTCGACGCACGGAGGAGGCAGCGTCGCATGAGCACCAACATCAAGGCCGCCGAGGCGAGCCCGGTACGCCGCTACCTTCCGCTGCTCGGCGTGGCAGTGATCGTGCTGTACTGCCTGCTGCCGTTCTACTGGATGTTCGTCTCGGCCTTCCGGCGGCCGCTCGACCAGTTCGACAACTCGCTGCTGCCGTCGCCGTGGTCGCTCGACAACCTGAAGGCCGTCTTCGGTGAGGGGGTCGGCTTCGGCCGCGCCCTGCTGAACAGCCTCATCGTGGCCGGTGTGACGACGATCCTGGTGCTGATCATCGGCCTGATCGCCGCCTACACGCTGGCCCGGCTGGATTTCCGGTTCAAGAACGTGGTGCTGGCGATCATCATCACGACGTCGATGTTCCCGGGCATCTCACTGGTGATCCCGCTGCTGAAGCTCTTCATCGACATCAAGTGGATCAACACCTACCAGGCGATGATCGTGCCCAGCCTGTCGTTCGCGCTGCCGCTGGCGGTCTGGACGCTGACCACGTTCTTCCGGCAGATGCCGCGCGAACTGGAGCAGGCCGCGATGGTGGACGGGTGTACGCCGGCACAGGCGTTCCGCAAGGTGATCCTGCCGTTGGCCGCACCCGGCGTGTTCACGACGGCGATCATCACGTTCATCGCGGCGTGGAACGAGTTCCTGATCGCGCTGAGCATGGTGAACAAGAAGGAGATCCAGACGGCGAACGTCGCCATCTCCAAGTTCACCGGCATCTCGGGCTTCGACCAGCCGTTCGGCACCCAGATGGCCGCCGGTGTCGTCGTCACGATCCCGCTGGTGATCGCCGTACTGATCTTCCAGCGCCGTATCGTCGCCGGCCTCACGGCAGGTGGCGTGAAGTGAGTTGGTTCAACCGCGACCGCGCCGACCGGGACCGCAGGGACCGGGAGGAACGCGACCGCAGGGACCGCGAAGAACGCGACCGCCGCGACCGGGAAGACCGGGACCGCTGGGAGCGCGACGAGCGAGACCGCCGCGACCGCGAGGATCGCCTGAGATACCGCTAGACAAGAAACGGCCGGAGCCCAATGGCTCCGGCCGTTTCGGTGTCAGGCCTCGAGCCAGGCTGTGGTGTCTGGGGGGAGGGTGTTGTCGGTGAGGGGTTGGCTGGTGAGTAGGACCTTTTGGTGGGTGGGGAGGGGGACCGGGGCGTCGGTCAGGTTGGCTACGCAGCGGAAGCCGGGGTCGCGGGTGAAGGACAGGACGCCCTCGGGGGCGTCGGGGTCCCAGGTCAGGCGGCCTTCGCCGAGCGCCGGGTGCTCGCGGCGGATGCGTAGGGCTGTCTTGTAGAGGGTGAGGTGGCTGTCGGGGTCGCCGGCCTGGGCCTCGGCGGTCAGGGGCGCCCAGTCGGCCGGCTGCGGCAGCCACGGCTGGCCGTTGCCGGGACCGAAGCCGTACGGCGGTTCCGCGCCGGACCACGGGATCGGGACACGGCAGCCGTCGCGACCGCGGACGGTGTGACCCGAGCGTTCCCAGGTGGGGTCGTCGAGCACGTCCTCCGGCAGGTCCTCGACCTCGGGCAGACCGAGCTCGTCACCCTGGTAGATGTACGCGCCACCCGGCAGCGACAGCTCCAGCAGCGCCGCCGCCCGCGCCCGGCGCAGACCGAGCTCGAGATCGGTCGGTACGACGCCCGCACCCTCCAGCGCGTCCTTGTGGGCCCGGCCGTACCGCGTGCGGTGACGGATCGTGTCGTGGTTGCTCAGCACCCACGTCGCCGGCGCACCGACCGCCCAGAGGTTGTCGGTGGTGTGGTCGATGACCTCGCGCAGTTCCTTCGCGTCCCACGCCGCCCGCAGCGCGTCGAAGTTGAACGCCGAGTGCAGCTCGTTCGGCCGCACGTACTGTGCGAGCCGCTCGGCCGGAGACAGCCACGCCTCCGCCACGAAGACCCGGGGGCCCTGCGGCGTGTCGGCGTACTCGTCGGCGATCGTGCGCCAGCGCTGGTGGATCGTGTGCACACCGGGCTGGTCGTAGAACGGGTTCCCGACGTACTTCTCGCGCGTCGGCTCCCCGTTGTGCAGCGGTACGTCGGGCAGCGCGGCGTCCTTCGCCATCGAGTCGGCCACGTCGATCCGGAACCCGTCGACACCGCGGTCGAACCAGAACCGCAGGATCGCGTCGAACTCCTCGATCACCTTCGGGTGGTCCCAGTTCCAGTCGGGCTGCGAGATGTCGAACAGGTGCAGGTACCACTGTCCGTCGTCGATCTGCTGCCAGGCGCCGCCGCCGAACGCGGCCGGCCAGTTGGTCGGCGGCAGCCCCTCTTTCCCGTCCCGGAACCAGAACAGGTCCCGCTCGGGAGAGCCCTTGCCCGCCTCCAGCGCGGCCTTGAACCACGGGTGGTCCCAGGAGCAGTGGTTCGGCACCAGGTCGATGAGGATCCGCAGGCCGAGCGCGTGCGCCTCGGCGATCAGCGCGTCGGCGTCCGCGAGGGTGCCGAACTCGGGGTTGATGTCGCGATAGTCGGCGACGTCGTACCCGCCGTCGAGGAGCGGGGACGGGTACCACGGGCTGATCCAGATCGCGTCGACGCCGAGGTCGGCGAGGTACGGCAGCCGGGCGCGGATCCCGTTCACGTCGCCGGTCCCGTCGCCGTCGGCGTCGGCGAACGAACGCGGGTACACCTGGTAGACAACGGCGCTGCGCCACCAGTCGTCGAGTGGTCTGGTCGCCGGATCATGTTGTGGATCGGTCATGCGAACTAGCCTGACACGACGGTGGGAGAGCGTGTGACAGTCGTCTCAGCGTGTACCCCGGCTGTTGCCGTGCGCGGCGGGGTGGCTAGTCTCAGGCCGACGGAGCGCGCCGGCGACCGTGCCCTCTACTCGGGTCCAGCCCGCCTGCCGCGGCCTACTCGAACAGGTGCGAGAGAGGGACCACAGTCGTGGACTTGATGGAATACCAGGCGAAGACGGTCTTCGCCAAGCACGGAGTGCGGACGACCGTGGGTGAGGTCGTCACGACTCCGGAGGAAGCCCGCGCGGCGGCCGAGAAGATCGGCGGCCGGGTGGTCGTGAAGGCCCAGGTCAAGACCGGCGGCCGCGGCAAGGCCGGCGGTGTCAAGCTGGCGTCCTCGCCGGAGGAGGCGGAGGAGAAGGCCCGCGAGATCCTCGGCCTGGACATCAAGGGTCACGTCGTCAAGATCCTGAACATCGTCCCGGCCGCGGCGATCGCCGAGGAGTACTACTTCTCGTTCCTGATCGACCGGGCGAACCGCAACTACCTCTGCATCGCCTCCGCCGCCGGCGGTATGGAGATCGAGGAGGTCGCGCACACCAACCCGGACGCGGTCGCGAAGATCTCGATCGACCCGGCGGCCGGCGTCGACGAGGCGAAGGCCCGGGAGATCGCGCGCGCGGCGAAGTACCCGGAGGACATCCTGGACGCGGTCGCGCCGGAGATCGTCAAGCTGTACGACGTCTTCATCGGCGAGGACGCGTCGCTGGTCGAGGTGAACCCGCTGGTCAAGCTCGAGGACGGCAACGTCGAGGCCCTGGACGGCAAGGTCAGCCTGGACGAGAACGCGGACTTCCGGCACCCGGAGCACGCCGAGTTCGAGGACGTCGCGGCGGCCGACCCGCTGGAGGCGGCGGCCAAGGCCAAGGGCCTGAACTACGTGAAGCTGGACGGCTCCGTCGGCATCATCGGCAACGGCGCCGGCCTGGTCATGTCCACACTGGACGTGGTCGCCTACGCCGGTGAGGAGTTCGGTGGCGTGAAGCCCGCGAACTTCCTCGACATCGGCGGCGGTGCGAGCGCCGAGGTGATGGCGAACGGCCTGGAGATCATCATCTCCGACCCGCAGGTGGAGAGCGTGTTCGTCAACGTCTTCGGCGGCATCACCGCCTGTGACGCGGTCGCGAACGGCATCGTCCAGGCGTTCGAGCTGCTGTCGAGCCGGGGCGAGGCCGTCACCAAGCCGCTGGTCGTCCGGCTGGACGGCAACAACGCCGAGGAGGGCCGCCGGATCCTCGACGAGGCCGGCCTGGCCGGTCTGGAGCGGGTCGACACGATGGACGGCGCCGCCAAGCGCGCCGCCGAGCTGGCTGCGAAGTAAGGGATCGCCGAACAATGTCTATCTTCCTGACCAAGGACAGCAAGGTCATCGTCCAGGGCATGACCGGCTCCGAGGGCACCAAGCACACCACCCGGATGCTCGCCTCGGGCACCAACATCGTCGGCGGCGTGAACCCGCGCAAGGCGGGTCAGAGCCAGGACTTCGACGGCAAGGCGGTACCCGTTTTCGGCACGGTCGCCGACGCGGTCAAGGAGACCGGCGCGAACGTGTCGGTCATCTTCGTCCCGCCGAAGTTCACCAAGGACGCCGTGCTGGAGGCCGTCGAGGCCGAGGTGCCGCTGGTCGTGGTGATCACCGAGGGCGTGCCGGTGCACGACACCGCCGCGTTCTTCGCCGCCGCGCAGGCGTCCGGCAAGACCCGGATCATCGGCCCGAACTGCCCGGGCATCATCACCCCGGGCGAGTCGAACGCGGGCATCATCCCGGCCGACATCGCCGGCCAGGGCCGGATCGGCCTGGTCTCGAAGTCGGGCACGCTGACGTACCAGATGATGTACGAGCTGCGGGACTTCGGGTTCTCGACCGCGATCGGGATCGGTGGCGACCCGATCATCGGGACGACGCACATCGACGCGCTGCAGGCGTTCCAGGACGACCCGGACACCGACGCGATCGTGATGATCGGTGAGATCGGTGGTGACGCCGAGGAGCGGGCGGCCGCGTTCATCAAGGAGAACGTGACCAAGCCGGTCGTCGGGTACGTGGCCGGGTTCACCGCGCCGGAGGGCAAGACGATGGGTCACGCGGGTGCGATCGTGTCCGGTTCGTCCGGTACGGCGGCCGCGAAGCAGGAGGCCCTGGAGGCCGTCGGCGTGAAGGTCGGCAAGACGCCGACCGAGACCGCCAACCTGATGCGCGAGATCATGCAGGGCCTGACCAAGTAACACAGGCTTTTCAGCGGGGCCGGTCCTTCGGGGCCGGTCCCGTTCTACTTGTAGGAGGCGGAGCGGTCGACCGCGCGGGCCAGCGTCTCGTTGAACGCGGCGTCGGTCAGGTCCAGCTCCTTCAGCACCGGGAACAGCAGGTGCACCGCGCGGTCCCCGGACCCGGCGATCCCGATCCGGTAGACGAACTTCTTCCCGTCGCCGGTGTCGTACGTCGCCTTCCAGCTCTTGCCCGTGATCGTGCTGGTCTTGATCGTGCCGGTCGACTCGACCTTCGCGTTCGAGACGTTCTTCTCGCAGGCGTCGACGTTCTTCTTGATCTGGCTGACGAAACTCGCCGCCGCGGCCGGGGTCGCGAACTTCGCCACCGTGTCGTCGAGGCCGAACTCGGTCGGCACCTTCGCCTCCGGCGTCACGTACGTGACCGTGCCGTACTTCTTCGGCTTCGCCTTCTTGAAGTCGAGCTTCTCGCAGGTCGTGCCGGTCCCGGCCTTCGCGGGGGCGCTCACCCAGGGCTTGTTGATCTCGGGCAGCAGCGGCAGGTCGACGGACGCCATGAAGCCCGGCGTGTCGACGTTCGGCAGCAGGGCCGGCTTCGCGATCGGCGCTCCGGTGCCGCAGCCGCCGGTCTGGGCGCAGATCTTCTTCGCCGCGGCGTTCGCCGTCGCGAGCACCGCGTTCGGCTTCGGAGGCGTGCTGGCCAGCGTGTCGTGCTCGACGACCATCGTCGCCTGGCCGGCCAGCGTGACCGCGACGGTCTTGTACTTCGTCTTCGCGCCGGGCACCTGCCCGAACACCGCGATCACACCGGCGTCGCCGACGCCCGACGTCACGTAGCCGGCCGTCAGCCGGGTCTGCGGCGTGGTGCACTGGCTGAGCCAGTGGACGACCGTGGTGTAGGTCTTCGCCGCGGTGGCCTTGTCGTTGGACACGTCGACGTACTGGACGGCCGTGTCCTTGGTGGTCGGGTTCTGCAGGGTGCGGACCCAGGTCCGCAGGCCGGACGGGTCCGCGAACCGCTGCGACTGGCACACGAACGAACTCTCCGGCGCCGATTCGCCGTCGGCGGTCTTGACGACCTTCCAGGCGCCGGTCGCGCCGAGCGTCTTCGCGCCCGCGGGATCCAGCAGGGCCTTGTCGTCGGCCAGCACCGTCGACTCGGTGGGCTTGTCGTCCGCCGGGCCGCCGCCGGCCTTGGTCCCGGGAGCCTTGTCGCCGCCGAACGCGTTCAGCGCGGCGACCCCGCCGCCGCCGACCAGTACGACGACCGCGACACCGGCTGCGATCGTCTGGTTCCGCTTACGGGCCCGCTGACGACGCGCTTCCCGGGCAGCAGCGCGACCGCCGCCGCGGGGTGCACGGTGGGAACCGGCCAAAGCTCGACCTCCTGACTGATTCCACCCGACAGTACCCGGTGAACCCATGTCGCCCCCAACCCGCTACCACCAGCCGAACAGGCGCCAACTGAGCGTGAGGAGGCGGGCTGAAGTCTCCCACATCCGGCGTGTCAGGACGAGTGGCGTGGTGGCGCGGGGAGACGATGGGAGTCAGATGACCGACATGCTGAGCCGCCCCGGCGCGCGGGACGGCGAGACGAGCAGTGCGCCGACGTCGGAGATCACCGCCCAGACCAAGCCGTTGGTCGTGTCGGCCGTGATCTCCGCCGGGGCCTGCCTGCTCACCGGTCTGCTGACCTGCGCCGCGGTCGCCGTGATCGGCTGGCTGGCGGCGACCTTCGGCGGCGCGTCGGGGGCGGTCCGGGCCGGGGCCTCGGCCTGGCTGGTCGCCCACAAGGCCGCCGTCACGATTGGCAACAGCACGCTCGGCACCGGCCGGATCAGCATCGCGCCGCTCGGGCTGACCTTGTTCTTCGCCTGGTGCCTGTATCGCGGCGGCAAGTCGGCGGTGCGGTCCAGCGCGGCCGACCGGACCAGGGACCTGATCGCGCTGGCCGGTTCGTTCGCGGTCGTCTACGGACTCGGCGGACTGGTCGTGGCGTTGTTCACAGCGGAAGGCCCGCTGAAGGTCTCGCCGCTGGCCGCTTTCCTCGGCGCCTTCTCCTTGGCGCTGCTGGCGGGGGCAGCGGGCATCGTGGTCGAGTCCGGCGCCGCGGACGACATCGCGGACGCCACACCGGCCGGTTTGCGTGACGCAGTACCCGCCGCGATGGCCGCCGTACTGACCGTCATCGCGCTGGCGTCGGTGCTGTACGCCGTACTGCTCGCGATCCACTTCTCCCGGATCACCGGGATGCTCGAGCTGCTGAACGCCGGTGTGATCGGGTCGGTCGTGCTGTTCGCGATCTGCCTGATGCTGGTGCCGAACATGGTCCTGTACGTCGTCGCGTTCCTCGCCGGGCCCGGGTTCCAGTTGGGGACCGGTACGACGATCGCGCCGACCGGTGTCGACGTGGGGAACCTGCCCGCGCTTCCGCTGCTGGCCGCGGTACCTGCCGACGGCGCGACCCCGTCGTACCTGCTGGTGCTGACGGCCGTGGTGCCGTTGCTGGCCGGTGCGGTCGCGGGCCTGGTCGTCGTACGGCGGGGGCTCACGGAGCCGGACGCCGACGCGCTGGGCTGGGACGCGTTCGCGCTGCGCGGTGCGATGGCCGCACTGGTCGCGGGGATTGTCCTGTTCGCGCTGTTCTCCTTGTCGGGCGGATCGGCCGGGCCGGGGCGGATGTCGGCGGTCGGGGTCCCGGCGGCGCTGCCGGCCGCGGGTGTGCTGGCGGCCGGGATGGCGATCGGCGCCGCGATCACGGCCGCCGTCGCCTCGTCGCGTCGGCCGGCTGACGACGAGGCGACCAGTTAGTTCTGTCGCGCGGGCGGGAGATAGGCTTCCGGGCGTGACTTCTGCTGCTGACTCGGCCATGTCCGATCCTGGGCGAGCACGCCTCGTGGTGCTCGTGTCGGGCTCGGGGTCGAACCTGCAGGCCTTGCTGGACGCGTGCGCCGACCCGGCGTACGGCGCCCAGGTCGTCGCCGTCGGCGCCGACCGGGACGGGATCGCCGGCCTGGACCGGGCCGCGGCCGCCGGGGTGCCCACCTTCGTGCACAAGGTGAAGGAGTACCCGTCGCGGGCCGACTGGGATCGCGCGCTGACGTCGTCCGTCGCGCAGTACGAACCCGACCTGGTCGTGTCGGCGGGCTTCCTGAAGCTCGTCGGCGACGACTTCCTGGAGTCCTTCGGCGACCGGTACATCAACACCCACAACGCGCTGCTGCCGGCGTTCCCCGGGATCCATGGCCCGCGGGACGCGCTGGAGTACGGCGTGAAGGTCGCCGGGGCGACGCTGTTCTTCGTGGACGGCGGCGTCGACACCGGGCCGATCATCGCGCAGGTCGTCGTACCCGTGGAGGACGATGACACCGAAGAAACCCTGACCGAGCGGATCAAGGAGGTCGAACGCCACCAGCTGGTGGAGTGGGTCGGCCGCCTGGTCCGCGAGGGCTGGACCATCACCGGACGAAAGGTTCGACTGAAGTGAGCACCGACCGCAGGCCGATCCGCCGCGCGCTGATCAGCGTGTACGACAAGACCGGTCTGGAGGAGCTCGCCAAGGCCCTGTCCGAGGCGGGTGTGCAGATCGTGTCGACCGGTTCCACCGCGGCGCGGATCGCGGCGGCCGGAGTTCCGGTGACGAAGGTCGAGGAGCTGACCGGGTTCCCGGAGTGCCTCGACGGGCGGGTCAAGACGCTGCACCCGATGGTGCACGCCGGGCTGCTGGCCGACGTACGGCGTGACGAGCACGTGGCCCAGCTGCGGGAGATGCGCGTCGAGCCGTTCGACCTGCTGGTGAGCAACCTGTACCCGTTCACCGAGACGGTCGCGTCCGGTGCGTCGGTCGACGAGTGCATCGAGCAGATCGACATCGGCGGCCCGTCGATGGTCCGCGGCGCGGCGAAGAACCACGCGAACGTCGCGGTCGTGACGTCGCCTTCGCAGTACGCCTTGCTGTACAGCGTTCTGGGCGAGGGCGGGTTCTCGCTCGAGGAGCGGCAGCGGCTCGCGGCGGCCGCGTTCGTGCACACGGCGGACTACGACATCGCGGTCGCGTCGTGGATGGGCAACGTGCTCACCGACAGCTCCGAGGGCTCCGGCTTCCCGGCGTGGGTCGGGGCGTCGTGGGAGAAGTCGGCCGTGCTGCGGTACGGCGAGAACCCGCACCAGCCGGCGGCGCTGTACCTGAACGGTCGCGGCGGTCTCGCGGCGGCGGAGCAGCTGCACGGCAAGGAGATGTCGTACAACAACTACGTCGACGCCGATGCGGCTCGTCGTACCGCTTATGACTTCAGCGAGCCGGCGGTGGCGATCATCAAGCACGCCAACCCGTGCGGCATCGCCGTGGGCAAGGACATCGCGGAGGCGCACCGGCGCGCGCACGAGTGCGACCCGGTCTCGGCGTACGGCGGTGTGATCGCGACGAACCGCCCGGTGACGGTGGACCTGGCCAAGCAGGTCGCGGAGATCTTCACCGAGGTGCTGGTGGCGCCCGGATTCGAGGACGGCGCTGTCGAGATCCTGCAGGCGAAGAAGAACATCCGTCTGCTGGTGGCGCCGGAGGTGTCCGCGGACGAGACCGTCGAGCTGCGCGCGATCAGCGGCGGCCTGCTGCTGCAGCACCGCGACCGCTTCCAGGCTGACGGCGACGACCCGGCCGCCTGGACACTCGCCGCCGGCGAGCCCGCCTCCGACGAGGTGCTCGCCGACCTCGCGTTCGCCTGGAAGGCGTGCCGCGCGGTCAAATCCAACGCGATTCTGCTCGCCGCCGACGGCGCCTCGGTCGGCGTCGGCATGGGCCAGGTCAACCGCGTCGACTCCTGCCGCCTGGCCGTCTCCCGAGCGGGCGACCGCGCCGCAGGCTCCGTCGCGGCCTCCGACGCCTTCTTCCCCTTCCCGGACGGCCTGGAGGTCCTCATCGAAGGCGGCGTCAAGGCAGTAGTCCAGCCCGGCGGCTCCATCCGCGACGAAGCCGCCATCGAAGCAGCCAACAAGGCCGGCATCACCATGTACTTCACCGGCACCCGCCACTTCTTCCACTGAGATCGGCGCATGTAGCCGACCGCGTCAGCCCCTCCGCGCCCTGGCCTGGAGGGGCTAGCGGAAGCGGCGGTGGTAGCAGATCTGGTGGCCGTGGTCGCGGGTTTGGTTGGTCAGGGTCCAGCCCGTCTTGACGTAGAAGTTCTGGGCCTGCGGGTAGTCGGCGAGGGTCCGGAGGATGGCCGCCGGGTAGGTGGCGGCCAGCTCCTCAAGAGCCTTCTGCATGAGGGCGGTGCCTACACCGGCGCGCCAGTACGGCGGAGTCAGTTGGGGATGATCAGGCCGAGGACTGCGATGGCGACGGCGGTCAGCAGCAGGAAGGCGATGTCGAACATGCGGCTGCGGACGTGGAGGAGGCCGGCTGCCGTGTCGGAGAGGGTGGCTCGGAGGAGGCCTGCGAGGCCCACGGCGCCGGCGAAGATGAACACGCCGTTGCGCCAGTTGTAGAACCAGAGCACCACGACACCGGCCAGCGCGACCAGCAGCGACAACCCGAGCGGCCACTGGCTCCGGCGCTGGACCTCACCCGCCATCAGCACGCCACACCCGTCTCGACCGCCTGCGGACGTGTCACCGGGGGAGGCTCGCTTCGGCGGCTTCCACCACGTTCGTGAGGAGCATGGCGCGGGTCATCGGGCCGATGCCGCCGGGCATCGGGGCGATCCACGCGGCCTGCTCGCGGGCCGCGTCCTCGATGTCGCCGACGATCTTGCCCTCGGCGTTGCGGCTGGTGCCGACGTCGAGCAGGACGGCGCCGGGCTTGACCATGTCCGCGGTGATGAGGCCGGCCGAACCCGCCGCGGCGATCACGATGTCGCCGGTGCGGACGACGGCGACGAGGTCCTTCGTGCCGGTGTGGCACTGGGTCACGGTCGCGTTCTCGCTGCGCCGGGTGAACAGCAGCCCCATCGGGCGCCCTGCGGTCACGCCCCGGCCGACGACGACCACGTGGGCACCGGCGATCGGTACGTCGTACCGCCTGAGGATCTCCACGCAGCCCTTCGGGGTGCACGGGAGCGGACCCTCCTGGCCGAGGACGAGCTTGCCGAGGCTGACCGGGTGCAGACCGTCGGCGTCCTTGGCCGGGTCGATCAGGCCGAGGATCGTGTTCGTGTCGACGTGCTTGGGGAGCGGCAGCTGGACGATGAACCCGGTGCAGGACGGGTTCTCGTTGAGCTCCTGGACCTTCGCGGCGATCTCTTCCTGGGTCGCGGTCTCCGGCAGCTCGACCTGGATCGAGGCGATCCCGACCGCCGCGCAGTCGCGGTGCTTGCCGCCCACGTACGCCCGGCTGCCCGGGTCGTCGCCGACCAGGATCGTGCCGAGCCCGGGCACCACACCCTGCTCCGCGAGTTTCGCGACCCGGACCTTCAGCTCGTCCTTGATCGCCGCCGCCGTCGCCTTGCCATCCAGAATCTGCGCCGTCACGCCCAGGATTCTCCCACGCCGCATCTCACGCCCGCGTCCCGGATCGCCAGGCCATCACAATCCGCGATCCGGGTGGGGTTCACGCGGGACGCGGGTCGACGCGGGCGATTGTGATGGCGTGGCGGTCCGCGCGGGAATTCCGGTGCCCTTGCCACGGTTCCAGCTAATAGTTTATTCTTGAACTACCTAAGCGAGGAGCACATCATGCCCGCCGTGACCGTCAGTGACATCACTGTCCTGCCCCGCATCAGCACCCAGGATCCGGCTGCCGTGCGGGAGCGTCCCGTGAAGTCGGTGACCTCGGCGCCGAGCGGCTACGAGGGCGAGGGCTTCCCGGTACGGCGTGCCTTCGCCGGCGTCGACCTCCGCGACCTGGACCCGTTCATCCACATGGACCAGATGGGCGAGGTCGAGTACGCGCCGGGCGAGCCGAAGGGCACCCCGTGGCACCCGCACCGCGGCTTCGAGACCGTCACGTACATGCTCGACGGGATCATGGAGCACCAGGACTCCAACGGCGGCGGCGGTGTCATCTCCAACGGCGACACCCAGTGGATGACGGCCGGATCCGGGCTCCTGCACATCGAGACACCGCCCGAGCACCTGGTGATGAGCGGCGGCCTGTTCCACGGCATCCAGCTCTGGGTGAACCTGCCGAAGGCGCTCAAGTGGGCTCCGCCGCGCTACCAGGACATCCGCGGCGGCGACGCAGCTCTGCTGTCCACGCCGGACGGCGGCTCGCTGATCCGCGTGATCGCCGGCTCGGTCGACGGTCACGAAGGCCCGGGCTCGACGCACACCCCGATCACGCTCGTCCACGCCACGGTCAGCCCGGGCGCGGAGATGGTCCTCCCGTGGCAGCCGGACTACAACGCGCTCGTCTACGTGCTCGCCGGGCAGGGCACCGTCGGCTCCGACCGCCGCCCGATCCGCAAGGGGCAGTTGGCCGTCTTCGGTCCCGGCGACGTCCTTCGTACGACGGCTGGTACGTCGCAGCCGCAGGCGGAACCGAACCTCGACGTCCTCGTCATCGGCGGCCGCCCGATCCGCGAGCCGATCGCGATGGCCGGGCCGTTCGTGATGAACACCCGCGCCGAGGTCATCCAGGCCTTCGAGGACTTCCAGGCCGGCAAGCTCGGCAGCATCCCCGCCGTCCACGGCGCCCCCACGGAGCTGCGTAGTACGGACTGAGCCATGGACAACCTGAAACCCCGGTTCTACCTTCGCAGCAAGGGGAATCGGGGATTTCAGGGGGTTGATCATGGTGCGTTTCCGGAAGCTTGCGCTCATCGTGTCCGCGGTGGCACTGACCGTCGCCGCGGCCGCGCCGTTCCCGGCGTCGATCCCGTTGCCGGTCGACTTCGCGCCGGAGGGGATCGCCACCGGGCCGGGGAGTACGTTCTACGCCGGGTCGCTGACGACCGGAGACATCTACCGGGGCAGTCTGCGGACCGGTGAGGGAGCCATCTTCGTCGACGCTCCACCGGGCCGGCAGGCCGCCGGGCTGAAAGTGGAACGGTCCGACCAACGGTTGTGGGTCGCGGGCGGTCTGAACGCGAAGGCCTACGTGTACAGCACCCGCGACGGTTCGACGATCGCGGACCTGACGCTCACCGCCGCGCCGGGCACGCTGATCAACGACGTTGTGGTGACCAACGACGCCGCGTACTTCACCGACAGCTTCCACCCGGCCTTGTACAAGGTTCCGATCGGACCGGGCGGCGAGATCGGTGCACCGCAGACCATCCCGGTCAGCGGTCCGGCGGCGGCGATCATCGGGGAGCTCCCCAACCTGAACGGCATCGACGCCACCCCGGACGGCAAGACGCTGATCGTCGGACACTCGCCACTCGGCGCCGTGTTCCTCGTCGATCCGCAGACCGGTGTCAGCCGCGCCATCGAGGTCACGGGCGGAACGATCACGCCCGGGACCCCCGACGGGATCCTGCTGGACGGCAAGACCCTCTGGGTGGTCGAGAACTTCTCCGAGCGCCTGGTCAAGGTCGAGCTCAGCCCCGATCTGGCCAGCGGGGTGATCACCGCGGTCGTCACCGGCGACATGTTGCAGGTGCCGACGACGGTCGCCGAACACGGTCATCGACTGGCCCTGGTGAACGGGAGGTTCGACATCGGTCTGCCACCGCCCTTCGGCCCGGGCGCTCCGCCCGGCACCACCTTCGACGTCGTGGCGCTCGACAAGCCCTGATCAGCCCTCGGGATAGAACAGGAACAGCGTGCAGCCCGTGGCGGACTGTGGGACATGCGACGACCCGGCCGGGGCGTGGATGAACGAACCGGCCGGGTAGTCGCGTTCGCCGTCGTTGAACACGCCGTCGACCACGAACACCTCCTCCGGTCCCGGGTCGTGGACGTCGATACCTTCCCAGCGCGATCCCGGATCCATCTGCAGAACGAACGCCTTGGCTACCTTCCCGGCCCACAACGGCCGCAGCCGGATGCCGGGGAACAGTTCACGGACCGGTGCGTCGTCGACCGACGCCCACTCGTAGTTCTCCATGCCCCGATCCTCGCGCTGTCCACAACCTTGTCCCCAGTGTCTGGATAGTCCCGATCGGGTACTTTTCTGCCATGCATCGCGTCGTCGCACTGGTCGCCGCGCCGCAGGCCAGTTTCGAGCTCGGCTGCGCGGCGGCGGTCTTCCGCGACCCGCCGTACCGCTTCAGCGTCTGCACCGAGCGGCCGGGGAACGTCAGTACCACCGAGGGTTTCGACATGCTGGTCACGTCCGGGCTGCGGGCGCTCGACCGCGCGGACACGATCGTCGTACCGGGCTGGTTGCCGATCAACCGCGAGCCGACGCCCGCCGTCGTCCGGGCGCTCACCCGGGCGCATCGGCGCGGAGCACGGCTGGTCAGCATCTGTTCCGGCGCGTATCTCCTCGCCGCGACCGGCCTGCTCGACGGGCGGCGGGCGGCGACGCATTGGCGGTACGCCGAGGAGCTGCAGCGCCGATTCCCCGCGGTACACGTGGATCCGGACGTGCTGTACGTCGACCACGGGGACATCGCGACGAGTGGCGGTTCAGGCACCGGGATCGATCTGTGCCTGCATCTGCTGCGCAGCGATCACGGGGCGGCGTACGCGTCCCGGGTCGCGCGGCGGATGGTGATGCCGCCGCATCGCGAGGGCGGTCAGGTGCAGTACCGCGCCGAGGAACCGGTGCCGGTGGAGTCGCTGGGCGGACTGCTGGAGTGGGCGGCCGAGCACCTCGCCGAGCCGATCACGGTCGAGGACCTCGCGCACCGCGCCAACGTCTCACCGCGAACGCTGGCGCGCCGGTTCGCCGATCAGCTCGGGGTCGCGCCGGGTCAATGGCTGCTCGCCCAGCGCATCGCCCGCACCCGCGCGCTGCTCGAGGAAACGGATCTGCCGGTGGAGACCATCGCCACCCGCGTCGGGCTGTCGTCGGCAACGAATCTGCGCAGACGGTTCCGCGCCGCGCTCCACACCACACCGAGCGCGTACCGCCGGGCGTATCAGGGCAGGTAGTCGCCGGTGTCGTCGAGCGTGATGTAGTGCTCGATCCGCGGATCGTCCGGGTCCCCGCCGTACAACTCGACGAAGCGCCGGGCCGCGGGAAGTCCGCCGTACTGTGGGTTGAGGCCGCCGCGGAGGCTCTTGAACATCAGCGCGACGTCGATGTACCGGTCGCCGGTGCCGAGCCGGCTCAGGTCGAGCACGCCGGTGAACCGCAGCGTCTCGGGATCGATGAAGACGTTCGGTGCCGCGTAATCCCCGTGGGTGACCGCGTCGCCCATCCCGGGGAACGGCGACGGGAACGGGCACCCGGCCAACGCGTCCAGCGCGCGGAGCCCGTCGGCGATCGCCGCGACGACCGCCGGACGGTCGGCGGCCGGCCAGTCCTGGGAGGCGTCGCGGCCGGGCAGCTCCGTGGTCAGGAGCCAGTTGTTGCCCCGATCAACGATCTGTGGACAGGGAAACCCGGTCCCGCCGAGCCAGGCGAGCCGCTCGGCCTCGACGTCGATCCCCGGACCCGCCTTGTAGTACAGCCGCTCCGCACCGCGGTCGAGCTTCACCACGATCGCATCCGAGCAGCCCACACTGATCGGTTCGGCACGCTCGGCGCCGAACCGATCCTGGAGAGCATTCAGATCCACCCACCGAAGGCTACGGGCCGGCACCGACCTCCGCTTCCCCTTTTCCCGTGCCGCAGCAGGACGGCGGATAGGGTCACCGGTATGACTGTTGCTGCGGACCTCGCGCCCTCCGGCGTTCTGCGCGTCTCGATCAACCTCGGTAATCCGGTTCTCGCGCAAGGCACCGCGGACGCCCCGGCCGGCGTCACCGTCGACATTGCGCGGGAGCTGGCCAGGCGCCTCGAAGTACCGCTGGAGCTGGTGTGTTTTGACGCGGCCCGCAAGTCGTTCGAAGCGCTGACCACCGGGCGGGCGGATCTCTGCTTCCTCGCGATCGAGCCGGCGCGGGCGGCCGAGGTCGCGTTCACGGCGCCGTACGTCGTGATCGAGGGGGTGTACGCCGTACCTCGGGATTCCGGGCTGACCACCGTTGCCGAGGTGGATGCGCCGGGTGTGCGGATCGGGGTGAAGCAGGGGTCGGCGTACGACCTGTACCTGACCAGGACGTTGCAGCAGGCAACGGTTGTCCGCGGGTCCGAGGGCGTCGACGTGTTCCGTGCCGAGGGGCTCGAGGTGGCCGCCGGGATCCGGCAGCCGATCACCCGGTACGTCGCCGAGAACCCGGACCTCCGCCTGATCGATGAGCGGTTCATGCAGATCCAGCAGGCCGTCGGCACCGCGAAGTCGAAGCACCCCGACACGGTCGCCTACCTGCACGACCTGATCGAGGACCTGAAGTCCTCGGGCTTCGTCGCCGCGTCCCTGGGCGCCTCCGGGCAGGCCGACGCCACGGTTGCCCCGCCTGCCTGAGCCCGCAGCGTCAGGACCTGACGGTCATCGGGTCGTACGCGATGCGCGGACGACGCAACCCCGGAGACCGGTTGCCGCGTTCTAGCAGTTGCGCAGGCAACCAACTTTTGGGGTGAGGCAGTGAGTTCGAGATCTACGCGCAGAGGAATGCCCGCGATCGCCGTCCTGGCGGTCGCGGGCCTTGCCGTCGGGGTGCTGACACCCGCCGCTGCGGCACCTCCCGCCGGGCAAACGGCCCAGACCGGGGGCAAGGACGTCAGCGTCACGCTGATCACCGGCGACCGAGTGGTCCTGGCCGGCGGCGACGTGGCGAAGGCGACGGTTCGGCCCGGTCCCGGCCGGGAGCACGTCGGCTTCAACACCTACCGGGTCCGGGACCACGCGTACGTGATCCCGGCCGACGTCTACAAAGCAGTCGGGGACGGCCGGATCGACCGTCGGCTGTTCGATGTCGCCGGGCTGGTCAAGGACGGGTACGACGACGCGTCGACGAGTACCATCCCGGTGCTGACGACGTACGCCGGCACTGCGAAGCGCGCCGTACCGGCTGGAACGCGGGTCACGCGGCAGTTGCCGTCGATCAGCGGCGCGGCGATGAAGGTCAGCAAGAGCAACGCCAAGGCGTTCATGAGTTCGGCCGGGTTCAGCAAGCTGTGGCTGGACGGCAAGCGGAAGCTGCTGCTGGACCAGTCGGTGCCGCAGATCGGTGGTCCGGTCGCGTGGCAGGCCGGGTACACCGGCCAGGGCGTGTCGGTCGCGGTGCTCGACACCGGCGTCGACGCGACCCATCCGGATCTCGCGACGCAGATCGCGGGGGAGAAGAACTTCACCGGGGAGTCGGCGGACGATCTGGTCGGCCACGGTACCCACGTGGCGTCGACGATCGCCGGCACCGGCGCCGCGTCGGACGGGCGCTACAAGGGCGTGGCGCCGGACGCGCGCATCTATGACGGCAAGATCTGCGAGGTCTGGGGTTGCGAGGAGTCCGCGATCCTTGCCGGGATGGAGTGGGCCGTGAACGAGGCCAAGGCGAAGATCGTCAACCTCAGCATCGGCGGTCGCGACACGCCCGAGCTCGACCCGATCGAGGAGGCCGTGAACCGGCTGACCGCGCAGTCCGGGACGCTGTTTGTGATTGCCGCTGGCAACGAAGGCCCGGGTGACGGGACGATCAGCTCGCCGGGCAGCGCGGACGCGGCGCTGACGGTCGGCAACGTGACCAAGCAGGACCAGCTCAACGTGACGTCGAGTCGCGGGCCGCGGGTCGGCGACAGCGCGCTGAAGCCGGACGTGACCGCGCCGGGCACGGACATCGTGGCGGCGAAGTCGAAGGACTCCTCGATCGGCGAACCGGTCGGCGACAAGTACCTGCGGCTTTCCGGTACGTCGATGGCGACGCCGCATACCGCCGGCGCAGCAGCGATTCTGCTGCAGGAGCACCCGTCCTGGACGCCGGCCGAGGTGAAGGCGGCGTTGATGGGTTCTGCGAGGGTGGCGGCCGATCAGACGTCGTTCCAGCAGGGCGCCGGGCGGATCGACCTGACGACTGCGATCAAGCAGACAGTGGTGACTGAGCCCGGCAGCGTGTCGTTCGGGAAGGCGGCGTACCCGCACCCCGACGACCAGCCGGTCACGCGCGACGTGACGTTCCGCAACCTGGGTGACGCGGCCGTCACGCTGTCGCTGACGTCGATGTTGAACGGGCCCGACGGTGGAGCGGCTCCGGCTGGTGCGCTGAAGCTGAGCGCCGACTCGGTGACCGTCCCGGCCGGTGGTACGGCGTCTGTGCAGGCGACGTCGGACACCGCACTCGGCGGTGCGGACGGGCTGTACAGCGGACGGATCACGGCCACCGGGGGCGGCCAGACGGTCGTCGTACCGGTAGGTGTGGACAAGGAAGGTCCGACGTACAACCTCACCGTCAAGCTGGTCCGGCCCGACGGTGCACCGGACCCGGACTACCCGATGTCGCTCGTCGGCGTCGACAACGACGCGTGGGACATGTATTCGCCGGGCGAGAACGGGACGGTGACGCTCAGGCTGCCGCAGGGCGAGTATCTGGTCAGCCAGTTCCAGGAATTCGAGCGTGGACCGGAGGACTGGATCTTCTTCTCGCTGATCGCACCCAGCGTGCAGCTCACCTCGGACCAGACGGTCGTCCTGGATGCGCGGAAGGCGAAACCGATCACGACGTCGGTGCCGAAGGCCGACGCGAAGCAGGCGAACTCGGACATCGGCTTCGACCGGAAGATCAAGGACGGCACCTACATCAACTCCGCGGTGGGTTTCCTGTCCGGGAAGATGTACACGTACAGCGCCGGGCCGCGGTTGTCCGCGGCCGAGCTGACCGGGCACGTCACGTCCCAGTGGGGTGTGCCGGGCGCCGACGGGTTGTTCACGAACACGCCGTACCTGTACGGGATCGCGAACTACTTCCCGGGTGAGTTCCCCACCGGATTGGACCGGCAGGTGAAGCAGTCCGACCTTGCGACCGTGGACAGCACGGTCAACGCGACGACGGATGCCCGGCTGTTCAAGACGCTGCACCCGGTGATGCCCGACGGTGGTGGCGGCTGGGCTCGCGTCATCCGGCTCGATCCGCCGCGGACGATCCGGTACTACCTGGACGACACGCAGTACGGCTGGTCCGGCGCGACCGAGGAGGACACGGACGGCAAGGACTTCCCGTTCCCGAAGTGGCGCCTGGAAGGGAAGCCGGTGCTGTACAAGGCCGGCCGGTACTACACCGAACGGTGGAACGCGGCCACGTTCGTGCCGTCGGTGTACGCCGCGACTCGGTCGGGGAGCGAGCTGAACATCTCGCTGTACAGCCTCACCGACGCGGACGGGCACGCCGGGTTCATCTCCATGACGCAGGCAAGTACGAAGCTGTACCGCGACGGGACGGAGATCGGGTCCTCGACACGCTTCGGCGGCATCGGCGTCGCGGACCTGCCCGCCGGTAAGGCGTCGTACAAGCTGGTCACGACCGGCACACAGGCGGTGTGGCCGTTCTCGACGCGGGTCGAGCTGGAGGCGACGTTCACGTCGTCGGCGGACCAGGCGAGCGTTCCGATCCACACTGTCGCGTTCCGGCCCGAGCTGGACGGGAACAACGCGATGGAACGCAAGCCGGTCACCGTCCTGCCGTACGAGGTCAAGGGCGGTGCGGTGGCGAAGGTGAAGATCGAGTACTCCGGTGACGCCGGAGCGACCTGGCGTCAGGCGCCGGTTGTCGACGGCAAGGCGGTCTTCCCGACGCCGGCCGGCAAGACCGTCTCGCTGCGCTCCACCGCGACGGACGCGGCCGGGAACAGCACGACGCAAACCGTGATCGCCGCCTACGGCCTGCGGTGAGAACAGCAGAACGGCCCCCGGGACACATCCCGGGGGCCGTTCTGTCAGGTGTTGTCAGCCGATCAGGCCGAGGTCCTTCACGGCGTCGCGTTCCTCGCCGAGCTCGGCGGTCGAGGCGTCGATCTTGCCGCGGGAGAACTCGTTGATCTCCAGGCCCTGGACGATCTCCCAGTTGCCGTCCTTGGTGGTCACCGGGAACGACGAGATCAGGCCCTCCGGGACGTCGTACGAACCGTCGGAGACGACCGCCATCGAGGTCCAGTTGCCGTCCGCAGTGCCCTTCAGCCAGTCGCGGGTGTGGTCGATGGTGGCGGCCGCGGCGGAGGCGGCCGAGGACGCGCCGCGGGCCTCGATGATCGCGGCGCCGCGCTTCTGCACGGTCGGCAGGAACTCGTTCTCCAGCCAGGCCTGGTCGTTCACGACCTCGGCGGCGTTCTTTCCGGCCACCTCGGCGTGGAAGATGTCCGGGTACTGCGTCGCGGAGTGGTTGCCCCAGATCGTCATCTTCTTCAGGTCCGTGACGTGGACGCCGGCCTTCTTCGCCAGCTGCGCCAGCGCGCGGTTGTGGTCCAGGCGGGTCAGCGCCGAGAACCGCTCGGCCGGGATGTCCGGCGCGTTGCTCTTCGCGATCAGCGCGTTGGTGTTCGCCGGGTTGCCGGTGACGGTGATCCGGACGTCGTCCGCGGCGTGGTCGTTCAGCGCCTTGCCCTGGACGGTGAAGATCGCGCCGTTGGCCTCCAGCAGGTCGCCGCGCTCCATCCCCTTCGTCCGCGGTCGCGCACCCACCAGCAGCGCGACGTTGACGCCGTCGAACACGACGTTCGGGTCGTCGCCGATCTCGATCCCGGCGAGCGTCGGGAACGCGCTGTCGTCGAGCTCCATCACGACGCCCTCGAGCGCCTTCAGCGCCGGGGTGATCTCCAGCAGCCGCAGCTCCACCGGCGTGTCCGGCCCCAGCAGTGCTCCGCTCGCGATCCGGAACAGCAGGCTGTAACCGATATTCCCCGCGGCCCCGGTAACGGCCACCTTCACCGGTGTAGTGCTCACGACTCGCTCCTAGCTCATCCGATTGTGTGCTTCGGACGCTAGCAAGCCGAGTGTCGCAGCCCAACGCTGGGGGACCACCTATTACCTCACATTGCAACACTCGCATCCCTGCGGATCGTTCACCGATCGGTCATGCTGCGTACGTCGGAGAGCCGACGCCGTGCACGAAGGTGACCCCAGTCCCCTGAGTTGTGAGGAGAACGTCATGAAGCTGCCCAGCCGGTTCCTGCCGGTTGCCGCCTCGGCCCTAGCGGTCGCCGCGGCCGTCGTCGTTCCGCAGGCCGCCCCGTCCACTGCGCCGTCCACTGCGCCTGTCCCGGCGTCCGGCGTCGCGGTCCAGGCGGAGAAGCACGACGATTTCGTCATCGTCGGTCACCGCGGCGCGTCCGGGTACCGCCCCGAGCACACGCTGGCGTCGTACGAGCTGGCCGCCCGGATGGGCGCCGACTTCATCGAGCCCGACCTGGTCACGACCAAGGACCACGTGCTGGTCACGCGGCACGAGCCCGAGATCGGCGGTACGACGGACGTCGCGAACCACCCGGAGTTCGCGGACCGGAAGAAGACCAAGCTGCTCGACGGGGTCGCCGTCACCGGCTGGTTCACCGAGGACTTCACGCTCGCCGAGCTCAGGACGCTGCGCGCCAAGGAGCGGATCCCGGCGACCCGCCAGCACAACACCGTGTTCGACGGGCGCTACCAGATCCCGACGCTGCAGGAAGTGATCGACCTCAGCAAGCGGCTGTCGAGGGAGCTCGGCCGCCCGATCGGCGTCTACGCGGAGACCAAGCACCCGACATACTTCCAGCAGCAGGGCCTCGCGCTCGAGCCGGAGCTGGTGAAGGTCCTCGACCGCAACGGCCTGAACCACAGCGGCGCGAAAGTCTACGTCCAGTCGTTCGAGGTCGCCAACCTGAAGGCGCTGGACAAGCAGCTGCGGGTCCCGCTGGTGCAGCTGACCAGCGCGAGCGGCGCGCCGTACGACTTCGTGGTCGCGGGTGACAAGCGCACGTACGCCGACATCGTGAGCGCGAACGGTCTGCGCGAGGTCGCGACGTACGCCGACGGCGTCGGGCCGGCCAAGGACCAGGTGATCCCGCTCGTGGCCGGCAAGCTCGGCAAGCCGACCGCGCTGGTCGCCGACGCGCACAAGGCCGGTCTGGTCGTGCACCCGTACACGTTCCGGGTCGAGAACTCGTTCCTGCCGGCCGAGTTCGACAGCTCCGCGGTGGCATCGGACTCGGGCAACCTGTTCGGCGAGATCGCGGCGTTCCGCAAGGCCGGGATCGACGGGCTGTTCACCGACAACACCGATATCGCGGTGGCGCAGGAGCGCGAGGCGCGCTGACGGCGCTGATGGAATGATGGGTGGGTGGAACGCAAGGTCGGCTCCGGGCTCGCCAATGTCGAGGCGCAGTCCGACGGGACGTTCGTGCTGCGGGTCGACGGGTCGCCGCAGTCGCAAGTCGATCTCGCCGACCCCACCCACCTGTCGTTCGAGTACATGCGGCGGATCGGTGACGTCGTGGACGCGGTCGCGCCGCGGCGGCAGCCGGTCGCCGTGGCGCATGTCGGCGGCGCGGCGCTGAGTCTGCCGCGGTACGTCGCGGTGACGCGGCCCCGGTCGCGGCAGATCGTGCTCGAACCGGACGAGGACCTGACCGAGTTCGTCCGCGAGGCGCTGCCGCTGCCGAAACGGTCCGGGATCAAGGTCCGCCCGGTCACCGGCCGCGCGGGCGTCACCGAGTTGTACGACGACTCGATGGACCTGGTGATCCTGGACGCGTTCGAGCAGGAGGCCGTGCCGGCGAACCTGGTGACGGCGGAGTTCTTCGCCGAGTGCGCCCGCGTGCTGCGGCCCACCGGCGTCCTCGTCGCGAATCTCATCGACGGGAAGGCCGGCCTGCCGTTCATCCGGCGGACGGCGGCGACGGTTCAGGACGTGATCGGGGCAGGGGTCGTGCTCGCCGAGCGGAGGATCCTGCGGGGCAAGGGATTCGGGAACGTCATCATGGTCGCGTCGCCGCAGCCCGTGCCCGATCTGACGGACGCGGGGCGCCGGGCGCAACCGCCGTACGACGTGATGCCGCTGCGGGAGCTCGCCGGGAAGGCGGCGCCGCTGACGGACGCGGAAGGGTTCGTCACGCCGCGCGCACCGGCGGCAGTGTTCCGGAGCTGAGCCGTTCCTGGGCGGCGTCGGCGCGGTCCCGGCCGGAGCTGAGCCGGTCCGGCGTGGTGCCGGCGCGCTCCCGGTCGCTGCTGAGGCGGTCGAGGGCTTCGGCGACGGCCGCGCGCTCGGCCGGCGTGGCTCCGACCGAGTGGACGAGGTGGTCGAGCCGGTCGCGCCCGGCCAGCCGGGCTCCCCGGAACCACGCCTGGATCGTCGCGCGCGGGATCCCGGTCTGCTGCTCCAGCACCCGTAACGATCGCGGCCGGGCGAGCGCCGCGACGGCGGCCCCCAGGTCCTCGAGGCTCTCGGCGGTCTCCAGCAAGCGCACGATGTCGCGCGGGTCGCGACCCGCCTCCTCCCACCGCCGGCGCCAGACCGGCATCAGATCCGCGGGTACTCCGCACCCGGACAGGAACGCCGCCGCAACCTCCCAGCTGGGCAGTTGCTTGCCGCTGGTCGCGCGGATCAGGTGCGGATGCGAGTAGTGCGCACGCTCCGCCAACTGGCGATAGCTCAGCCCCGCGTGACGACGTACCCGGTGTAAGGCCGCGGCGAAGCTCTGCACATCCTGCACGTGATCAAACATAACTCAACATGTTTCAACAGAGCAAGTGTCGGGATACGCTGGTCGGCGTGTCTGTCGCGAAGGTTGCCGCCCTGGCCTACTACCCGGTGAAGGGCCTCGCCGGAGTCCCTGTCGAGTCCGCCGAGGTCGGGCCGACCGGCCTGCTGAACGACCGCCTGTTCATGCTCGTCGAGCCGGACGGCACGTTCCTCAGCCAGCGCAAACTGCCCGCGATGGCCACACTCCGCGCGTCGCTGTCCGGCGACGGTCTGCGGTTGTCGGCGCCCGGCGCGCCCGCCCTCGAGGCCGACATCCGGTACGACGGGAAGCGCCGCGACGTCAGCCTCTTCGGGAAATGGTTCGGTCAGGGCGTGGCGCAGGATCCGGCCGTGGATGCGTGGTTCACCGACCGCCTCGGTACGCCGGCCGCGCTGGTGCGAGTGACGCCCGAGCACGAGCGGCCCGGCTGGGGAGCGCACCGCGGGCTGACCGGGTTCGGTGACGCGCACGCGTTGATGATCACGTCGCAGGCCTCACTCGACGAATTGAACGCGCGCATCCTCGAGCACGGCGGCGACGCGATCCCGATGAACCGCTTCCGGCCGAACCTGGTGATCTCCGGCTGGACCGAGCCGCACACCGAGGACAAGGTGCTCCGGATGACCGCCGGCGCGGTCGAGATCGGGTACTCCGCGCGCGGCATCCGCTGCGCCGTCCCGACCGTCGATCAGGCCACCGGTGCCAAGTCCGGGCCGGAACCGACCCGGACGCTGGCGACCTACCGGCGCGAACCGGCGTACGGCGGCGGCGTCAGCTTCGGCATCAAGGCCGCAGTACTTGCCCCCGGCACCCTTCGGGTAGGCGACGAGATCACCGTCCACGAATGGATCCCGGACGGCGCCGACCCCGCCCCCGCCCTCCGCTAACAGCCGACCCGGTAGCGGCCGGCGACCGCCGTGTAGGTGCAGGTGTCGAAGGTCTTCCCGGCCGGCGTCTGGAAGCGGGCGGTGTCGCCGGTGTTGTTCCAGATGTAGTTGCCCTGGTTCCAGTACAGGGTGAGGGCGCGGTTGCGGTTCTTGCCGGTCCGGACGATCACGGTCGAGCGGCCCGGGAGTACGTAGCCGCGCGGGAACACGAACACGTGGTTGGCGGCGTCGAGCACGCGGAACCCGGACAGGTTGATCGGCCGCGTGCTGATGTTCCGGACGGTGAAGAACTCGTTGTTCAGTTGGGCGTTGGTGCGGTAGTCGGTGCCCGGCGGGTCGTACTGGATCCCGCTCAGCACCACCGTGATCGCCGCCTCGGCCGGCAGTGGCGCGAGTGCCGCCGTACCGGCGAGCACCACGGCGGCCGTGGCGGCGGAAAAGAGCGTGCGGAAGCCTCGTACGAACAAAGGATTCCCCCTTGGCAGTGGGCCGATTTCCCCCCGGCCCGATGAATGCGAACTGCCGGATCCCCCCGGCGGTCGCACGCTAGTCGTCACGCTCCGTGCTCGTCAAGGGTTCAACCAAGGGTTGTGGGGACGCCGTGGGGGAGGAGGTTGAGGCGGTGGTCGAGGCCGGCTTCGTGGAAGGCTGCCTGGAGTTGGTCGGGGCCCTCGGTGAAGTGGGTCCAGCCTTCGGTGTGGACCGGGACGATGGTTGCCGGATCGAGCAGGCGAGCGGCCTCGACGGCGTCGTCCGACGTGAGGGTGAGGGCTGCGCCGTTCATCAGCGTCGTCCGCGCGGCGCCCGCGAACAGGACCGCCACGTCGATCGGTGCGAAGCGGTCGACGATCTCCTTCACCAGGCCGAGAGACGCGTTGTCGCCGGACACGTAGACGGTCGGCAACCCGTCGCCCTGCAGGACGAACCCGGTGACCACACCGAGGATCGCCTCGGCGCCTTCCGGGCCGTGCAGGGCGGGTACGCCGGTCACCGTGATCGCGCCGCCGTCCGGCCGGGGCAGGTCGATCGACTCCCAGTTCTCCAGGCCGCGGACGCCGGCGATGCGGGTGGCCGCGCCGGGCGTCGACAGGACGGTCGGGATCGACGGCAGCAGCGCGCGGCCGGCGTCGTCGAGGTTGTCCTTGTGCTCGTCGTGCGAGACCAGGGCGACGTCGATCGGCCCGAGCTCCGCGGCCGGGATCGCCGGCCCGGTGAGCTTGGTCATCACCCGGCCCGGGAGCTGGTAGTCACGGGGCTCGTCGAACGCCGGGTCGATCAGGAACGAGAGGCCGCCGAGGTTCAGGACGGCGGTCGGGCCGCCGATGTGCGTGATCTCCATGACCACGATCCTCCGTCGGGGCGGCCCGTCTCACCATTGGCCCGGGAGCCATAGTTGCCGAATATCGGGCCATACTGTTCTCATGCGTACTGTCGCGGTTCTCGCGTACGACGGGATGAGCCCGTTCCACCTGTCCGTGCCGTGCCTGGTGCTCGGCGAACGGCGCGGGCTGCCGGCGCGGTACGACGTACTGGTCTGCGCCGAGCAGCCGGGGTCGTTCGGCACCAGCGCCGGGTTCGGGATCACGGTGGATCACGGGCTCGAGGCGATGCGGCGGGCCGATGTCGTGGTGCTGCCGAGTTGGGAGCCCGGTCTGGTCGCGTCCGACGTACTGCTGGACGCGATCCGGCGGGCGCACGCGCGGGGAGCGATGGTGGTCGGGCTGTGCCTCGGCGCGTTCCTGGTGGCGGAGAGCGGGATCGCGGACGGGCGCGAGGTGGTGACGCACTGGCGGTTCGCCGACGAGCTGCAGTCGCGGTACCCGCAGGTGAAGGTCCGCGCCGACGTGCTGTGGTCGGATCAGGGCGATCTGGTCACCTCGGCGGGTACGGCGGCCTCGCTGGACTGCTGCCTGCACCTGGTCCGGACGCATCACGGGGTCGAACTGGCGGAGCGAGTCGCCCGGGACATCGTGGTGGCACCGCATCGGAGTGGATCGCAGGCGCAGTACATCCCGGTGCCCGTGCCGCCGGATCCGGCCGACGACGTGATCGAGAAGGCGATGCTGTGGGCGCGGGCGCGGCTCGACCAGCCGGTGTCGCTGGACGAATGGGCCGCGGCGGTGGCGCTGTCGCGGCGTACGTTCACGCGGCAGTTCCGGGCGCGGACCGGGAGTTCGGGACAGGCGTGGTTGTTGCGCCAGCGGCTGGACCGGGCTCGGTTGTTGCTGGAGACAACCGAGCTGTCGATCGAGCGGGTGGCGTCGGAGAGTGGGTTCGGGAGCAGCGACGCGTTGCGGCACCACTTCCACAGCGTGCTCGGTACGACGCCGCAGCGGCATCGGCAGGAGTTCTACAGCAGCACGAGCAGGGTGTAGATCACCGGCGCGGCGAACGTGACGAGCAGGATCCACGCCATCATCCGGTGTGCCGGCTTGCCGCGGTCGAGGGACGAGGCAAAGGACAGTACGGCGCCTTCTTCGGTGTGCCGGCTCAGCCCCATCCGCTTCGCCTCCTCCGGCCGCGGATCGGGCCGCTCCTCACCGATTGCGTCCGGATGAATCCCGAAGTGCGCCGGGCTCGCCCGATCCACATCATCACGCTCGGAGAACATCCAGCCTCCCGCAGGTTGGTGGACCAGGTCGCCCATCCATGGTCGCACCAACCTGCACGAAGATCGCGCTGGTACTAGGAGAAGTTCGCCACCCAGACGTTGCGGTCGGTGTAGCGGAGGCAAGTGATGATCTGCAGCGTGCACCGCTCTTCTGTGCCGAAGCCAACGCCGAGCGTCGTCCGGCCGCAGTTCAGGATCGTGCTGCGACTGCTCGACATCAACCTGTCGTAGGCCTGCTGAGCGCTCATTCTGTCCCCGCCGGCACCCACCTGTGATCCGGACGAGTCGTCCATGCCGCTGCCCGTCTTGGCCCGGCTGCCCGCAGTCCCCCTGGCACTGTTGGTGAGAGCCGGGTCCTGCTTCAGGGGAGCGCACCCGTTGCTGACTCGGGCGTTGTCGATCAGGTCGAACAGTTGCTTCTCGTTGGGCGCCATACCGCCGTCGACCGGTGGCGGGGTGGTCGTCGGGGGAGGTGTGGTCGGGGTCGGCTTGGTGGTGCCGATGGTGCGGCCCGGGGTGGTCGAGGTGGTCGGCCTGGTGGACGGCGGGGCCGTGGTCGGCGCCGTGGTCGCGCTCCGGGTCGTCGGCGTCGTCGTCGGGGACGCCGAGTCCGTCGGGCTGTTCGTCGGGGTTGCGGACGGTGTGGCCGAGGGGGTGCTCGTCGGAGTGGCCGAGGGTGTGGCCGACGGAGGCAGCGTCGGAGTAGCCGTCACACGCGCCGACGGTGTCGAGACGGCTGGCTTGGTCGTCGGGGTGATGTAGGTGTCGTCGGTCCGCGTCACGATCGGGAGCGATGCGTCGGCGTCGTCGTTCTGCGGCTGGTGCAGCAGGATCCACGAGATCGGAGTGATCACCAGCACCACCGATGCCAGCGCGATCACCGTACGCCGCCCTCGCGAGGCCCGCTCCCCAGCCGCAGCCCGAGCCGCAGCCCGCCGCCCCGGCCCAGACCCAGCAGCCCCCGGACCGGAAGCCCCACGCCGACCACCCCCGCCCGAACCACCCCCAGCAACATGCCCAGCCCCACCAGCACCAGCACCGGCTGCACCGGCACCGGCTGCACCGGCACCCGCCGCAGCGGCACCGGCCGCACCTGCACCGGCACCCGCTGCACCGGCACCACCTGCGCCGGTCGTGCTGGCGGAGCGTGCGGCGCTCGCCGCGCCAGCGGTGCCCGCGGCTGCACCGGCTGTACCGGTCGCGCTGGCCCAGCCCGTCCCGCCTCCAGATGCGGTTGAGCCTGCCGCGCCGGTTGTGCCCATCGCACCGGCTGCACCGGTGGCCGCAGCGCCGATTGCGCCCAGTGAGCTGGCTGCGCCGGCTGCGCCGGATGCGCGGGTGGAGTCAGTCGTGGTTGAGGTGTGCGGTGTGGTGGGTGCGGCGGTGGTTGAGCCCAGGGCGCCGGTGGTGCCGGTTGCTCCGAGTGCTCCGGTTGTCCGGGAGCGTCGTGGGGCGTCGGCCGCAGTACCGTCCAGTCCGTCGGCAGCGGAGGCGGCACCGGATGCTCCGCCGGCCAGGGCCTCGAACGCCGCGCTGGCGCCACTGCCGAAGCCGGTCGTGTTGCCGCTCAGACCGCTCGTGCCGCCGCCGAGGCCGCTGGTGCTGCCGCTCAAGCCGCTCGTGCTCCCGCCGAGCCCGGCGGTGCTGCCGCTCGAGCCGCTGGTGTTGCCGCTCGCGCCGCCGGTGCTCCCGCTCGAACCGCTGGTGGTGCCGCTGGGGGAGGAGCTGCTCGAGGTGTTGGTGGGGGCGGCCAGGGAGGCCCAGTCGTCGGCGGCTCGGCGGGTGGACCAGGTGGCGGCTGATTCGCCGGGGGGCTCGGGGGTGCGGGCTGCTCGGCGGGCCCGGCTGGGGGGCTCGGTGCCGGCGATGGGCTGCTCGACCCACGACGGCGTACCGCCGGCCGGGCGGCGGCTCGACTGCTCGGCCGAGCCCTCGGAGCCGCGCGACGGCAAGCCCGACGTCGTGTCGGGAGCGGTGTAGCTGGGCAGTGCACCCCGAGGTGCGTACTGCGGGGTGGCAGGGCGGGACTGGTTGCCGCCGGCCCAGAACGGGGACTCGCTCGACGAGCCGCCCTTCGACGAGCCGCCCTTCGGCGCGCTCGCCCAGAACGGCGACTCGCCGGTGGTACTGCGCGGCGCGTAGCGCGGTGGTTCGGGCGGTGCGGGTGGCGTGCTTTCCGCGGGCGGGGTGGACCGGTTTCCGGAACGCGCCGAGCGGGACGCCGCCCGGGTCGCCTTCCTGCGTGGTTTGTACCGGCCGTTGCCGGACTCGGACATTATTTCGTTGTTCCCTTCAAAGTCGCGCCCCCAAGACGTTCCTCGCCAGCTCGAGAGGCCTCACCAGCCCTCTCGCCGGAGCCCCCCAGGAACGTCCGGCAACATGACAAGGACGGATCTACCCGCCGCGACCGACCGTGAATCGGCCGGACATTGTGGCTCTGGGACAACGTTCCAGCCACACTCGGTGTTCTCGACACAATGACAGCTTCAGGACAGGCCGGGACCGTGATCGCGGCGCTTCGGAGGTTCGGTACCACGAAGCACCCCACTCAGCTACGGCCGAAGTCCTGGACCCAGCTGCCCGGTCCGTAGCCCGACTTGACCTGGCCGGGGTCGTACCCGACGCCGATCGTGGTGAACCGGCAGTTCAGGATGTTCTTCCGGTGGCCGTCGCTCTGCATCCAGGCCGCAACCACCTTCTGTGCGCTGTCGTAGCCGGCCGCGATGTTCTCGCCCCAGCTCGACCCGCGGTACCCGGCGTCCGCCATCCGGTCGCCGGGATCCTCCCCGTCGGGGTTGGTGTGGTCCAGGTAGTGCCGCCGGACCATGTCCGACGCGTGCTTCCCAGCTGCCTCGACGAGCGCACTGTCCAGCCGCAGCGGGCGGCAGCCCTGCTGCTCACGGATCCGGTTGGTGTACTCGAGGACCTGCTGCTCCTGGGCGTTCGTCCCGCCACCGCTCGGCGGATCCTGCGTGTCGCTCGGTGTCGGCTCGGTGCTCCGGGTCGTGGTCGGAGTACGCGTCGGCGTCGTGCTGACCGTCGTCGGCTTCGGCCGGGCGGTCTGACCGCGCGTACTGCGGGGCGCGGTCGGCGACACGCTCACGGTCGTGACGCCGGCCGTCGGCGCCGTCGAGGTTGTCAGCGTGCCCGGCGTGCCCGGCGTACCCGGTGTGGTCGGTGCGTCGCTGGGCGTGTCGTCCGGCGTACCCGAGGTGTCCGGTGAGCCCGTCGCCGGACCGGACGGAGTCGGCGCCGAGCCGATCGCCGGCGGACCGACGACCGCGATGGTCGTCCGGCCGTTCGGCAGTGTCTTCGTGACGGTGATCGAGGGGCTGCCCGCCGTGGTGGCGGCTGAACCACCGTCGACGCGGGTGTTCTCGGAGACGTTCAGCACCTTGGCGTCGTCGACCTGCGAGGTGTCGCGGGACATCAGCCAGACGACCGGGCCGATCGCGACCAGGACCGACAGTGCGCTGACGATCGGGCCGACCAGGCCACGGCTCCGCCGGGGAGCCCGTCTACTGCCGCGGTGCCGCCGGGGGGTAGGCGAATCCGTCATGGGATGGGCGAATCCTCTTCGTTTCTTCGTCGTGCCGGGTGGCGCGTCGTTCCCCGTGGTACAGCCAGGTCCCCCCTGGTCACCGAACAGCGACCTTAACCGACCCGCGAGGTCATCGTTACGAAGGCGAGCACCCTCTTAACGATTCCTGAAGAAAACGATTGACTGACTCTCAGCCGCCGAAGTTCTGGACCCAGCTCCCGTTGCCCCATTCGGGTTTGATCACACCGCTGTCGTACCCGATGCCGATCATCGTGTACTTGCAGTTCAGCATGTTCCTCCGGTGGCCCTCGCTGTTCATCCAGCCTTCCACCACGGCCGCGGCCGTCGAGTAGCCGGCGGCGATGTTCTCGGCCATCGCGCCACCGGTGAACCCGGCGTCCCTCATCCGGTCGAACGGGCTGCGGCCGTCCAGACTGTCGTGCGCGAAGTAGTGCTGGTCGACCATGTCGGAGGCATGCGCCTGGGCCGCGTCCGTGAGCGCGTTGTTGGTCCGCAACGGACCGCAGCCGGCCTTCGCCCGCTCCTGGTTGGTCAGCGTCAGCACCTGCTCCTGGGCCGGCCCCGATCCGCCGACCGGCTTCGAGGTCTTCGTCGACTTCTTCGTCGGCGTCGGTGTCGGCGTCGAGGTCCGGGGCGGCGTCGGCGACGGTGTCGAGGTGCTGGGTGTCCGCGTACTCGGCTTGGGGGTGCTGGGCGTCCGGCTGCTGCCCCGGCTCGGCGCGCTCGTCGTCCTGGTCGGCTTGGGCGTGACGGTCGAGCGCGTCGGCGTACGGCGGGGCGTGGACGACGGACTCGCCGGACCGGACGGTGTCGCCGAGGCGTCGTCGACCGTGGAGGTGATCGGACTGTCCTGACTCGTCAGCGTGCCGTTGTCGGTCACGCGCAGTACGAACCACCCGACACAGGCCAGCAGGACAAGGGCCGACAGTGATGCGAGGAGGGGACCGGCGACACCGTTGCCCGTCGGCCGTCTGTGGTTCGTCATGGTGGGGAGCCTTGCCCAGGTCAGCGCTTACCGACGCCTGCCCTGACCCGCACTTCACGAACCTTTGACTATGGCAGTCGTTTGATTGTCAGCGCGAGCGCGCGATGACGATGTCCGCGATGACCTTCCATCCCAGGCTCCGGTACAGCCGCAGGCCGTCGATCGACGCGATCAGGATGCCGCGCTTGGCGCCCTTTGCCGCGGCCGCCTCGACCAGCGAGGCCATCACCGCGCTGCCGAGCCCGCGCCGCCGGTGCGCCGGATCCGTCTCGATCCTGTCGGCCACCGCATCCTCGCCGACCACGGCCATCCGGCCGCTCGACACCACTCCGCCGTGCAACGTGGCGCGGGTGATGATCAGGTCTTCCTCGAGCTCGGTGTGCAACGCGTAGCGCTCGTGCAGCTTGAGGGCCGGCTGCTCCGACAGCTGGATCGTCATCAGCCAGTCCTGGTCCTGCTGGACCTCGAGGCCGAGGTCCTCCAGCTGCTCGATCCGGGCTTCCTTGTCGTCGGTGGCCAGCGTGATCCAGCCCGAGCCGCGCCCGCCGCCGTCGGCGAGGGCCAGCTGGGCCGCGCGTTCCACCCGCTCCGGTTTGTCATCGGCATCCAGTACGACGTACTCGGTCGGCCGGCTCTCCTCACCTGCCCGGACGATCAGGATGCCGTCGTTGTCCTCCTCAACCGTGGTCCAGCCCCGCGAGACGGACCACCCGGCCTGCCAACGGCGGACGAGTTCCTCACGATCTCTCACCCGTCGATTCAAGCAGCCCGGACGCCCGACGGCGAGGGGAACCGGTGTCGTCTGTCACGAACTGGCCGTAAACCACTGCCTGCAGCCGGTCACCACTACCGGCTGGACGTCTGCCGGGTCAACCCCCTGAGACGTCAGCGGACCGAGTACTCCTCGGCGAGGAGGTCGTAGGTGAGGAGGTTGTCGTAGCTGCCGTCGCGGCGCGGGTCCGCGAGCCGTTCGCTGCCGACGCGCGTGAAGCCGTTGATCTCGGCAACGTGCGCGGACGCGGTGTTCACGTCGGCGCACTTCAGCACCAGCCGGCGCCGGCCCAGACCGCCGTCCTCGATCGGCCGGAACGCGTGCGCGAGCACCAGCTCCACTGCTGTCGACATCACCTTGCGGCCGCGGGCTTCCGGGTGCATCCAGTACCCGATCTCGCCGATGGTCTTGTCCATCCGCTGCTGCAGCCCGAACACGCTGATGTTGCCGAGCAGTTCGTCGGTCGCCGGGTCGGCGATGGCCCAGGCCACCGCCTCACCGCCGGCCGCCGCGTCCGGCCGGCTGTCGATGAATCCCCTCGCGTCGTCCAGTCCGTACGGCGACGGCATGCCGGTCAGCCACCGTTGGGTCCGCTCGTCGGCGCACGCTTCCATCACCCGCTGGGCGTCCGACGTTCGCAGCTCCCGCAGCCGGATCCCACCGCCCTCCAGGACCGGGATCGTCCACCACGGACGCTTCGGCTCGAGCTCGTCGTCCTTGCCGACCGACGCGACCCACTCGTCCTTCCGTACGCCGCGCGACCGGCCGCCGCCCGGAATCGTCACCAGGCCGTGGAACCCCACCTTCCATGCGACCCGGCGGCTCGCGTAGTTGCCGACGAACGCCCGCCAGATCACCCGTTCCCAGCCGAGCGTGTCGAACGCGTACCGGACCGCGAGCTTCAGGGCCCGCGTCATCACGCCCCGGCCCCGGACCTCCGGCGACACCGCGAACCCGACCTCGCCGACGCCGCCCTCGCCGTCGCGCAGATCGATCGTGCCGACGTACTTCCCGTCGTACTCGATCGCCCAGGCCCACAGGGTGTTCTCGCGCCAGCCGGCCGGGATCAGCTCGGTGAGGTAGTGCACGGCGTGCTCGTGCAGGTACGGGACCGGGATGGTGGTCCACTCCTGCATCACCGGGTCCTGGCACATCCGGTACGCCGGCTCTACGTCGTCGGCCGTGTGCGCACGCAGGGTCACCGCGTCGTCGGTCAGCACAGGCACGTCCTCGGGGAATCGCATGCTTCAGGGTGACGCGCTGCCACCGGCCCGGCAACACATTTCCCTGACAGCGGGACCTTCCGCCATTAGGCTGTGGACGTGAACCCAGCCGGAGCAGAACCGCCCCGCGGTCGCGGTGGCCAGTTGGCCGCCCAGCGCCAGGCCACGATCGTTGCCGAGGTCAACAGTCGTGGCGCGGTCACGGTGGCCGAGCTGGTCGATCGGTTCGGGGTCTCGGACATGACGATCCGCCGCGACCTGGACGCCCTGGACTCCAGCGGCCTGCTGCACAAGGTGCACGGCGGCGCGACATCGGTCGGGCTGCGCAGCGCCCACGAGCCGGGCTTCGACGCCAAGCTGACGCAGGAGTCCGCGGCCAAGCAGGCGATCGCGGCCGAGGCCGCCACCCGGGTGCAGCCGGACAGCGCGATCGGTATCGGCGCGGGTACGACGACGTACGCGCTGGCGCGTCAGCTGTTGCGGGTCGAGAACTTGACAGTTGTCACGAACTCGGCGCGGATCGCGGACGTGTTCCACGGCAACGGCCGCTCGGACCGCACCGTCGTACTGATCGGCGGCATCCGGACCCCGTCGGACGCGCTGGTGGGGCCGATCGCGACCGCGGCGCTGGCGTCGTTGCACCTGGACCTGTTGTTCCTCGGGGCACACGGCGTCGACGCCGAGCACGGGCTGAGCACGCCGAACCTGATGGAGGCCGAGACCAACCGCTCGTTCATCGCGGCGAGCCGTGAGGTCGTCGTGGTCGCGGACCACACCAAGTGGGGGACCGTCGGCCTGAGCACGTTCGCGACCTGGTCCGACCTGGACGTGATCGTCACCGACAACGGCCTCTCGACCGCCGCCCGCAAGGCCATGCGCGACACGGGATGTGACCTCGTCATCGCGTCGTGAAGGTCCCGCTGGGCCGGCCGTACTGGCTGCTGTGGACCGCTGGTGCGATCTCCTTCGCCGGTGACGGCATCATGTTCGGGGCGCTGCCGTTGCTGGCGGCGTCGATCACCCGGGACCCGCGGATCGTCTCGCTCAGCGAGGCTGCCGGGAACGTCGGCTGGTTGCTGCTCGGCCTGATCTCGGGCGTGATGGTCGACCGCTGGCGGCGTACGTCGACCATGTGGATCGTCGACGCGATCCGGGCCGTGGTGGCCGGAGCTCTCGCGGCCGCTGTGCTGTCAGGACTCGGGACGATCCCGTTGCTGCTGGTGACCGCGTTCCTGCTCGGCATGCTCGCGCCGTTCTTCGACAACGCGGCGTCGGTCGTGGTGACCGATGTCGTCGTACCGACGGCGCTCGAACGCGCCAACGGCTACAGCCAGGTATCGCTGCTGTCGCTGAAGAACCTGATCGGTCCGCCGCTCGGCGCTGCGTTGTTCGTGCTGAGCCACGGGCTTCCGGTGCTGCTCAACGCGGTCTCCTTCGCGATCGCGGCCCTGCTGGTGTGGACGATCCGTACGTCGGCGCCGGCCCGCGTCCGCGCTCCCGACCGGCACCTCGGGCGCGAGCTCCGCGAAGGCCTGGTGTACCTGTGGCGGCACAAACTCCTGCGGACCCTCTGCCTGCTGCTGACGATCGTGAACGGCGTTGGGGCCGGGATCCTCTCGATCCTGGTGCTCTACGTGCTCGAGGTGCTGCACCTGCCGGAGCAGGGGTTCGGCTGGCTGGTCGCGATCTACGCCGTCGGCGGGGTCGCCGGTGCCTTCGTCACGCCGCGCCTGTCTCGGCGGATGACGACCAGCACCAATCTGGTCGCTGCGATGGTGATCAGCAGCGTGGCGATCATCGCGTTCGGCCTGCTCACGGTGTTCGTCCTGGTCGCGATCGCCGCGATCGTGCTCGGCTTCGGCAGCACCTGGTGGAACGTCGTCTCGATCACCCTGCGGCAGCGGATGATCCCGGCCGAGCTGCTCGGCCGGGTGACCGCGGTCTACCGGATGGTCGCGTTCTGCGCCGCACCGCTGGGCGCGGTCGGCGCCGGGTTCCTCGCCCACACCACCGACCTGCGGACGCCGTACCTCCTCCTCGGACTGCTCCAACTCGCCGCCACCGCGGTGTCCGCGCCGATGATCCGCCGCGAGGTGCGGGCGTCAGCTGATCCGGGAAGCGCCGGCTGACGGAGTCGCGTTCAGCGAGGTCGGGGCAGCGAAACCGTGTTCCGCAAACGTTTTCTCGATCGCGGAGAAGACCGGCTCGGCCGCGGCTGCCTCGACCAGGGCGATGATGCAGCCGCCGAAACCGCCGCCGGTCATCCGCGCACCGAGGGCGCCGGCCGCGAGCGCGGTGTCGACCGCGACGTCCAGCTCCGGAACGGTGATCTCGAAGTCGTCGCGCAGCGAGGCGTGCGACGCGGTGAACAGCGGCCCGACGTCACGCAGCTTCCCGGCCCGCATCAGCGCGACCGCGTCCTCGACCCGGCGGATCTCGGTGACCACGTGCCGCACGCGACGCCGTACGACGTCGTCGGACAACCGTGCCAGCGCGTCGTCGAGGTCCTCGAAGGCGATCGAGCGCAGTGCCGGTACGCCGAGTTCGGCCGCCGCCTGCTCGCAGCTCTTCCGGCGGGCGGCGTACTCGCCGTCGACGTGCCGGTGCGGCGCCTTCACGTCGACGACCAGCAGGGTGAGGTCGTCGGCGGGCGGGTCGAACGGGATCTGGTCGGTGGACATCGCCCGGATGTCGAAGAACAACGCGTGACCCGCGGTGCAGCACATCGACGCCATCTGGTCCATCAGACCGACCGGTGCGCCGACGTACTGGTTCTCCGCCTTCTGGGCCAGCCGCGCGACCTCGGCCGGGTCGACCTCGATGTCCCGCAAACCCAGCAGGGCAACGGAAGTCGCGCAGAGCAGCGCCGCGGAGGAGGACAGTCCGGCGCCGGACGGCAGGTCCGAGTCGACCATCAGATTCGCGCCGCCGATCGGGTAGCCGGACTCGCGCAGGATCCAGGCAGCGCCGGCCGGGTACGCCGCCCAGTCGCCGACCGACCCGGGAGCGAGCTCGTCGATCGCGAACTCGACCACCCCGCGGTGTCCGGTGGAGGCGACCGCGATCCGGCCGTCGTCGCGCTTCGAGGCGGTGACCAGGATCTTGTTCGGCAGGGCGATCGGCAGCACCAGGCCGTCGTTGTAGTCGGTGTGCTCGCCGATCAGGTTCACTCGTCCCGGAGCGCGCCAGCTGCCGTCGGGCGCCGTACCGAAAGTCTCCTCGAAGCTCACTGGCCCACCTTCCGCAGGGTTTCGGCCACATCCTCGGGCCGGGTGTCGCTGATGAACGCGCCCATACCGGACTCCGAGCCGGCCAGGTACTTGATCTTGTCCGCGGCCCGCTTGATCGACAACACCTCCAGGTGCAGGTAGCCGAGCTCGCGATCGATGCGGACCGGGGCCTGGTGCCAGGCGGCGATGTACGGCAGCGGTTCGCCGTACAGACCGTCGAGGCGCTGCAGGACGTCGAGGTACAGCTCGGCGAAGTCGTCGCGCTCGTCCCTGGTCAGCTCGTCGATGCCCGCGACCTGGCGGTGCGGGTACAGGTGCACCTCGACCGGCCAGCGGGCGGCCTCCGGGACGAACGCGGTCCAGGTGCTGTTCTCACCGATGACCCGGGTGCCTTCCTTGCGCTCGGCGGCCAGGACGTCGGCGAACAGGTTGCTGCCGGCAATCTCCTGGTGCTTGCGGGCCTGCGCCAGCAGGGTGCGCATCCGCGAGGGGACGAAGGGGTACGCGTAGAGCTGTCCGTGCGGGTGGCTGAGCGTGACGCCGATCTCGCGGCCGCGGTTCTCGAACGGGAAGACCAGTTCGACGTCGTCGCGGGCGCTCAGCTCGGCGGTCCGGTCGGCCCAGGTGTCGACGACGAGGCGGGCCTGGCCCTGCGACAGGCCGGTGAACGAGCCGTTGTGGTCGCTGGTGAAGCACACCACCTCGGTCCGGCCGGGGCCGGCGAAGGAGGGGAACCGGTTCTCGAAGACGGCGACGTTGTAGTCGTGGTCGGGAATCTCGGTCGGGTTGCCGGGCTTGCTCGGGCACAGCGGGCACTGGTCGGCCGGCGGCAGGTAGGTCCGGGTGTTGCGGTGCGTGGCGTAGGAGATGACGTCACCGGTGAGCGGGTCGGTCCGGAGCTCGATCTGCGGCTGGGGGGCCGGCAGGCCGCGGGTGTCCTCGAGCGGTACCCGGGACGGCTCGTCGGCCGGGTCGTAGTAGATCAGCTCGCGGCCGTCCGACAGTTTGGTGTCGGTACGGCGTGCACCGCGGGGTGTGTTCATCGTGTGACCCTCCCGGCCGTACGACGCGTCCGGCCAGGAATCATCGTAAACCAACAAACTCGAACACGCACGGCAGGCCCCGCGACGGCTAGGCTTGGTGGATGGACGACCACGCCCAACGCCCGCCCTCTCGGCTGCTGACGAGAGGGCGCTAGGACTTCCGACCCATGAACGAAACCCTGCTCAACATCGTTCTGATTCTGATCTTCGTGCTGATCGGCGGGGTCTTCGCCGCGGCCGAGATGGCCCTGGTCTCACTGCGCGAGAGCCAGCTGAAGGCCCTGTCGCACCGCGGCAAGCGCGGCGAGACCGTCGCCAAGGTGGCCGCCAACCCGAACCGTTTCCTGTCCGCCGTCCAGGTCGGTGTGACCCTGATGGGCTTTCTGTCCGCCGCCTTCGGTGGCGCGACACTCGCCGACAGCCTCTCGCCGCACCTGCAGAAACTCGGGCTCCCTGAGTCGGTGGCCGGCACGGCCGCGCTGGTGCTGATCACGATCCTGATCTCGTACGTCTCGATCGTGCTCGGCGAGCTGGCCGCGAAGCGTCTGGCGCTCCAGCGGGCGGAGGGCTTCGCGCTCGCGCTCGCGCCGCTGGTGGACCGGCTCGCGTCCGCCGCCCGCCCGGTGATCTGGCTGCTGTCGAAGTCGACCGACCTGGTGGTCCGCGCGCTCGGCGGTGACCCGAACGCGAACCGTGAGGTGATGACCGACGAGGAGCTGCGGGACCTGGTCTCGGCGCACGAGTCGCTCGGCGAGGAGGAGCGCAAGATCGTCGACGACGTCTTCGAGGCCGGCAGCCGCCAGCTCCGGGAGCTGATGCTGCCGCGCACCGAGGTGGACTTCGTCGACGCCGAGATGCCGGCGTACAAGGCGGTCAAGTTCGCCGCCGAGCGGCCGCATTCGCGGTACCCGGTGATGAACGGCTCGGCCGACGACATCGTCGGTTTCGTCCATGTCCGGGACCTGTTCGACCCGGCTGTCTCGACCCGCTCGGTGCGAGTCGGCGACCTCGCGCGCGAGGTGCTGATGCTGCCGGACACCGCGAAGCTGCTGCCGACACTGACCGAGATGCGCCGCCGCAGTACCCACCTGGCGATCGTCCTCGACGAGTACGGCGGTACCGCGGGCATCGTCACGCTCGAGGACCTGGTCGAGGAGCTGATCGGCGACATCAAGGACGAGTACGACGAGGAGGCGGCCGAGACCACCCGCCTGCGCAGCGGCGACATCGAGGTGGATGGGCTGCTGAACCTGGACGACTTCGCCGACGCGACCACGATCGAGCTGCCCGACGGGCCCTACGAGACCGTCGGCGGATTCCTCGCCGCACGTCTCGGGAAGGTCCCGTCGACGGGCGACGAGGTCATGCTCGACGCCCACACCTTGACCGTCACCGAGATGGACGGCCGCCGGGTCGCCCGGGTCCGCCTGCACCGGATCAAACCAGCACCGGAGGAGCAGGCTCCGGCCGAGGTTCCAGCACCCGCCGCCGAGTGAGGACGACCAGCCCACCCACGACGTACCCGAGGCCCTGGATCACCAGGATCGGGATGATGCCGACGGCGTCGCCGAGGAAGCCGGCCGAGGTGATGCCGATCAGGATCGCGACGCTCTCGGCGGCGCCGACCGCGCCGTAGATGCGGCCGCGGGTGCCGTCGACGGTCAGGTTCTGGAAGACGGTCATCATGCCGGCGACGGTCAGCGCACCGGGCAGCCCGACGACGATCATGCAGACGTAGGCCGGGATCACGCTGTCCGACACCAACGGGTAGAGGAACAGCGCGGTGTCGATCAAGCCGAAGGCGAACGCTCCGAAACCCCACAGTTTCGCGGCCGGCCAGCGGGAGCCGATGGCGGCGGCGACCAGGCCGCCGACGATGCCGCCGACCGCTTGGGACGAGACGATCAGACCGTACGCGCGGCCGTCGCCGCCGACCTCGGCACTGATGAACGGCGCGAACAGTGTGCTCATGATCCCTTCGCCGACCCCGGTGACCAGGCAGAACACGAAGAACAGCCGCATCGCCGGACCGGCGACGCACAGCCGCAGTCCCTCGGTCCACTCCTGCTTCAGCCGCCTGATCGCGCCGCCGGCGGATTCCTTGACACGGCCGGGGCGCGCCTGCCGATGCCGCATCGCGGTGACCAGCGCGACCGCGACCAGGAACGTCACGGCGTCCCCGACGGCGAGCAGTGTGAGTCCGCCGGCGGCCGCGAGTACGCCGCCGAGCGCGGCACCGATCAGCCGCGCGAGGTCGCGGATCTGACTGTTCAGCGCGTTGGCCGTCACCAGTTGGTCGGAGTTCACCAGCAGCGGGAGGAGCGATTGCTCGGCGGGCGTGAAGAACTGCTGCAGACAGCTCTGCGCGAGCACCACGCCGTACACGATCCAGATCGTGCTCGCGTCGTGGACGGCGATCAGCGGCAGCAGGACCACCGCGTTCAGCACGTTGGTCACGATCATCGTGGTCCGCTGGTCCCACCGGTCGACGAAGACGCCGGCCAGGGAGCCGAGCAGTACGCCGGGGAGGAACGACGCCAGCAGCAGCCCGCCGGAGGCCAGCGTCGAGCCGGTCAGTACGTACACCTGGAACGCGAGCCCGGTGCGCAGCAGCCAGTCGCCGATGAGCGAGATGAGCCCGGCGCTGAGCATCAGGCGATAGTCACGTTGCCGTGCGAGGACGCCCCACAAGTCCTTCATCTGCCTACTCCGCTTCAGGAGAGATCGTGACGATCTGGGTGAACGAGACGTGCCGGCTGCCCGCCGGCCGGGTGGATTGGTCGTCGATCGGCCGCTCGTCGACCCAGCGCTGCAGCAGCGCGTCGACCTGTGTGACGAGCTCGGCGAGCTCGTCGGCGGTCAGGTAGAAGCCGCTCTGCCCGATGCCCGCGTGGTCCCGCCAGGCCGGCTCTTCGGTACGTCGTTGCTCCTGCCAACGACCGAGTGCTTCGAGGGCCCGCTCGGCGACCAGCTGCTCGAGTACGTCCGCCGCCGCGGCGCCTTCCGGTGTCGTGGAGGCCTCGGCCCACGAATGCGAGGTCGACACCAGCCGCCACGGCCGCTCCCGGTTGTCCTTGCCGGGCGCCGGTTCGACGAAGTCGTACTTCGCCAGCTGCCGCAGGTGGTGCGACGCCAGCGCCTGGCTGATCCCCAGTCGCCGGGCCGCGTCGGCAGCGGTCATCGGCCCCTCCCGGCCGAGCAGCGACTGCAGGTCGAGCCGCACCGGGTGCGCCATCGCCCGGATGGCCAACGGGTCGTTCAGCAGGCGCGCTCGCCGCGGATCCTTTTCCAAAGACATGCTTGGAATATGCGGCAGGCCGGATCAGATGTCAAGGCATTGCTTGGAATGTCAGCCCTTCCCCGGCTTCTTGGACTTCGTGGTGCCCTTGCCGGGCCGTTCGGGGGTGGTGGTCGTCGTCGGCCGCGCCGACGTACTCGACGATGCTGTCGGGCCGGTCGTCCGGCTCTTCCGGGTCGCGGGCGCGGACTTGGTGATCGTGACGGTCGGGACGGTCGGGACGGTCGTCGGTCGCGCCGACGGGCGGACCTGCTGCACCGGCTGCGACGGGACGATGTTCGGCGGCGCCACCGGCTCGTCGGTCCGCTCGTCGGCGAGCACGCCGGCCGTCACGACGGATCCGGTGACGATCACAGCGGCGAGTACGGCGAACACGCTGCGCCAGTTGCGGCGCGGCCGGGGTACGGCGAGCTCGGCCGTCGGCACCTCGGACGCCGTGTCGATCGTCCAGGCCGAGACCTCCACGGGGCCCGGGCGGTCGCTTGGATCCTTGGACAGCATGCGGCGCAGCAGGTGCGCGACGCCTGCCGGTAGCTCGTCGGGGATGACCGGCGCGGCCTCGACGTGCTGGGACAGGACGGTGGTCGGGTCGTCGCCTTGGAACGGCGGATGCCCGGTGAGCAGTTGGTACAGCACGCAGCCGAGTGCGTACACGTCGGAGGCCGCGGTGGCCGGGTGCCCGAGGGCGCGTTCGGGGGCGAGGTAGTGACTGGTGCCGAGGATCGGGCCGGACGAGGTGATGGTCTGGTCCGTCGGCGAGCGTGCGATTCCGAAGTCCGCGATCTTGACCGACCCGTCGACATCGACCAGCAGGTTGTCCGGCTTGATGTCGCGGTGCACGATGTCGTGCCGGTGTGCCGCCGCCAGGCCGGCGGCGACCTGCCGGACGATGCCGAGCGCGCGGTCGGGGTCGAGCGGTCCGTGCAACGCCAGCTCGTGCGCGACGCTGCGACCCTCCATCAACTCCATGACCAGGAAGTACTCGCCGTTGGAGTGGCCGAAGTCGTAGACCGAGACCACGTGCGGGTCCTTCACCATCGCCGCGGCCCGCGCCTCGCGCCGGAACCGTGCCGCGGCGAAGGGATCGCTCAGGTCCGGGCGCAGCAGCTTGACCGCGACCGGGCGGCCGAGGAGTTCGTCGCAGCCGCGGTAGACCTCGCCCATCCCACCGTGACCGAGGATCTCCGTCGTGCGATAGCGCTCCGCAAGCAGCACCCCTGACCGGTACCCCGGTGACGGCTGACGATTCAGCCAGTTTGCTCCCGGATCCATTCGAGCGCGGGCTCGGCCTGGCCCAGGATCGAGATGTGGCTGAGGTCCTGGTGGATGTCCAGGGTGGCGGAGGGGATGCGGGCGGCCAGCCATGCGGCGTGGGCGCAGGGGATGATGCCGTCGGCCGTGCCGTGGGCAAGCAAGGTCGGCGCGGTGATCGCGGCCGGATCGCAGCCCCAGCTCAGCGTGTAGGAACAGTCGTCGTCGATCAGGCCGTCGGGCCCGTTGGGCATCGACTGGTCACCGGCGACCGATCCGAGCCAGCCCCAGGGCCCGTCGAACATGGCGATGTCGGACTCGGTGAACTCCGGGTCGTACTCCGTACCGGAACTCTCGTGCCGCACTTTCGCGGCGCGTCCGGCCGCCGCCGCCCGGAGCGAGGCGCGTCCGGAGGCGATCATGCCGTCGTACCAGTCGAGGCCTTCGGCGTCGTACGGCGCGATGGCGGCGAACGTCGCGACCGCCTCCACCCGGTCGCCGAGGACCGCGGCCGCGCCGAGCGCGTACGAACCGCCGCCGGAGTAGCCCATCAGCGCGCACGTGCCGATCCCGAGCGTGTCCAGGACCGCGGTCAGGTCGGCCGCGGTCGAGGCCATCGTGCGACCGGGCGCCGGCGTCGAGCCGCCGTACCCAGGCCGGTCGAACGCGATCCACCGGATGCCGAGCCGCTCGCCCGCCTCGAACAGCGGAGCGGGTGGCGTGCCCAGGTTCGGCGTGCCGTGGTGCCAGACCACCGCGAGCCGGGCGTCGTCACCGGGCGCGCTGTCGTACCCGTGCACCACACGGCCGTCGGCCAGCCGGAAGTCGATCTCGTCCATGAGACGCACCCTAGAACGCCGAAATGTCGAGCGGTCCCGATTGCTTCCGACCTCTGCTGCGAAGATCCACCTACCTGCCCGAAAGGACACCGGCTCATGAAGTACCTGCTGCTCATCCACAGCAACCCGATCACCTGGGGCCACCCGTCGTTCCTGCACACCGAGGAAGGCCGGGCCCTGCCGAAGAAGGCCCGCAACGCGCTCGCCGCCCAACTCGACACCCTGCTGAACGAACTCGAGGCCAACGGCGAGCTGATCAACGCGGTCCCCCTGGATCCGCCGTCGAAGACCCGCGTCGTCCGGGTCCGCGAAGGCATCCGCGCCACGACGGACGGACCGTACTCCGAAGCCAAGGAACAACTCGCCGGCGTCTTCCTCATCGACGTCGCCACCCCCGAACGCGCCGAAGAAGTCGCCGCCACCATCCCCGAAGCAGAGTTCCACGCCGTCGAGGTCCGCCCGGTCTCGGTGTTCGACTGACGCGCGCTGGACCGGTCCGCCGGCTCCGTGCCGCGTGGGAGCGCCCGTGGCCCGGGTGGCACCTGATGGGTTAGCCCATGAGATGCAGGGTTTGCGATCGAGATCTCGGTCGCAAACCCTGCATCTCGGACGTCCACCCACCAGAGGCGGGGCTCAGCGTTCGACCAGGCGGGTGTGGTTTTTGGTGGTGGCGAGGGTGGGGTCGAGGGCGGCCAGGGCGAGCCAGGTGGCGCCGCCGACGCCGTCGCGGGCGGTCAGGACTTCGCCGGCAAAGTGTTGCCGGATCAGCTGTCCTACCGGTGAGGATTCACCGGCGACACTGCCGGCGAGCACCATCGGGCCCTTGTCCGACGTTGTCTTCAGCCGGGCGACTGTTTCTGTGAGCAACTCGGCTGCGCGTTTCACCAGCGCCCGTGCGTGTTCGTCCTCCTGTGCGTACGCCGCGATGACCGCCGGCGCCAGTTCTGCGAGGAGCACCGGCGGCCGACTGTTCACCGTCCGCACCAGATCGTCACGCAGCGCGTCGTAGCCTTCACGTTGTGCAGCAGCGTGTTCGTCCCGGTCGGGCAGGATCGTCTGTACGACGGCCTGCTCGAGCAGCCCCAGCGGCTCCCGGAGGTCCAGCGACTGCAGCACGCAACGGACCGCCTCCCGGCCGAGCCAGAAGCCTGATCCGTCGTCGCCGAGCAGCCAGCCGTGCCCGCCCGCGGTGCGTAGCAGTTGGTGGTTGCGCACCAGGCCGGCGTTGCTCCCGGTGCCCGCGATCAGCACGGTTCCGTCCGGTTCCGGCGTACCTGAGGCGAATGCGACCTCGAGATCGCCGATGTAGTCCGGTGGAACGGTGAGTCCGGCGCCGGTCCACGCGGCCTCGAACTGGGCGGCGACGTCCGGCCGGGCGAGCGCGACGCCGCCGGCCATCCCGACGACGCCCGCCTGCACGGCGGCCGGATCGAGCCCGGACAGTGCGGTGTGAAGCGCCTGCCCGAAGTTGGCCGCGGCACTTGCGGGATGACTCGTCGGATTTCCGCCCGCGGCAGCGCCGCGACCGATTACGTTGCCCTCGGAGTCCGCGACCACGATCCGGGTGGAGGTGCCGCCCAGGTCACCGCCGAGGACCAGTGGGCCGGCAGGTGTGCGGACCACTTGGTCGACAGGTGCGTCGTCAGCGTCCGGAAGCGGGCGTTCGACCGACATACGCGATGCTCCAAACTGCTCGAGAGAGCCTAAAAGTAAGCACAAAAACACGAGGTTACGCAACGGTCCCGATCTGGGAGATGACACGGATGAGCCTTGACTTTAGCTACGAGTTGAGAAAAGTTCTGTCCAGCAAACAGCAAACTTGCGCATTTGTCGGCACTTGGAGTGTCGCTGTGAGCAGATTGAGCGAGGGGTGGGCCCGCTGATGGCCAGCGATAACACGGGGGAGCACGGCACTGGCGCGCAGGGCGTGAGCGCGCAGGCTTATGTTCAAACGCTGATGCCGATCCTGGCCGCCGTCACCACGCAGATCGACGGGCCGATCCAGCAGGCCGCCGACCTGATGACCACCTCGCTGCGGGCGAACGGCGTGATCCAGGCCTTCGGCTCCGGGCACTCCGAGGCACTCGCGATGGAGATCGCCGGCCGGGCGGGCGGCCTGATCGCGACCAACCGGATCGCGTTGCGCGACCTGGTGCTGCTCGGCGGTGAGCCGCCGGAGTTGCTGCGCAGCGCGGAGCTCGAGCGCGACCCGGCGTACTCCCGCAAGCTCTACGAACTGTCCGCGGCCCGCGAGGGCGACCTGTTCGTCATCGCCTCCAACTCCGGTGTGAACGGCTCGATCGTCGAGCTCGCGAACGTCGTCAAGGAGAAGGGCCACCCGCTGATCGCGATCACGTCGCTGCAGCACACCGGTGGAATGGAGTCCCGGCACCCGTCAGGCAAGAAGCTGATCGACTTCGCGGACGTGGTGCTCGACAACCAGGCGCCGTACGGCGACTCGGTGCTCGACCTGCCCGGCGATGCGGGCAAGGTGTGCGCGGTGTCGTCCATCACCGCCGCGCTGATCGCCCAGCTGCTGGTCGCCGAGGTGCTGCGCCGGATGACCGATGCCGGCGAGACGCCTCCCGTGTACCTGTCGGCGAACATCCCCGGCGGTGACGAGCACAACCACGCCCTTGAAGCACGGTACGCCGGCCGCATCCGGCGTACTGCCTGAAACACCACTCGGAAGGCGGCATCATGACCACTCCCAACAACCTCCCGCGGCGGCTGTTCCTGCAGCGCGCAGCGGTCGGCACCCTGCTGACCGCGGGCGGGAGCACGCTGCTGGCCGCGTGCGCCAGCGGCGGCAGCGAGGACACCAGCAGCAACGACGGGGGCGGGACCAAGTCCGACGAGAACCCGTTCGGCGTGAAGGAAGACGCGCCGCTGGACGTGGTGATCTTCAAGGGCGGGTACGGCGACGACTACGCCAAGGCGCACGAGGCGCTGTACAGCAAGAAGTTCCCGAAGGCCGAGATCAGCCACAAGGGCATCACCGACATCACGCCGCAGCTGCAGCCGCGGTTCAACGGCGGCAACCCGCCGGACGTGATCGACAACTCCGGTGCGTCGGAGCTGCCGATGTCGACGCTGGCCAGCACCGGGCAGCTGGCCGACCTCACGGCCTTGCTGGACGCGCCGTCGGTCGACGACAAGGCCAAGAAGGTCAAGGACACCGTCGAGCCGATCGCGATCGAGGCGGCCCAGCTGAGCGGCAAGCCGCTCGTGCTCAAGTACGTGCTGACCGTCTACGCGCTGTGGTACAACAAGCCGCTGTTCGAGAAGAACGGCTGGGCGCCGGCGAAGACCTGGGCCGAGTTCCTGACGCTGTGCGAGGAGATCAAGAAGGCCGGCATCGCGCCGCTCGCGCACCAGGGCAAGCACCCGTACTACATCCACCAGATCGTGCTGGACATGGCCGTCAAGCACGGTGGCCAGGAGGTCATCAAGGCGATCGACTCGCTGGAGCCGAACGCCTGGATGCACCCGTCCATCAAGATGGCCGCCGAGGCGGTGCTCGAGCTCAAGGGCAAGGGCTACATCATGCAGGGCACCGAGGGCCTCGACCACATCCAGTCGCAGACGGCGTGGAACCAGGGCAAGGCGGCGTTCATCCCGTCCGGTTCCTGGCTGGAGAACGAGCAGAAGAAGGTCGCCCCGGCCGACTTCCAGACCACCGCGGCGTACACCCCGCTGCTGGACGGCGCGAAGCTGCCCGTGGACTGCACCGAGATCGCGGCCGGTGAGAACTTCATCGTCCCGGAGAAGGCGAAGAACAAGGCCGGTGGCCTGGAGTACCTGCGGATCATGCTGTCGAAGGAGGCGGCCGGCAAGTTCACCGAGCTGACCGGTTCCCCGACCATCGTCAAGGGTGCCGGCGAGGGCCTGAAGCTGAGCGCGGGCGCGTCCTCGGCGAGCGCGCTGCTGAAGTCCGGCGCCGACAACAACTGGACGGCGTACTTCGGCTCCTGGTACTCCACCATGTCGAAGCCGATCGAGAGTGTCGTCGGTGAGCTGGCCGCCGGCCGGATCACCGCGGACGAGTACCAGAAGCGGGTGCAGAAGATCGCGGACGACACGGCGAAGGACCCGAAGACCAAGAAGCAGACCCGCAGCTGAGCTGTTCCCGAGCGTGCTGAGCTGTGGGACTTTCGAGGGACCACAGCTCAGCTGTCTGTTGTAAGGAGAGAGATGCGGCACGGGAGTTACCGGTTCGTCGCGAGTTTCCTCGCGATCCCGCTGGCGTTGTACGTGGTCTTCGTGATCTCCCCGTTCGTCCAGGCGTTCTACTACTCGCTGACGGACTGGACCGGGATCTCGCCGAAGTTCGAGTTCGTCGGGTTCCAGAACTTCAAGGACCTGGCCAACGACGCGATCTTCAAGGCTTCGATCGGTCACAACCTGATCCTGCTGGTCGGAGTGCCGATCCTGACCATCGTGTTCGCCCTGGTCTTCGCCTACCTGCTGAACGTCGGCGGCAAGGCGAACAGCGCCGGCGTCCACGGTGTTCGCGGGAACGGCTTCTACAAGCTGGCCTTCTTCCTGCCGCAGGTGCTGTCGGTGCCGGTGATCGCGGTCATCTGGGCGACCGTGATGACGTCCACCGACAACGGCCTGCTGAACTCGGTGACGAAGAAGATCGGCCTCGGTACGTCGCAGTACCTGGCGTCGCCCAAGATCGCCTTGTACTGCGTGCTGTGGGTGATGGTCTGGGGCAGTGTCGGGTTCTACCTGGTGCTGTTCAACGCGGCGATGTCCGGTATCCCGAAGGACATCTTCGAGGCGGCGATCATCGACGGCGCCGGCCGGTTGTCGACGTTCTTCCGGATCACGCTGCCGCTGCTGTGGGACACCATCCAGACCGCGTGGGTGTACCTGGCGATTCTGGCCCTGGACGCGTACGCGCTGGTCGCGGTGATGACCGCGGGACCGGGCGGGCCGGACAACTCGACGTACGTGATGGGCCTGGCGATCGCCGACAACGGGTTCCAGTACGGCCGGGCCGGGTACGCGTCCGCGATGGGCGTGGTGCTGTTCTTCCTGACGCTGATCATCGCCGCCGTCATGCTCCGGGCCACCCGGCGCGAGCGGATCGAATACTGAGGGGCCTGCTATGACACTGCAGATCGATGTCGAGGGCCGGACCCAGGAATCGGCCGGCGGACCCGAGGCGGTCGGCGACAAGGGCGCTTTCAGCCCGGTCAACGTGTTCTCGCACGCGGTGCTGATCGGCTGGAGCATCCTGGTCCTCGTACCGTTCGGCTGGGCGCTGATCGCCTCGCTGAAGAGCACCGGCGAGATCTTCGGCGACAACCCGTGGGCGCTGCCGGAGAAGCTGCTCTGGGAGAACTTCGCCAACGCCTGGGACAAGGGCGTCGGCGACTACCTGCTGAACAGTGTGGTCGTGGTGGCCGGCGGCGTGTTCGGGACGATGCTGTTCGGCTCGATGGTCGCCTACGTGCTGGCCCGCTACGAGTTCCCCGGGAACCGGATCATCTACTACCTGTTCGCGGCCGGGATGATGTTCCCGACGTTCCTGGCGATCGTGCCGCTGTTCTTCGTGGTCAAGGGCTTCGGGATGGTGTCGACGTACCAGGGCCTGATCCTGGTCTACATCGCCTACTCGCTGCCGTTCACGGTGTTCTTCATGCACTCGTTCTTCCGGACGTTGCCGACCTCGATCGCCGAGGCCGCGCTGGTCGACGGCGCGGGGCACGCCACCACGTTCTTCCGGGTGATGCTGCCGATGGCCAAGCCCGGTCTGCTCAGCGTCGGCATCTTCAACGTGCTCGGTCAGTTCAACCAGTTCGTCCTGCCGAGCTTCCTGTCGCCGGAGAAGCCGGTGCTCTCGCAGGGCATCGCGACCCTGCTGGGCAGTCAGCGGTACGACAACGACTGGGGAACGCTCTTCGCGGCGCTGACGATCGCCATGGTCCCCGTGATCGTGGTGTACCTGATCTTCTACCGCCAGGTGCAGGCAGGTCTGACCGGCGCCACCCTGAAGTAATAGCCTGCCGGGGTGCTGAGACGGCGGACGTTACTGCAAGGGGCCCTGGCCGGTGCGGTCCTGACCGGCTGTTCAAGCGCGCCGGTCGCTCCAACGGTGTCGCCGGAGAACCCGTTCACGGTGGACGGGAACGCTCCGGTCGACCTGGTCATCGGCGAGGAGTACGGCGGGTTCGCCGCGGCGGCGTACCGGAAGAAGTACGCCGCCGCCGTCATCACGCCGAAGGTGTCGGCGCGACTGTCGGAGGAGATGCTGCCGCGGTTCGCCACCGGCACCCCGCCCGACGTCGTCCTCAACACCGGCGACGACACCCTGGAGCTCGGTCGGCTGGTCAAGGAGAACCAGCTCGCCGACCTGCAGCAGCTGCTGGACGCGCCGTCGTGGGACAACCAGGCCACGAAGGTCCAGGACCAGCTGCTGCCCGGCTTGCTGGACGTCGGCCGGTACGACGGCACGCAGCGGACCGTCAACTACGTCGCGACTGTGTACGGGATCTGGTACTCGGCCAGCCTGTTCCAGCGCAACGGCTGGGAGGTGCCGCGCTCCTGGCCGGACCTGCTTGCCCTCGGCACCGACATGAAGGCCGCCGGTCTCGGCCCGTTCATCTACGCCGGCACGCACCCGTACTACCTCCTCGAGCTGGTGCTCACGCTGGCCGCCAAGACCGGCGGGCCGGACGTGATGAAGCGGATCGACAACCTCGAGGACGGCGCCTGGAAGGACGAGAACGTCACCAAGGCGATCACCGCCGTCGGCGAGCTCACCAAGCGCGGCCTGCTCGCGCCGGGCACCGCGCAGTACGACCATGTCGGCTCGCAGAAGCGGTTCCTCGCCTCGAAGGCCGGGATGCTGCCGTGCGGGAACTGGCTCGAGAACGAGATGAAGGGCCAGGTCCGGGACGAGTTCGCGCTGTCCCTGTTCGCCGTACCGCCGCTGGACGCGTCCCCGGCGCTCGCGAGCGGACTGCACGTTGCGGCGACCGCGCCGTTCCTGGTGCCGGAGAAGGCGAAGAACAAGGCCGGCGGGCTCGAGTACCTGCGGGCGCTCCTGACCAAGGACGTCGCCGCGCAGGTCAGCTCGGAGTCCAACCAACTCACCATCGTCCGGGGCGCGGCCGACGGGCTGGAGTTGGGTACGGCGCTCCGCTCGGCACGTGACCTGCTGACGGCGGCCGGCGACCAGCTCATCACCTGGTACTTCGACACGTGGTACCCCGCGTTCGCGAACGCGGCCGCGGAGGCGACGGGGCAGTTCATGGCGGGCGGCCTGCAGCAGTCCGAGTGGACCGCGCGCATCCAGGCCGCCGCCGACCAGCTCAAGCAGGACTCCGCGGTCACGAAGTACCACCGCGACTGAGACCTGGGTGGCGGCTGATCGGCAGCTCGACTGGTAGTGCACTGCGATACGGTGTACGCGCCGACACCGATCAGGCGTAGGTGCACTACCCAGCCGCGCGACACGTCCTGTCCAACGGCACATAGTGGCGGCCCACTCATGAGCGGCCGGGGTCGAGGAGTCCCCGGGATCAGCGCAATCCACCCGCACGTGCGTCAGGAGAGCCGGCAACACCGGCCAAAACACCGTCGCCGGAGGCAGGTGGTTCGCCGTACGCTCTGAGTGGGGAGTGAGAGCGATGGCGTGGCTGGCCGCTTTGGGTCTGTTCCTGGGGTTGTGTGCCCTGCTATGCCTCCTGCTGCCGAACCCGCCGCCGTCGCGCTGGCGTAGCGGTCTCCAGCGGCGTACGGCGCGGCTGCTCCGCCGACTGCGCCGGCATCCGAAGCCGGAGCCGGACCCGTTCGACACGCTGCGCCTGCAGACCCGCCTCGGCCACCTGGCCGGCAAGATCCGCACCGTCGAGTCCGCGCCGCACGTCTACGCCCGCGCCCACCGCCTGATGGCGCTCGAGGCGGCGTACGACGACCTCCTCGACGAGGCCTGCCGCCTGGCGGGAATACCCGACCCCGACGCCGCGCGGCCCGAGGACAAGCGCTGGCAGGAGGAGCAGGAGCTCACCTCACGCGGCTGGAGTTGGTGACTCGTACCGCCCGGGTGCGGGTTGGACTTCGGTCGCTGGCAGAATCGGTCGCATGTCCCATGCTGCGTCTGACCCCTCCGCAGCCGGTTCCCAGCGACGCCCCCGCGTGCTCTCCGGGATCCAGCCGACGGCGGACTCCTTCCACTTCGGCAACTACCTCGGCGCGTTGCGGCAGTGGGTGGCCCTGCAGGACGACCACGACGCGTTCTACTGCGTCGTCGACCTGCACGCGATCACCGTGGAGTACGAGCCGAAGGCGCTCCGCGAGCGCACCCGCCGATCCGCGGCGCAGCTGCTCGCGGCCGGTATCGACCCGGAGCGGTCCACCCTGTTCGTCCAGTCGCACGTGCCCGAGCACGCGCAGCTTGGCTGGGTGATGGGCTGCATCACCGGGTTCGGCGAGGCCAGCCGGATGACGCAGTTCAAGGACAAGACGGCCAAGGGCGGCGCCGACCGCGCCACCGTCGGCCTGTTCACGTACCCGATCCTGCAGGCGGCGGACATCCTGGTCTACCAGGCGGACCGCGTCCCGGTCGGCGAGGACCAGCGCCAGCACGTGGAGCTGACCCGCGACCTGGCGCAGCGGTTCAACCACCGGTTCGGCAAGACCTTCCGGGTTCCCGAGGCGCATATCGTCAAGGAGACCGCGAAGATCTTCGACCTGCAGGACCCGACCGCGAAGATGAGCAAGTCCGGCTCGTCGCCGGCCGGCATCATCGACCTGCTCGACGACCCGAAGGCGAGCGCGAAGAAGATCCGGTCCGCGGTCACCGACTCCGGCCGCGACGTGATCTTCGACCAGGAGAACAAGCCCGGCGTCGCGAACCTGCTGACCATCTACTCCGCCCTGACCGGTAAGAAGATCAGCGAGCTCGAGGACGAATACGCCGGCCGCGGGTACGGCGACTTCAAGAAGGACCTGGCCGACGTCGTGGTCGAGTTCGTCACCCCGTTCCGGGAGAAGACGCTCGGCTACCTCGACGACAAGGCACAGCTGGACGCGATCCTGGCGGCCGGCGCCGAGCGCGCCCGGGCAGTCACCGAGCCGACGCTGCAACGGGTCTACGACCGGCTGGGCTTCGTACCCGGCCCGGCCGTGGGCCGGTAGCCGCGGATGACGTTACTGATGCCGCGACTCCGTCGCGGCGGGTCATGGGGCTGTTGCTCCCGGTCTTCCCTCGTCGCTCTGGTCGCTTCGCTCCCGCCGCTCCTCAGTCCAGACCGGGAGGCCCCATGACCACGATCGGTGTCGCGATCCCGATCGCTGAGCCGTACGGCACGGAGTTGCAGAAGTACCGCGCCGACTTCGGTGATCCGATGGCCGCGTCGATCCCGACCCACGTCACGTTGCTGCCGCCGACCGAGATCGAGGCCGGGGACCTGGACCTGATCGACGAGCACCTGCTCGCGGTCGCGGCGCGGTTCCCGCCGTTCCGGATCCGGCTGCGCGGTACGGCGACGTTCCGGCCGATCTCGCCGGTGGTGTTCGTGCCGCTGGCCGAGGGCATCTCGTCCTGCGAGGTGCTGCAGTCGCAGGTGCGCTCCGGTCCGCTCCGGATCGACCTGAAGTTCCCGTACCACCCGCACGTCACGGTCGCGCACGATCTGGACAAGGCGGCGCTGGACCGTGCGTACGACGCCTTGTCGGAGTACGACTGCGCCTTCGACGTCGAGCACTTCAGCCGTTACGAGCACGGCGCGGACGGCGTGTGGCGCCCGCAGCGCTCGTTCCCGCTGGCAGGCTGAGTCTCCTCGTCTGCGGGTACAGGAGAGCAATGAAGCAACTGAAGTCGCTCTGGAAGCGGTTCAGCCGGACGCAGCTCTGGCGGGCCTGGAAGCGGTACGGCGACCGCCGGGGCAACCGGCTGGCCGGCGCGACGAGCTTCTTCGGGTTCCTGTCGCTGTTCCCGCTGATCGTGCTGACCGCGGCGATCATCGGCCCGCTGCTCGGTGACGACGCGATCAAGGCGCTCAAGGACGCGTTGCAGCAGAACCTGCCGGGCGTCGGCGACAAGATCGACATCGACTCGCTGATCGCGCACGCGGGGACCATCGGCCTGATCTCGGGCGTCTCGCTGCTGTTCACGGGGCTCGGGTGGATCGACTCGCTGCGGGCCTCGATCCGCTCGATGCACGAACTGGACGACGAGCCGGGCAACGTGGTCAAGCTCAAGGTCGTCGACCTGGGCGCGCTGGTCGGTCTCGGCCTGACCGGTCTGATCGCGACCGGCGCCTCGTCGGTGCTGACCGGTCTGTCCGAGCGCATCGTGGGCTGGGTGGACCTGGACGGCACCTGGTTGGCGGAGTGGGGCCTCGCCCTGATCAGCCTGGTGATCGGGATCGCCGCCGGCGCCGTGCTGTTCGTGTACCTGCAGACGGCCCTGCCGCGGATCATCCTGCCGCGCAGGGTGTCGCTGATCGCCGCGCTGGTGGGCGGCATCGTGTTCTACCTGGCACAGCGGCTCGGCAACCTCTACGTCAACCACGTCCTCGGGGCGAACGCGGCGTACGGCGCTCTGGCCCTGCCGCTGGCCCTGCTGGTGTGGATCTACCTGATGACGCGGGTGATCATGCTGATCGCGGCCTGGACGAAGGAGGCGACCCTCGACGCCCGAGCCTTGGAGGAGACTCCCGAAGAGGCCGCCGAGTCGAACGCGGAACCGCGAGCCGTGGAGCCCGAGCCGTTGCTGCCCGGACCGCCCGGCAAGCGGTACAAGGTCGTCCCGGTCCCACAACGCAGGGCGGACACCGTCGCGGTCGCCGCAGGCGCCGTCCTGGGCGTCACCATGACCACCCTGGCCGTACAAGCGGCCCGGGCGATGCGCTCGATCCGCCGCCGCTGAGACGCCGGATCTCGGTGGACGGTCGCGTCCGCGCGGGTGGAGGATGCGAGGAGTCCAGTCGGCCGGTACCCCGTGAGGAGCTCTCGTGCGCCCTCTCATCCTCCGCCACAGTCTGTCCCTCGACGGTTACGGCGCCCCTCCGGAGGGCGTGCCTGACGACTCCTTCGCGGAGTACGACGAGGACGAGGAGTTCGTCGCGCACATGGCCGGCGTCCTCGGAAGCGCAGGCGTGCATGCGATGGGCGCGACGGCGTACCGGCAGATGGCCGGGCACTGGCCCTTCCAGGACGGACCGGAGGCCGAGGCGATGAACCGGATCCCGAAGGTCGTGTTCTCCCGCAGCCCGATCGACACCCCGTGGGAGACGACGACGGTCTGCTCCGGTGACCTCGCCACCGAGATCGCGGCCCTGAAGGCGCAGGACGGCGGCCCGATCCTGGCTCACGGCGGCGTGCGGTTCGCGCAGGCGCTCGTCCGCGAAGGGCTCGTCGACGAGTACCACCTGCTGATCAGTCCGGTCGCGCATGGCGGCGGCGGTCAGCTGTTCACCGGGTTCACGAAGCTGAAGCTGGTCGACGTGAAGTCGTTCCCGCGGGGCAATCTCGCGCTGACGTATCAGCCTGCTTCCTAGTGACGGCGGCGGCGTAGGGTCCGCGGGCGGCGGAGGAAGAGGCCGAGGAGCAGGACCGGCGGTGCGGCGTACGCCCAGGCAGGGACGCGGAACGCGAGCGACTGGACGGCCTGGCCGGGATTGAGCGCGGTACGCGCCTGCGGCTGTCGCGCCGTACCGGGGTTCGGCTTGGTGGTGCCGGACCGGTCCTGCGGCTGGGCCTTGGGCGGGACGGCCGCCGGCTTGACGAGTGTGCCGACAGGCTTGAGCTTGCCGTAGTTCGTGAACGTCCAGGTCAGCAGGTTGCTGGCGTCCTCGGTGATGCCGTGCGGCGCGTTCATCATCGTGACCACCAGCGTGTGCCCGTTGCGGCGGGCGGCGCCGATGAACGTGTTGCGGGCCAGCGTCGTGTAGCCGGTCTTGACGCCGAGGGCGCCGTCGTACCCGAACAGCAGCTTGTTCTGGTTCGCGACCTGGTACGTGCCCTTGTTGCCGACGTTCGGGAAGTTCGTGTACTTCGTCGCGGCGTACTTCGCGAAGTCCTGCCGGGCCAGTCCGGCCTTGGCGAACAGGGCCAGGTCGTAGGCGCTCGAGTACTGCCCGTCGGCGTCCAGACCGGTCGGGTCGGTGACGTGCGTGTCGAGCGCGCCGATCTCCTTGGCCTTGGCGTTCATCCGCTGGACGGTCGCCGGTACGCCGCCCCGGTCGTGAGCGCACAGTGCGTGCACGGCGTCGTTCCCCGACGCCAGGAACATGCCCTGGAAGAGCAGGTCGACGGTGTAGCGCAGGCCCGGGTACACGCCGACCTTGCTGCCGACGATCCCGGCGTCCGCGTCGGATCCGATCACCGGATCGGTCTTCTTCAGCCGGGGCAGGAGGACGAGGGCGGTCAGCGCCTTGAGCGTGCTGGCCGGGCGGAGCTTCGCGTGCGGGGCCTTGGCCGCCAGCACCTGACCGGTGTCGATGTCCGCCACGACGTACGCCGACGCCTGCACTGCCGGCGGCGTCGCGCCCTTGGCGACCACCGTCGGCTTCGCGGTCAGCAGGTCGCCGCCGACCGGGACCTGTGGGCCCTGGCCGGCGGCTGTCGCTGTCAGAGGCCCGGCGACCACCAGTGCGGTGGTCGCGCAAGCCGTCAGAAGCAAACGCATCGCGGGCACTCTAGTTGCCCGGTGGTGCGGATGTCACAGGCGGGTCTCACCCACGGTACGCCGTCCACATGTCGCTGATCCGGGTCGACTGACCGGGGGTGAACTGGTTGTAGCAGGCGTCGTACGAGTAGTCCATGTAGTTGTGGATCGGGTCCAGACCGGGCAACGAGCAGGAGTCCCGGCCCTCCGGACAGCCGCTGGACGAGCTGCTCTGGGCGGGCGTGTCGGCCACCGAGTCGTTCGTGCTCGTGCAGCCGCCCTGGAACGTGTGGTACAGCCCGAACCAGTGGCCGGCCTCGTGTGTGGCGGTCTTGCCGAGGTCGTAGTTCGTCGCTGAGCCGCCGGGCAGCGAGGCGTAGTGCACCCGGATGCCGTCGATCTTCGGGTTGCGCGCGTAGTCCCACGGGAACGTGGCGATGCCGAGGTACGAGAAGTCCACCAGCCAGATGTTCAGCGCGTTCGCGCCGCCCTTGCGGGTCTGGGAGCGGTACTGCGTGCTCTGCCGGTCGTTGTGCCACTGGTTGTTGTTGTACCGGTACGTCCCGGCCAGCTGGAAGCTGAACCCGGTGTTCGCTGCCTGCGACGACTCCTGGCCGGCGAAGTTCTGGTTGAGCTCGGCGATCTGCTGCGCGATCTGCGTGTCGGTGACGTCACCGGCACCGGAGCTGCTCCGCATCACGTGCACGTACACCGGCACACTCGCGGACGCCAGCGTCCCGGCCTTCGGGGCGAGTCCACGGGCCGCCTTGGCCTTCAGGATCTGCGCGGTCCGGGCGTCGATGGCCTTCTGCTCGGCAGCCGACAGCTCCCGATGGTCGGCCCCGAAACCACCACGTGCGGCGGATCCTTCCTCAGGCGTGACACAGGCCGGGTTCCCGGTCTGGTCGGCGGGCAACATCGCAGTCGCCTGCCCACCGAGCGGGCTGAACGTCAGCGCCGTACCAGCCAGCAGAACGGCCAGGGCGCGGGGACGGGTAACGAAAGAACGCATAGCGGTCCTCCAGAATCGGGCCGCTTTGGGCGGTGCGGCCGAATCCGGCGATTTTCCCCACCATCCCGGGATTCACCAACCCCTTCCCTGGCCCCCTGGTGCCACGGCACCACAGCGCCGCTCGACCAGCACATGCCGCACCCCCGGCTGCAGCGAGGGGCCGGGGGCACGGTGCGAACAAGTGTGGTCAGTTGGCGGTGACGCAGGTGACGAACGGCTGGATGGTGATCGAGCCCTTGGGGTCATTGTTGGTCAGCGCGATCGTCCAGGAGGTAGCGGTCGCGACACCCTCGACCTCGGTCACGTCGCTCGGGTAGGAGCCGTTCATGACCACGTCGGCGGCCGTGCCGCTGCCGGTGTCCCACTTGAGCCCGCCGCCGATCGCCTTCTTTCCCGCGGCACAGTCGAGCTTCACGGCGCTGAAGCCCTTGGGCACGGTCTGGGTCGGGCCGACGACGGCGAGACCGGACACGCCGTCCTTGCCATCGGCACCGGCCGGGCCAGCGGGGCCTTCCGGGCCGGCAGGACCGGCGGGTCCCGCCTCACCCGTGCTGGGCTTGTTGAGCTTGTCGCGCACTGCGGGGGCGAGATCGCTCTCGATCAGCGATCCGTCGACGACCTGGAGAGATGCGACCGAGCGTGCGCACAGCGGGTAGGTCAGGTACTTGCATCCGGTCTCGCCGGCGGCGTTCGCGGCAACCGCGCCTGCGCCGATCATGCCGACCGCGGCGATGCCGGCGGCGACGAGCTTCTTTTTCTTGCTATTGAAGAGCCTCACTACTACTTCCCCTTCATGAGTCCCGGCAGCCCCAGTCGGCCCGGGCGACGGCTGAACCTATCAGGTCTGCTCCGGAACTGGCACCTGGTCTGTCCGGGACTTCACGTGCTCTTGAGGGTTGTGGTGTACGGCGGCGCCGATGCTGCCGGGAGCGTGTCCGCGATGTCGCGAAGGTGGCCGGCGAATGGCGTGCTGGTGGCCGTTGCGTTCCGCTTGTCGCGCGGGTGTCTGCTAGCACGCTGTGGTGCGTGGTGCAGGCCGTCTCGCGTGTCGTTGCAGCAAGATGCAACTTCGCTCGGATGCCTTGTGGGCCTCAGGTTCGAACGATAGAAATTCTGCTGACTCTCGCCGGTGTCGCTCGGGGTGCGCCGGATTCCCGCCCAGGTTTGGAGTTTGGATGCGCCGCGCCCGCAGGTTGCTGACGTCTGCCCTGATTCTGTCTCTTCCGGCTTCGTTCGGGGTTCCCGCTACCGCTCTCGCCCATTCGCAGCAGGTCGCGCCGGTTGCCGCGCCGCAGGTGGCTCGTGCGGCGATGGGTCCGCTCGCGCCGCCTGTTCCCGCGCGGGTCGTCAACGCCTCGAAGGCAACCGCTGGAGCCGCGACGGGGAAGCCGACGCGGGTGCGGGAGTTGGAGGAACGGCGTACGGCGACCTCGTCGAGCTACCGCATGTCTGACGGCACGACGCAGGTGGTGCTGTCGACGGAGCCGGTGCACTACAAGGACTCCAAGGGCAAGTGGCAGCCCGTCGACACGAAGGTCACCGCGGGCTCGGGTGAGGATTCGTTCGAGAACGCGAAGAACAACTTCCGCACGCGGTTCGGCAAGTCGAGTGATCGCCTGTTGACGTTCGAGGCGGGTGGTGACTCGATCAGCCTTGGTGCAGCGGGTGAGAAACGCGCGCTGACGGCGCTGACGAAGGACTCGTCCGTGGCGTTCCCGGACGTGTTCGGTACTGCGGACGTGCGCTACTACGTGTCCCGCACCGGCGTGAAGGAAACCGTCGTACTCACGACGGCCGCCGACGCGGCGGACGAGTACACGTTCGAGTTGCGGACCAGCGGCCTGACCGCGAAGGCGCAGCCGGACGGGTCGATCGGGTTCTTCAAGAAGAACGACGACGAGCGGCCGAAGTACGTGATCCCGGCGCCGAACATGTACGACTCCTCGGCGCAGAACCGGCCCGGCCAGCCTGGCTACTCGGAGAAGATCACCCAGGTGATCAGCCAGCAGGGCGGGAAGACGCTGCTGACGTTGAAGCCGGATCGATCGTGGCTGGCGGCGAAAGAGCGTGTTTACCCGATCCTCATTGATCCGACCATCGTGATCGTGCCGGATCCGGCGGCTGCACAGGACACGTCGATCTCGGAGGCGAACGCGAACACCAGCTACGGTACGAACCCGACGGTGCTGGTTGGTGACGACTTGAGCCACAACACGTGGCGGGGTCTGTTGAAGTTCGACCTGTCGATGATCCCGAGCACGACGACGATCCGGTCGGCTGATCTGAACGTGCATTACGGGGCGGGCTTCGGCGGAGATTACAAGCTGCCGCTTTCGGCAGTGAAGGTCACTTCGGACTGGTCGGAGTCGACGGCGACGTGGTCGTCGATGAGTACGGCGTGGAACGGGACCTATGCGTCCAACACGGTGATGGTGGACGATCAGGACACTTTGTCGGCGTCGTACGAAGGGTTGTGGAAGTACCAGAGCAACACGAGCGCGGTCAACGGTTCGTTTTCATACGCGCCGACGGAAACGACGCCGGACACGTTTACGTGGAATGCTCGGGTGCCGAGTGACGGCGATTACCAGGTGCAGGGGTTCTACTTCCAGTCGTCGGTTCGCGGGAAGCTGCCGACGACGCTGGTTGGTGCGACGGCTGACGGCCAGGTGACGACGCAGAACGTGACGTGGGATCAGACGGCCGGTGTTGTCGGGGGCGCGCAGTGGTACACGCTGGGCACGATCCATTCGCGTCCGGGGAACACGACGCAGGTGAAGATCACGCGGCAGCAGTCGCCTGTGGCGGCGACGATTCCGGTCGCGGATGCGATGAGGTGGACGAAGTACTCGACGGCGACCAAGCAGGTCGGCGACCGGGACGGCTGGCATTCGTACGCGATGGGCAGCTACGTGCAGTCGTGGCTGAACGGCTCGTCTCCGAACTACGGCGTGATGCTGAAGGCCGTCGACGAGAATCCGGCGACGGCCCCGGCTGGCGGTCTGTACTACAGCGCGAGCGAGGACACCTACGGTGGGGAGACGGCCGCGCGGCCGAATCTGGTGGTCACCTACGACGAGCCGGGTGTGGCGCTGAACCCGCCGTCGACGATCAACGCGTCCGGCGCAGAGCTGACATGGAGCAAGTACGTCGATCCGACGCCGGCCGATGACGACGACCTGGTGGAGTACCAGATCTTCCGTGGCTGCCGCGCTCTACCGGGGGACACCTGCACCACGCCGGTCGGCGACTACTTCTCGAATACCGCTCCGGCGGCGCTCACATTGGTCGGTACGGTCCGTCCGGATGTCACGTCGTTCACCGACACGACAGCGAAGCCGTCGGCTCTGAAGAGCACAGGACAGCCCGACCCGGCGACCTATAGCTATTGGGTTGTGGCTCGACTGGTGGGGGACGGCGCGTCGAACGGCAAGGCCGCGTCGAACGTGCAGACCGTCACGATGCCGCGCGAGGGCAGGATCCTGCGGTCATTCAGCGGTGATATCTCTGACACCACGCTGAGCAAGTCGCAGCCGACGACGAACCTGTCGCGCCCCGACGGCGGTGGCGGTACGCCGAATACGCGGTATTGGGTGCAGGTCGGCAACAACCATCCGACGTACGGCGCCGAGCGTGGGGTGTTCAAGTTCGATACCGCTGCGATCAAGCAGGGCACCAAGGTCACCGACGCCCGCGTGGAGCTGTTCTCGAACTACGGTTCCGGCACCGGCCAGGCCGATTTCGATCTGTACGGGTTGACGAAAGACTTCGTCGAGACCGAGGCGACGTGGAACCAGGCGACCTCGACGATCAACTGGACAGCTGCCGGTGGTGACTATGACCCTGCCCTGCTGGGATCGGCGAGACCCAATGACAATGCACAGCGGCTGACATTCGCCTCGGCGGGCCTGCTCACGAAGTTGCAGTCCTGGGTGGACAACCCGGGTAACAACCACGGCTTGTTGCTTCGGACGCGTGTCGAGGCGCCGGATGCCGCGGGACAGCAGTTGATCAGCGTCACCAACGGCGAGTCCCCGGACACGCTGTTCCGGCCGCGACTGTGGATAGAGCACCTGGCCAGCAACGCCGCCGAGACGTACCGGGCTGATGAGATGCCGGAGCGGTTCGTTCCGGGCACGACGATCACGACGCCGGTGACGGTGACGAACACGTCGAACCAGGCATGGCCGGCTGATGCGCAGTTGTCGTATCGCTGGACCGAGCCGGACAGCACCACCGACATCACGGTGTCTGGTGACCGGAACTTCGTGCCGCTCGGGAAGGCGCTGGCGGCGGGGGAATCGGTCCGGCTGAATCTGCCGATCCGGACGCCGATCCAAGCCGACTCCGGCACGAAGCGCCTGGCGTACGACCTGTATCTGGATCTGTGGTGGTTCAATCCGGACAGGGGCACGTCGGGCGAGTATGAGTGGTTCTCCGTCACGCATCCGCCGTCGTCGAACACGATGCCGCCGTCGCAGGGCTGTGCGGTTGTGACGACCGGGTATCTGTGTGTGGACCGGTATGTGGAGGATCCGGGCTCGAACCAGTTGGGTCTGGAGAAGTTCTTGTCCTACACCGGTGAGGAGACCGGCGGCGGTTCGCAGTTGCTGACCAACCTGTACGAGGGCAACGTCGTGTGGTCGTACGACGCGTTGTCGAATCCGTCGATCGGTCCGTCGGCCTTCGTGCGGTTGGCGTACAACTCCATGGATGGCACCACCACGCGGGCCGGGTTCGGGTTCTCCGTCCAGGCGGCCACGCTGACCAGGCTGGGCAGTGACTTGTCGGTGCCGACCGGTGGCAGTGTCAGCAACCTGATGACGTTCATCGACGGTGACGGCACGACCCACACCTACAAGCTGGCCACCGAAACACCCAGCCTGCTGACCTACACCCGCCCGCCCGGCGTGGGGCTGGACCTGACTCGTGACCTGACCGCCGACGCGGATCACCAGTGGGTGTTCACGCGGCCGGACGGCACCCGGTTCTACTTCAACCAAGACACCGGACGGCAGACCTCGGTCGTGGACCGCAACGGCAACACCATGACCTACGCCTACGACACCTCCGGCCGGTTGACCACGGTGACCGACGCCAGCAACCGACAGGTCCTGACACTGGGATACGAGCCCGGAGGCACCAGGAAGCTGGTGTGGATCCGCGACATCTCTGGGCGGGCCTTGAAGTTCAACTACAACGTCTCCTCGCAGCTGATCAAGCTCGAGGACGGCGGCCAGTTCGACACCGCCACCCAGACCTTCGGGGCCGGGGCGCCGGTCAAGGCGTTCCAGTTCGCTTACACCGACACCAACAACAACGGCAACACGAAACTGATCTCGATCAAGGATCCCCGTAACGCGGAGACGAAGGTGCAGTACTTCACCTCGACCGAGAACTCGACGTATGCGTCGTGGCCGAAGAGCTACACCGACCGCCGCAACAACAACACGACCTTCTCCTACGCCGACCCGGACGGCTCGGCCGCGCAGGACCTCGTCGCCACAGTCACCGACGTCAACGGGTCCACCCCGTCGGTGACGACGTACCGGATGGACGGCTACGGCCGCACCACCAGCATCCTGGACGCGAACCAGAACGCAACCGGCGGCACCAAGGCCACCCTGCTCGCCTGGGACAACGACCACAACGTGATCCGGTTGCAGGAGCCGAACGGTGCGGTGTCGACGTGGGAGTACGACCCGAAGACCGGCTACCCGCTGGTCGTGCGGGACGCGATGGCGGTCAAGAACGGCCTGCCGGGTGTGGTGCTGACCTACCAGACGCTGACCACTGGCGCGAAGCCGACGGTGCTGCTGTCGAAGAAGAGCGCCGCCGGCCGCACGGACACGTTCACCTATGACGCGAACGGCAACGTCAAGACCGTCAAGGACGGCCGCGGGTTCGGACCGACGTACACCTACAACGCGAACGGGACCCTGGCCACGGCCACCGACGCGCGCGGTAACGCGACCCAGTACGGGGCCGACTCCAACTACCACGCCAGCGGTTACCCGTTGTCGATCACTGACCCCGAGCTGGCGAAGACCGAGTTCACCTATGACGACCGCGGCAACGTGCTACAGGTCAAGGACGCGCTCCTGCGGGTGACGACGGCGGAGTACGACGCGTTCGGCCGCCCGACCAAGGTCAGCGAACCGTACGACGGGACTGTCGTGCGGACGACGGCGACCGACTACGACCTGAACGACAACGTCACCAAACAGACCGCGCCGAACGGTGCACAGTCGGTGTCGACCTACGACGCGGCTGACAATTTGCTGTCGAAGACGTTGCCGGACAACAACACCACTGGGCGGCAACTCGCCTACACCTACGACGTGCTCGGCCGGAAGGTCACCGAGACCGCGCCCAAGGGCGTCGCGACCACGACCGACCCGAACGACTTCATCACCAAGTACACCTACGACCGGATCGGCCAGGTCCTCAAGGTCGAGACCCCGTTCATCGACAGCACCGGGGCGACGCAGACTCCGACCACGACCTATGAGTACGACGAGGTCGGAAACCAGGTCACGGTGATCGATCCGCTCAGGAACGCGTCGCCGGCGACGGACTACACGTCGAAGACGGTCTACGACCTGAACCACCGCCCGACCGCGGTCACCGACGCGGCCGGTTACACCTCCAAGACCGTCTACGACGCCGATGGTCTGGTCACAGCGGAGGTGAACCAGACCGGCCACACGAAGACGACGAAGTACGACGAGGCGGGCCAGCCGATCGAGGTGTCGGTGCCGCACACCCCGATCGGCGGTCACCAGGAACAGCGAACCACAAAGCTGACCTACGACGAGGCTGGCAACGTCACCCGCCAGACCCGGCCCAGCGGCCGGTACTCCGAGACGGTCTACGACAAGCTCAACCGGCCGATTCAGAACAAGTCGGCGTTCGACACCGCAACCACGCTCTACAAGACGCCGTCGAGCACGTTCATCCAGTATTACCCGACCGGTGAGATCAAGGCGCAGTCCGAGCCGACGTTCGCGGCCACGGCGCCGCCGGCGGCGCAGTGGACGAACTTCACCTACTACGCCTCGGGTGAGATCAAGACGTCGACGGATCCGTGGCAGATCACGGCGACGTATGGCTATAACCAGTTGGGTCAGCAGACTGACCGTTCGTTGACGGTGCCGGGTGATGATGCGAAGCGGACGCAGGCTTGGGGCTACTACCCGGATGGTGCTTTGCAGTCGCGCTCGGACACCGCGGCGCAGCAGCCGGTCGATGTCGTGGACAACGCCGACGCGTGGCAAACCACCTCCACCGGCACGTGGGCCACGGCCCCGGGTGGCACGAACACTCAGGGCGCGGACTACCGCTACCACCCCGCAGCGGCGGCCGGTACGCCGGAGGCCGCTGACACGTTCAACTGGCGGGTCCTGCCGGATGTGGCGGGTTCGTTCGACGTGTACGCGTCCTGCCCGGTGCGTACCGACGCGACGACAGCGGCGACGTACACGATCAACCACTCCACCGGTGCCGCCACCAAGACGGTCGATCAGAAGGCGTGCACCGCGGCGACCCCGTGGGTCAACCTGGGTAACTACAGCTTCCCGAACGGGGTCGCGAAGACCATCACCCTGAAGCCTTCCGCGGACGGTGTGGTGTCGGCGGACGCGATCAAGCTGGTCTCGACGAAGCCGGTCGAGACCCGGTCGTTCACCTACAGCTACGACCTGAATGGTCAGCAGACCGAGGTCAAGGACACCAACCCGAACGCCGCAACCGACACGTACAAAATCACCACCGACGGCCTCGCACGGACCACGAAGGTCGAGGAGTTCAAGGGCGCCACCAACAAGGCGACAACGGACTACACGTACGACCTCGACTCAAACATCCTCTCGACGAACGCCCAGCGCCAGCCGGACTCCGGCACTGGTAGTCCTGCGGTGGGCCGCTACACGGGCTACACGTGGGATGTTCGGAACCTGGTCGACACCGTCAAGGCCGGGACCTCGCCGACCGAGGCGCTGGACACCTGGTCCTACACCTACGACGGCCGCGGTCTGCGGTCCACGATCACGAAACCGAACGGCAACCTGGCCACGTTCACCTACCACGAGGACGGCCTGCCGAGAATCCAGACCGAGAAGACCAGCGGCGGCAAACTGGTCTCGTCGCACTCGCTGCGCTACCACCCCGACGGCGACCGCTCCCTCGACGTCGCGAAGGTCCTGCAAGCGAATTCGTCGCTGTATCTGGACCAGGCGTCGAGCTACGCCTACACCCCGGCGCGGCACCTCGCTGCGGTCACCAAGACCGGTGTCGACAGAGGTGACAACGAGGCCTACGAGTACGACGCCGCCGGCAACACGGTCAAGCAGACCATCGGCGCCACGACGTCGACGATGACCTACGACCGCAACCGTCTGATCAAGACGGTCACCGGTGCGACGACGCTTAATCACCGCTACGACCCGTTCGGTCGCGCCACCACCGTGGATGTTGGTTCGCAGATGGTGGAGCAGAACGCCTACGACGGCTACGACCGCCTCACCCGCCAGCAGAAGTTCGACACCGTCGGCAATCCCACGTTCACGCGGAACCAGACGTATGACCCGTTCGACCGGGTGGTGAACCAGTCCGAGAAGGTCGGTACGAACGCCTCGATCTCGACCAGGTACACGTTCATCGGCCTGGCCGACCAGATAGCGATCGAGGAAGAACGCGACACCGCCGGTGTCTGGAAGGTCGCCAAGTCCTACTCCTACGGCGCGAGCGGCGAGAACCTGTCACTGGTCGACTCTCCGGTCAACGGGACGACGTCGAAGAAGATGTTCTACGGCGCCAACCCCCGCGGTGACGTCGAGACGCTGACCGACGCGTCGACCGGGGAGACCACGTCGACGTACCGGTACACCGCGTACGGCCAGCCGGACAAGGCCGGCACCACCGGTGACGACGAGATCCATGACGATCCCGCCCGCGACGCGGACATCGTTAACCCGTACCGGTTCAACTCCAAGCGTTTCGACGGCGCCACCGGCACCTACGACATGGGGTTCCGCGAATACAACCCGGGCCTGAACAGGTTCCTCACCCGCGACATGTTCAACGGCGCCCTCACCGACCTCGCCCTCGGCACCGACCCCTGGAACGCCAACCGGTACATGTTCGCTGGCGGCAACCCAATCACTGGAGTAGAGCGCGACGGCCACTGCGCCTTCGACCCCGAAAGCGAGTCAGCGTGTGGCAGGCCGGTGACGCGAACGCCCAACAGTGGGGCAACTCCGGAACCTGTCACGGAGAAGATTGGCAGCCGCGATGTGAGCGCGCCGGACGAAGGCGCGTACGAGCAGGCGTACGACGTGGCGAGGTCGAAACTCGTCGGCGACCAACGCGGCCAAGGACAGGAGTACATGGTCGGCTGCAACAGTACTGAGACCTGGATCGTCATTCGCGGAAAGCGCACGACCTGCGGCATGAGCGACGTCTGGTTCTCTCGCCTGTTCGCCGAAGAAATGTGTCGCCAGCCGGGAATCGAGTGCAGCGGGTACGACCCCACCGGCTCATCCGTCGGCTTCAACGATGGGCCGATCATCCCAATGGCAGACGGGCCACCGGCGACCTGCCGAGCGAATAGCTTCACCGGCGCTACGCTTGTCCTGCTGGCAGACGGCACCCGGAAGCCGATCAGAGACGTCAAGCTCGGCGACTGGGTGATGGCCGCCGATCCGGTCACGGGAGAGCGAGGTCCGCGCGAGGTCATCGACCTGATCCGCCATGGTGGTCTCCACACCATGGTCATGATCCGGCTTATTGGCGGCACCACGATCGATGCCACCGACCGTCACCCCTTCTGGGTCGAATCCCGAGGTGATTGGGTTGACGCCATCGACCTGAAGCCCGGCGACATTGTGGGCACCGCCAACGGCAGGCGCCTCACGGTTGAAAACATCAGCATCAGCGAGCAGGATCTGATTGCGTACAATCTGACGGTCGCCGGGCTCCACACCTATCACGTTTCCCAGTCCGAGGTACTGGTTCACAACTGCATCATCCGCAACTCACACCTCGCCGGATCGACGCATCCCAAGTCAGGCGTGCCCTTCGACAAGAACGGGTTCCCGGACTTCTCTGCGTGGCGTCACCCCGAGGTCCCGGACGTCAGGATCCAACTCACGGGCAGCCGCTCCCAGGACTTTAGACTCGCGAACGAAGCTGCCGGACTTGCGCGGACCCCGTCGGGCTACACCTGGCACCACCACCAGGATGTGGGATTGATGCAGCTGATCCGCTCCGACGTCCACCGCATGACCGGCCACACCGGTGGGTTTTCTCTAAGGTGATTGGAATGAACGAAGACTTCTTCGAGCCCGACGACTTCTACACCGGACCACGGGTCACAGACGCGCTCGTGGCCGCCGCCGAGCAGTCGTTGGGGGTGAAACTTCCGTCCAGCTACCTCGAACTGATCCGGCTCCGGAACGGTGGGGTTCCTAGGCGACGCTGCTTTGCCACCCCGTTCGCGACGTCGTGGGCGCACGATCACATCGAAATCACGGCGATCTTGGGCATCGGCGGTCACTTGGGCATAGACTCGAATGACGGGCATGGCAGCCGAGACCTAGTCCGAGAGTGGGACTACCCCGACGTTGGCCTCGTCATCTGTGACACACCCTCGGGCGGTCATGACACCGTGATGCTCGACTACTCCGAGCACGGACACGCAGCGGAGCCACGCGTCGTCTACGTCGACGAGGACCGAGTCCCACGCGAGCTCGCGCCGACGTTCGCCGACTTTGTTGCGAACCTGGCGGCATGCTCGGAGGACCGTTGACGTTCCAGTCGATCCTCCCCGGCGATAGCAGCGATCGTTGTTCGCCGTGGAACTGGCCACCGCCGCAGGCGACACTCCGTCAGTGGATCCCGCCTCCGGCCACACCTACGACGACCGTCACCACTCCGTTGCCTGGATGTACGCCACGCCCGAGCGCTGGCCGCCTGAGACGTACCACCGGCGACACCGTTGATGACGCCGTCGCTCACTGGCGCACAGCGCTTCGGCGCGTCCAGATGTCAGCGTGACCGACGCCTACAGCGATTACGACAGCCCGCGTGATTTGATCTCCTCGATGGCAACGGCGCTACAGCTCAGGAGCACGGGTGCTGCGGTGACGGGGACTTCTGCTCGCTAGATCGGCCGGGTGTTGCCGCAACACGGCGCGAACCGCGGGGTGTTGCGGCGGCCGCCCGGGTGGCGCGAGGTGGTCGTGACCCGACAGCGACATCTGCTGCGGTGGACGCGGTTCGGCAATCCCGTTGTCGATCGTGGATCCCGAGGCCGCGAGGACCGAGTTCACCTATGACGACCGCGGGAACCTGTTGCAGGTCAAGGACGCGCTCCTGCGGGTGACGACGGCTGAGTACGACGCGTTCGGCCGGCCGACCAAGATCAACAAGCCCTATGACGGGACCGTGGTACGGACCACGGCGACCGACTACGACCTGAACGACAACGTCACCAAACAGACCGCACCGAACGGTGCCCAGTCGGTGTCGACGTACGACGCCGCCGACAACCTGTTGACCAAGACGTTGCCGGACAACAACACCACCGGCCGGCAGTTGGCCTACACCTATGACGTGCTCGGCCGCAAGATCACCGAGACAGCGCCGAAGGGCGTCGCGACCACGACCGACCCGAACGACTTCGTCACCAAGTACACCTACGACCGGATCGGTCAGGTGCTGAAGGTCGAGACCCCGTTCGTCGACACCGACGGATCGACGAAGACGCCGACCACGGCCTACGAATACGACGAGGTCGGCAACAAGGTCACGGTGATCGACCCACTCAGGAACGCCTCGCCGGCGACGGACTACACGACGAAGACGGTCTACGACCTCAACCACCGGCCCACCGCGGTCACCGACGCGGCCGGCTACACGTCGAAGACGGTGTATGACGCCGACGGGCTGGTGACCGCGGAGGTCAACCAGACCGGTCACTCCAAGACGACCAAGTATGACGAGGCGGGCCAGCCGATCGAGGTTTCGGTGCCGCACACGCCGATCGGTGGGCGGCAGGAGCAGCGGGTCACGAAGCTGGCCTACGACGAGGCGGGCAATGTGACTCGTCAGACGCGGCCGAGTGGGCGGTACTCCGAGACGGTCTATGACAAGCTCAACCGGCCGATCCAGAAGAAGTCCGCGTTCGACACCGCGTCCACGTTGTACAAGACGCCGGCCAGCGTGTTCCTCCAGTACTACCCGACCGGTGAGATCAAGGCCCAGTCCGAACCGACCTTCGCCGCGACCGCACCACCGGCCGCGCAGTGGACGAACTTCACCTACTACGCCTCCGGTGACATCAAAACCTCCACCGGCCCGTGGCAGATCACCGCGACGTACGGCTATAACCAGCTGGGTCAGCAGACTGACCGCACGCTGACGGTGCCGGGTGATGACGCGAAGCGGACCCAGGCATGGGGCTACTACCCCGACGGCGCCCTGCAGTCCCGGTCCGACACCGCGGCCCAGCAGCCGGTCGACATCGTCGACAACGCCGACACGTGGCAAACCACCTCCACCGGCACCTGGACGGGTTTCACGGGCGGCACGAACACTCAGGGCGCGGACTACCGCTACCACGCCGCAGCGCTGGTCGGCTCACCTGCGGCGAGCGACACGTTCAACTGGCGCGTACTCCCCGACGTCGCGGGCTCGTTCGACGTCTACGCGTCCTGCCCGGTGCGTACGGATGCGACGACGGCGGCGACGTACACGATCAACCACTCCACCGGCGCCGCGACGAAGACGGTGGACCAGAAGGCCTGCACCGCCGCGACGCCGTGGATCAACCTGGGCAACTACAGCTTCCCGAACGGTGTCGCCAAAACCATCACCCTGAAGCCGTCAGCGGACGGGGTGGTGTCGGCGGACGCGATCAAGCTGGTGTCGACGAACCCGGTCGAGTCGCGGTCGTTCACCTACACCTACGACTTGAACGGCCAGCAGACCGAGGTCAAGGACAACAACCCGAACGCGGCGAGCGACACGTTCAAGATCACCACTGACGGTCTCGGGCGGACCACGAAGGTCCAGGAACTCAAGACGGGTGTGGAGAAGGCGGCGACCGACTACACCTACGACCTCGACTCCAACGTGTTGTCGACGAACGCGCAACGCAAACCGGATGCCGGCACGGGCAGTCCTGCAGTTGGCCGTTACACGGGGTACACGTGGGATGTGCGCAATCTGGTCGCCACAGTGAAGGCCGGTGCGTCGCCTACCGGGACACTGGATACCTGGTCGTACACCTATGACGGGCGTGGTCTGCGGTCGACGATTACGAAGCCGAACGGGAATCTGGCGACGTTTACGTATCACGAGGATGGTCTGGCGAGGGTCCAGACGGAGAAGACCGATGGCGGGAAGCTGGTTTCGTCGCATTCGCTGAAGTATCACGCCGATGGTGATCGTTCGCAGGATGTCGCGAAGGTTCTGAAGGGGAATTCTTCGGAGTACCTGGATCAGGCGTCGGGCTACTCTTACACGCCGGCGCGGCAGCTCGCTGCGGTGACCAAGACCGGTGTCGAGAAGGGTGACAACGAGGCGTACGAGTACGACGCCGCCGGGAACGTGGTCAAGCAGACGATCGGCGCCACGACGTCGACGATGACCTATGACCGCAACCGGCTGGTCAAGACGGTCACGGGTGGGACGACGCTGAATCACCGCTATGACCCGTTCGGTCGCGCGACGACGTCGGATGTTGGTTCGCAGGTGGTGGAGCAGAACGGCTATGACGGTTATGACCGGCTCACTCGGCAGCAGAAGTTCGACAGCGCGGGTACGCCGACGTTCACGCGGAACCAGACGTATGACCCGTTCGACCGGGTGGTGAACCAGTCCGAGAAGGTCGGCGCCGCGCAATCGGTCTCGACCCGGTACACGTTCATTGGTCTGGCCGACCAGGTGGCGATCGAGGAAGAACGCGACACCGGCGGTGTCTGGAAGGTCGCGAAGTCGTACTCCTACGGCGCGGCCGGGGAGAACCTGTCGCTGGTCGACTCTCCGGTCAACGGGACCACGTCGAAGAAGATGTTCTACGGCGCCAACCCCCGCGGTGATGTCGAAACTCTGACCGATGCGTCGACTGGGGAGACCACGTCGACGTACCGGTACACCGCCTACGGTCAGCCGGACAAGAAGGGCACGACCGGCGAGGACGAGATCAAGGACATCGCGGCCCTGGACGCGGACATTGTTAACCCGTACCGGTTCAACTCGGCCCGTTTCGACGGCGCGACCGGCACCTATGACATGGGGTTCCGGGAGTACAACCCGGGCCTGAACCGGTTCTTGACACGCGACCTGTTCAACGGCGCCCTCACCGACCTCGGGCTGGGAACGGACCCGTGGAACGCCAACCGGTACATGTTCGGTGGCGGAAACCCCATCAGCCGCGTCGAGAACGGTGGCCACATCAACGAAGCGCTGACCGCGGGCGGAGGTGGTGCGCCGGAGCCCGTGGCCGTCACCATCGGCAGCCGCGAGGTGACCGCGCAGGACACTAGCGACTTCGAGCCGGCGTACGAAGAGACGAAGTCGAAACTCATCGGTGACAAGGGCGGCCAAGGGCACGAGCAGATCGTTGGCTGCAACAACCTGGAGACCTGGAAGGTAGAGAACGGCAAGGCAACCACCTGCGGCTGGTCCGATGTCCAGTTCTCCAAGCGCTTCGCTGCCGAACTGTGCCAGCAGCCAGGAATCCGATGCGGCCCATACACACCGACCGGGACCATGGGTGTTCCCCTGGGCCACGACGGTGGGGGTGTTCGCCTCAGCGGTGGGCCGGAAGTGCCGACCGGAGGCCGCGCAACAGGCGGTGGTGGTTGTTTCCGTAGCTTCAGTGGCGAGACGTTGGTTGAGATGGGTGACGGCACACGCAAGCCCATCTCTCAAGTGAAGGTCGGCGACGAGGTTCTCGCCACCGACCCCGAGACCGGTGAACGCGGGCCACGCAAGGTCACCCATCTGTGGGTCCACACCGACACACTCCTTGAACTTGAGGTCGAGGGTGGGACGCTCACCACGACCGAGGACCACCCGTTCTGGAACGCCACCGACAGTGCATACCAGCGCGCCGACCAGCTCGACCCAGGCGACAAACTCCTCGGCGCCGACGGTCGACTCGTGCGCGTCATCGGACTCAGCGCCGGGTCACATCGTGTAGCCACCGCTTATAACCTCACCGTCGACGACATCCACACGTATTATGTGCTGGTCGGCTCCACCCCCGTCCTAGTTCACAATTCGAACGGGTGTGGGACCGTCGGCTCCGTTGATGCGCTCATAAAGAATCTCGACAATGACGTGATCTTCCATTACACGGATCAGAAGGGGCTACAGGGGATTATCGGCTCGGGAACGATTCGGGCAGACTCAAAGGGGAGAACATATGTGACTCAGGAGATGATTTCCTCTGGCGAAGCCTCCGGTGCGCTCTTCGCTGGTAACCCTGCGTATGCTGGAAAGGGTGGATTCATGATCGCGATTCGACGCCACGAGGGAATGTCGCTCCGAGTGGGGGAGCAGCCCAATGAATTGATCCATCAAGGGTCATTGAGGGTTCAATCCATCCGACGTGCTGTACGGTGGCCCGAACCCGTTTGGCTAGGAGATGCTTGTGCAGGTCGAGCTTGGTCTTGAAGAGTTGGAAACCTTGGCTTCGGCTTTGGTCCGCTTGAAGTTCGAGGAGGAGGTGCCCCCCGAGCCGTATTTTGGAAGTCCAAGGCTTGCGGCCGCGCATCGCAGAATCGTCGATTCGATCATCCTGGAATGTGAGCGAATGGGGGAGCCTGGCCGAGTCGCACGCTGGGAAGCCTGGCGAAAGTGGCCCGCCCGGGCACACGAGAAGCTGGTGATTATTCGCTACGCCTCGTCTCTGGAGGTATGGGATGAGTGGGAAGATGAACAGAAGCTTGATGTTTTGAGGACTTGCTCCGCGCCTTTCACTCCGAGTGAGGAGGAGTTGCAGGATCTACGCAGAGAAATCGACTTGGTTCGCAACTTCTCAGCGCATGGCGATCTCCCGTGAGACAGTTGTCAGCATCGCCTGCATGAGTTGACGGGCGGGGATACCCGGTCAAGTTAAGAGTTCAGTGAGGTTTTCTCACCGGCTGGGTTTCTGGAGTTGGAGTAGGACGAGTGCGGCGGTAGTGATGGGGCCGATTCTCCAGGGGTCGAGGGTGATGCGCCGTAGGGCTCGCCAGGTGTTCTTGAGCAGGGAGTTGGCGCGCTCGGCGGGAGCGCGCAGGGCGTTGATCAGCCTGTTGCGAGCTCGGTTGTCGGAGCACAGCGCGTGGCCTTTGGTCGGTACCTGGATGCCGATGCCGGCGCCGGCGTAGCCCTTGTCGGTGAGGGTGGGCAGGCCGGCCGCTGCGGTTGGGTAGAGCGCGGGCAGGGCATGGATGCGGGCGGCGGTGATGTCGTGGGTCGAGCCTGGTTCGACGTCGGAGACCCAGACGGGCCAGCCGTCGGGATCGGCCAGCACTTGGATGTTGCCGCCGTGCTGGTTGTGTTTGCCGGAATACCACAGGTCGTGCCCGGCCTCGGATGGTGCACTGACCCGCGTGCACGGGATCAATGTGCCGTCCAGGCAGACGAACGCCCACCCCTGGCGCAGCGCTTCGGCCAGTACCTCGGGCAGTTCGGGTGCCTGGGCGGCGATCACGTCGATCGCCTCGTGCACGTACCGGTAGGCCGTGGCGATGCTCACGCCCGCGTCACGGGCCAGGACCCGCACATCGGTGTTCTCCTTGAATCCTGACTTGGCTCACGATCGGGGGCTGATGGCGAGCGTGGGGCTGTGACCTGCGGGTTCGTGGTGCGGGGTGGCTGGATTTGCGCACTAATCGGGCTCGTAGGGTCGGGGTTTGTGGCGTATGTGCGGACGGTGAAGACCGCGTCGGGGGCGACGGCGGTCCAGATCGTGTACTCGTCTCGGCGTGGGTCGCGCGATATCGAGCATCTGGGCTCGGCGCATGACGACACGGAGCTGGAGGCGCTCAAGGCGGCGGCTGCGCAGCGGTTGGCGGCGGGGCAGGGTGAGCTGGACCTCGGCCTGGAACAGGCGGCCGGTTGGGGGCCGTTGGAGATCACGTCGTCGCGGATGGGGCACCTGTGGGACGCGTTGTGCCGTGGCTTTGACGCGCTCGGGTTCGAGGCGGCCACCGGCGGGGATGAGGTGTTCAGGCAGCTGGTGCTGGCGCGGATCATCGAGCCGACCAGCAAGCTGGACTCGCTGCGGGTGCTGACCGAGACCGGGATCGCCGCGGCGTCGTATGCCACGCTGAAGCGTCGCCTGCCGGCCTATGCGAAGGCGTCGTGGCGGCAGCGGCTGGCGGCGGCGTGCGCGGCGTGCGCGGCGCTGGGGCCGGCGTCGCTGGTGTTGTACGACGTGTCCACGTTGTACTTCGAGACCGACACCGGCGACGGGTTCCGGGAGCCGGGGTTCTCCAAGGAACGCCGGCTGGAGCCGCAGATCACGATCGGCTTGTTAACTGACGCGAGGGGTTCCCGCTGATGGTCGAGGCGTTCGAGGGGAACAAGGCCGAGACCAAGACCATGCTCCCGGTCATTCGTTCCTTCATGGCCGCGCACGATCTGCGCGATGTGACGGTGGTCGCGGACGCCGGGATGATCTCCGACGCCAACCAGAACGCGATCGAGGACGCCAAGCTGTCGTTCATCCTCGGCACGAAGATCCCCGAGCTACCGTATGTGGTGAAGAAGTGGCGCACGAACCACTCAGGCGAAGACATCCCTGACGGGCACGTGTTCACTCAGCCCTGGCCGGCCACGCAGGCGCAGAAGGCCAAGGGGCGCCGCGACAAGGTCATCTACTACCAGTACAAGGCCGACCGGGCCCGCCGCACGCTGCGCGGGATCGACGAACAAGTCGCCAAAGCCGAGAAGGCCGTTGCCGGGAAGGTCGCGGTCAAGCGCAACCGGTTCATCAAGCTCACCGGCACGACCAAGTCCGTGAACCGTGACCTCGAGGCCAAAGCCCGCGACCTGGCCGGGCTCAAGGGCTACACCACCAACATCCAGAACCCAACTCCGGAGTTCGTGATCGGTGCCTACCACAACCTGTGGCGGATCGAGAAGTCGTTCCGGATGTCCAAGCACGACCTGCAGGCCCGGCCGATCTACCACCACAAACGCGAGTCCATCGACGCGCACCTGACCATCGTGTTCGCCGCCCTCGCGGTCAGCCGATTCATCGAGGACTGCACCGGCTGGTCGATCAAGAAGTTCGTCCAAACCGCGCGCCGCTACCGCACCGTCCAGATCCGCGCCGACCACCGGATCCTGACCGCCGAAGACCCACTCCCCACCGACCTACGCGACGCCCTCGCGCAGATCACCTGACCCCACAGTGCGCACTAATTTGAGCCAACTCGGGTCCCAGATTCAGCGAGGAGTCCGTTGCCATGAGAGTAGACGAAGCTGAGATTCTCGACCGCTACCGGATCTTGGCCCTTGAATGGGCGGGCGCCAAACACGACCCGAGGAAGGCGAATCGTTTATTTAGGATCCATCACAGGTTTTACAAGGAGATCCGTGAGCCTTGAGGTCGGCCATCGAGTAATCGAGTCGCTACTCGACGATCCGGAGCCACCGCTCCGGCTGCTTGCCGCTACCCACGCACTCCCGCTCGCCTCAGCCCGTGCAGCGGCAGTCGTCAGCGTTCTTGAGCATGCCGGAGGTGACTACACAGCGGACGCGAAGTACACGCTGAACAACTACCGGAGTGGGAGACTTAGTCTTGACTGGTAGGGCGGCCTGCGCGAGGCGAGGAGTACTGGAATGGTCGTTGAGGTGGAGGTCTTCACTCGTCAACAGCCGAAGAAGCGCTTCTGGCTCCTTGGTTCACGTGACGATATTGCCACGGTCGGACGAAATCTGACCGTGGCATTAGGAGTGAAATTCGTCGAGCGTGAGAGCGGTTATCTAGGTGGAGCGCATCTTCGAGGGCATCGCAGTGGCCTCGAAGTCACTGTGCAAGCCAACTTCGAGGACGACGACGGGTATTTGACCGAAGCAGATTTTCGTGATTACACGACCCTCTGCTACATCACCCAGGATCTCACGGCGGTGCCGCTGCCGAGCCTCACCGAGGTCGGGATTGACCTGCTGCGCGTCGAGGAGCTGTAGCGGCGCCACTTTGGTGGGAACCGAACTCCCGAACGGGTACGTCAGGCAAAGTAGCCGCGTCCGTAGCAGTTGCTGTCACCAGCGCGACGAGCTCCAACAGGCGGACCGCGAGCCCGAGTTTCCCCGCAGTACGACGTGGCGCGTATGGGACTGCCTGTGCGCGTTGGGTGGCAACCGCACACCGGCGGCGGGGCCGAGATTCTTCCCGTCCTACGACTTCGGAGAAAGATTTCCGTCGATCGCTCCCGTCTCCTTGAAGTTGCGGTGCGGCTGATGTCGGGCGACTATGACAGCGGCGCAGATCTGGATAGAGGCGTGTCCGAGGTGAATTCGATCGCGAACCCTGTCCAGATGAAGTGGTGGCTCGTGTGTTGGGCTATCCCTCGATCGAGTTGTGAGGTCTCGCAGGCCAGCGCAGCGCTCGGGACGACGATCCGGCGCCGACTAACTGGGCCTTCCCTTCGGCTCCGGCGAAGCTGACGTCAATACTCCCCGGCGCCCCCTGGCGGGCGGATTCCTCGATGGGTGAGATCAGGTTGTCGCTCGGCCATGCGGGGGTTTGGCATGTCCATGCATGCAGGGTGCTGAAGGCACGTGCACATGAGCCTACGTAGACCTTCTCTCGACGTGGCCGAGGAACTCGTCCTGGTCCTCACCAGCAGCATGGAGCGCGCCCGGCGGACGGCTGTCGAGGACAGGAGATTGCAGCTTTTGGCAGGTGGATGGGGGAGCGGTCTGGTGTAGACCTCTGAGATACTCCCGGCGTTCGTAACTCTTACACCCCTTGGGGGCGTTGTGGTTGGTCGGGCGGTTTGGGTGCGGTGGGGGCTTCCGGCTGTGATGGTGGCGGGGTCGCTGGTGGTGTTGAGCGGGTCTTCCGGGTCGGCTGAGTCTGGGCCGCAGCGGGTGGGGTTCTCGCGGCACGAGACGTCCACGCCTGACGTCGAGCCGAACGTCGTCATGGTGAAGTTCAAGAAGAAGGCGACGGCGTCGGCGCGGAGGGCTGCGGTCTCCAAGGTTGGGGTGGTGGAGGAGGAAGCGTCCTCCGGCGTCGTGAAGCTGAAGGGCAATGCCGCGGCCCAGGACCTGCTGAAGAAGGTCAAGGGGGACCCGGCGGTCGAGGTCGCCTCGCTGAGTTATCGGCGTCGGATCGCCGCCGTGCCCAACGATCCGTACTACGGCTCGGTCCAGCAGGCCTACCTCAACACCGTCCGCGTCCCGCAGGCCTGGGACCTGACCAAGTCGACCGGCAGCCAGATCGTCGCGGTCCTCGACACCGGCGTCGACGCCGGACACCCGGATCTCGCCGGCCGCCTCGTCCCGGGCTACAACGCGACCTCGACCACCCGGCCGAACCCGGTCGACGACAACGGTCACGGCACCATGACCCTCGGCATCATCGCCGCCAACGCCAACAACGGTGTCGGCATCGCGGGTGTCGGCTGGAGCGCCAAGGCGATGCCGGTCAAGGTCGCCGGATCCACTGGGATCGCCAACGATCTCGACATCGTCGAGGGCATCGACTGGGCGATCACCCACGGCGCGACCGTCCTCAACCTGTCCTTCGCCAGCCCGGGCGACAACCCGGTCCTGCACGACGCGATCAAGCGCGCCATCGCCAAGGGCGTCGTCGTCGTGGCGGCGGCGGGCAACGACGGCAGCGCGGTCCTGCAGTACCCGGCGGCGTACCCCGAGGTGATCGCGGTCGGCGCGACCAACGCGGGCGCCGTCCTCACCGACTTCAGTTCGTACGGCGACTGGGTCGACATCGCAGCTCCGGGCTGGGACGTCCTCAGCACCACCCTGCGCGGGACCAGCCAGTACGCCTATTGCAGCGGTACGTCGTGCGCCGCGCCGATCGTCGCCGGTGTCGCCGCGCTGGTGAAGAACAAGTGGCCGACGCTCACGCCCGCGCAGCTCGAAGCCCGGCTCAAGACCTTCACCCGCGACGCCGGCCCGCGCGGCAAGGACCCGTACTACGGCGCCGGCATGCTCGATGCGTACGCCGCCCTCGGCGGCCGCTGGGCGCCGGACTTCCCGGCGAACCCGATCGACCTCAACGATCAGCCGGAGCGGGCGATCCCGCTGTCCAGCTCGATCAGTACGACGATCAGCACCGAAGGCGAGGTCGACTGGTACGAGGTCGTCAGCTCCGCCGCGCGCAACCTGCGCGTGACGCTGACCGGCCCCGAGTTCAACGGCGACCAGTACTCGGTGAACTTCGGCCCGCGGATCGATGTCTACGACACCGATCTGAAGTTCCTGACGTCCGCCGTGACGCCCTTCCCGACCTCCGGGACGTGGGGACCGCTGACCGCGACCGCGGACGTCAGCGCGGCCATGGGCAGCACCTACATTGCCGTCCGCAACGCCAACGGTTCGCGGGACACGCGGCCGTACGAGCTGACCATCGAAGAGACCGGCGCGGGAGGTACCAACCCCGGCGTCAGCTACCCGGCGCGGGAGGTGCAGCCGCCCGACCTCGCGAGCGGTCAAGCGCTCGACACGCGCCCGGCCGTCACGTTCCCCCGCGCGGTCCTTGCCGACAGCGTCAACCAGACGACGGTCCGCCTCGTCCACGGCAGGACCAGTACGACGGTCGGCGCCGGCGTGACGTACGACCTGGAAACCAGGCAGGCCGTCATCGCGCCGACCACACCACTGCTGGACAACACGCCGTACCGGATCGTCGTGAGCGGTGTGAAGGAAGCCGGTGGCGCCGATCTCGTCCCGTTCAGCAGCGTGTTCTCGACGCTCGACGTGGCTCCGCCCAAGCCCGCCTTCGACGCCACCGGCGCCTATCTGGCCGCGAACCTGTCCTGGCAGGTCCCCGCCCTGCCCGATCTGGACCAGGTGATCGTCCGGCGCAACGCAGGCAGCCAGGTCCCGACGCTCACGACCGGAACGCTGGTCTACGCGGGCACGGCGACAGCGGTGAAGAACACCGGGCTCGCCCAAGGCGTGACCTACACGTACGCCGCCTGGGTGAAGGACCGAGGCGGAAAGGTCAGCCCGGTCGCGGTCTCACAACTGCTGGGGATGAAGACGACGATCAGCAGTACGGCGGCGCTGATCAACTACGGCGGCACGATCACCGTGCGCGGCAGCACGCTGCGCATCGACAACAAGGCGTACGCCGGGTTGCCCGTCAACCTGTACGTACGCCCGAAGAACTCGTCCACGTTCAAGCTGCTCGCGTCGTTGAAGACGACCTCGACCGGCGCCGTCAGCTACGCCTACAAGCCGCTGGTGTCGTCGGTGTTCATGATGACCTTCCCCGGCAACGGCGACCTCATGGGCACCCGGACCGTCGATCTCACGGTGCAGGTCGCCCCGACGATCTCCGCGACCTTGTCGCCGTCGACGATCCGCCTGGGACAGGTGACGAAGTTCAGCGGGTACGTCGCCCCGGCGCACTACGGCAAACCGGTCTACCTGCAGCAGTACTCGAACCGGGTGTGGAGGTCGATCGCGTCCGTCAAGCTGACCACCTCGGGGGCGTACGCGTTCGGCATCAAGCCGGCGATCCGCGGGCAGATCGCGTACCGCGTGTGGTTCCCGGCCGACGCCGACCACGCACAGGCGTTCACCGCGAACAAGATCCTGACCGTCAGCTGAGACGGATCCGGTGGTGCGGATTGCAACAAGCTGCAATCCGCACCGTGCGGATATAACGTTCTAATACCTGGTCTTGCGCCGATCGATTGGTATAGCCCACAGTTTCCGTCTGTGGGGAACGTGAAGAACCTGAAACCAAATCGACGGCAGATCTTGATGGCGGGGGCGGCGGCCGCGGTCGCGGGGGTCGCGACGACGGAGTCGGCGCAGCCGGCCACTGCCGCCGATCTGTACGGATCCGGCGCGCTGGGGGACTGGACGATCCTCAGCCGGTCGATCTCGACTGCCGCGACGATCACCTATGTCCGTGACCATGACGGTGTGTACATGTTCGGTGACAGCATCGCCGTACAGGACGGCAAAGCGCTGGCCACCAGGCTGATGAGCCGTGCGGGCATCAGCCTCGCGGTCCACAACTGGTCCGGGCGACCGACCAGGCCGGCCGTGGACGCGCTCGAGAACTGGGCGCTCAAGTACGGCCTGCCGCGCCGGATCCTGATGGCCACCGGGACCAACGACATCTTCAACCCGCCGGTGTTCGCCGCGCAGGTGGACCGGACCATGCGGATCGTGGGCTCGAACCGCACGGTGATCTGGGTCAACACCCAGATCTCCCGCACCGCGAAGGCGGCGGCGGTCCAGGTCGCCGACCAGCGCAACAGCGCCTGGATCAACTCCCAGATCCACGACGCCGACAAGAAGTACCCGAACCTGCGGATCGTCCGCTGGGCCGAGTACCTGGCGGCCCAGCCCTCCCGCATGACGCAGCTCCTCCGCGAGGGCGTCCACACCACCGTGCCCGCGGGTCAGGACGCCCGCAACGAACTGATGGTCCAGGCGATCACCGCCGTCTGAAAGCGGCGCCGGCCAGGACCTAGGCGAGGAAGGCGCGGAGCAGGGCCTCGGTGCCGGCGAGGTGTTCCTGCATCGCCTGGCGGGCGGTGGTGGGCGCACCGGCGAGGATGGCGTCGACGACAGCCTGGTGTTGCTCATTGGAGTGCTGGATGTTGCGTTCCAGCAGCGGGATCGCGTCCAGGAGTTCGTTCAGGCGCATGCGGACGTCGGCCATCGCGGAGGTCAGGGACGGTGAGCCGGTGACTTCGGCGATCGCGAGGTGCAGGCGGGAGTCCAGGCGGCGGTAGTCGGCGAGGCGGGCCGTGGACGTGTCGGCGAGGCAACGCTCGAGGTGGTCGCGTTCGGCGGCGGTCAGGGCACGGGAAGCGGCGGCCTCCGCGGCGCCGGTTTCCAGGACGAACCGCAGGGTGAGGGCGTCGTCGAGACCGGCGGCGAGGTCGCGGGCGAGGCGTTTGGCCGACGTACGGCGGGGTTTCGGGAGCTGTTCGTTGACGAACGTCCCGCCGTACCGGCCGCGGCGGGACTCGACGTACCCGGCCTCGGTGAGGGCGTGGACGGCCTCGCGGAGCGTGACCCGGCTGACGTTCAGCCGGGTCGCGAGCTCGCGCTCCGGCGGCAACCGGTCGCCGGGCACGACGACGCCGAGCTTGATTGCCTGCAGCAACCGCTCGACCGTCTCCTCGAACGGGTTCCCGGCCCGTACCGGCCGGAACACCGCGTCATCAAGAACTTCCAGCCCGGCCCGTGGCACCTCGGGCGCTGGAGCCGCCCGATCGGCATCGTCGCGATCGTCTGGGTCGCGTTCATCACGGTCCTGTTCATGCTGCCGCAGGTCAGCCCCGTCAGTGGTAGCACCTTCAACTACACGCCGGTGGCCGTGCTGGTCGTGCTCGGTTTCGCCGCGGCGTACCTCGAATCCATCTGACCCCACTTCGGGCACCCCCCAACCGTTTCGCAGCCGCGAAAACGGTTGGCGGGTGCCCAAAGTCGTGTGGAGACCATCCGGTGCCCCGGCACGATCGTGCCGTCGTGACCGCTCGGATCATGCCCCTCGGGCTGTGATAATCGGCGAATGTAATCCTTCGAGGAGTTGGATGACAGACGACGAGCTGGTCGGGCGAGCCGGACTGGTCGAGCGTGCTACCAAGCAGCTCGAGACCAGCGGCAGTGTGCTGCTCTACGGCCCGACCGGTATCGGCAAGTCCGCTCTCGCGCGGGCGCTCGTCGCGGAGCGTGGCCGCAAGGGCTGCCGGATCCTCAGCGCCGCGCCGTCCAACGCCGAGGCCGGTCTCCCGTACGTCACACTCCTCGACCTGCTCTCGCATCAGCTCGACTTCGCCTGGCAGGTCCTCCCGGACCACCTGCGGCAGCCGCTCGAGGTGGCGTTGCTGAAGGCCAGCGCGCCGGACACGGTCCGTGACGAGCTCGCCGTACGACTCGCCGTCCTGCACGTCCTGCGCCGCCTCGCCACGACCGGTCCCGTGCTGATCGTCGTCGACGACATCCAGTGGGTCGACCCGTCGAGCCTCGAGGTGCTCACGTTCTGTGCTCGCCGGCTGTCCGAAGGGGTGCACCTGCTCGCGACCGAGCAGGTGGCCGACGGCGACCTGCCGATGATGACCGACGCGTGCCCGGAGCCGGTCCTGCAGCTCGAGGTCCCGCCGCTGACCGAGCCCGACGTACTCGGCCTGCTCCGTCAGCGCCTGTCCAGCCCCCTCCCGGTCCGGACCGCCCGCCGGATCTTCACCGCGAGCGCCGGCAACCCGTTCATGGCCCTGGAGCTGGGGCGCGCCGTACTGCGGCACCCGAGGAGCGTCTCGCCCAACGATCCGCTCCCGGTCTCGAGCCGCCTGAAGACGCTCCTCGGCGAGCGGCTCTCGGACCTGTCCACGACGACCCACGAGCTGCTCCTGCACGCGGCGTCGTCGCCGCGCCCGACCACGACCCAGCTCGCCCAGTCGCTCGACCGCGCGATCGACGCCGACCTCGCCGAGGCCGAGACCCTCGGCCTGATCGACATCTCCGCCGAGCGGCTCCGCTTCACGCACCCGCTGCTGCGCGAGTTCGTGTACGCCGAAGCGACGTCGGCGGACCGTCGACGCGCCCATGCCAAGCTCGCTGCCGCGGTCGACGAACCGGTCGAGAACGCGACCCACCGCGCGCTCGCCACCCAGGAGGCCGACCCGCAGCTCGCCGCCGCGATCGAGGAGGCCGCCACGGTCGCCGCGGGTCGTGGGGCGCCCGGCGCGGCCGCGACCCTGTGGCGGCTGAGTGCCGAGCGCACCCCGTGCACCCATCCCGATGAGCGGGCCCGCCGCCTCACCCGGGCCGCGGACGACGCCGCCGCGGCAGGGCACCTCGCGGAGTCGGCCGACATGGCGCAACTCGCCGCGCAGGTCGCCACGACCCCGGAGACCCGCGTCCCGGCGCTCCTGCTGTGCGCCGACGCCGTGTGGCCGGAGCGCGACCGCCGGGTGGAGCTGCTCGCAGAGGCATTCGAGGCGGCCGCGGGGAACAACCGGCTCGAGGCGCGGGTCCGGATCGAGCGCAGCCACAGTCACTACTTCGACCGCTGCCTCGACGACGCGCAGGAGGACGCCCGCATCGCCGAGGAACTGGCGCGCGAGGCAGGCGACACCGATGCGGTCGTCGACGCGTTGAGCGCCGCCAGTTCCGTGCTGATCGCCCGCGACGCCGAGCAGTCCGCGGACGCGGTGCTGCAGCAGGCCGCCGAGCTCGCCAAGGGCCTGCCTCTCACCCGGACCACGGTGAACGCCCGTCAGATGGCCGCGATGCAAGAGCTGTTCCGCGGCCGGACCGCCGAGGCGATCACCGCGATCAACGCGCTCGCCGACGAGGTCCGCGACCACGGCGCAATGCGCTGGCTGGCGTCCGTACTGATCTCCGCGACGGCGATCTACGAGCGCAGCGGCCGGGGTGCCGACGCGCTCGCCGCCGGCCACGAGTGCTACCAGCTGATGCAGGACATCGGCGACGAGTCGGAGGTCGGCCTGGTCGTCGCGAGCCGCGCGGAGTGGGCCGGCGGTACGGCGGCCATCGCCAAGCAGCTCGCCGACGCCGCGCTGGAGGGCGTCCACCAGGCCGGGAACGACGAGTGGACCGGCCCGGCGCTGGCCACCATCGGGCTGATCGGCGTACTCACCGGCGACCCGCAGCGCGCGGTCGAGGCGTTCGACGCGATCGCCGGATCGGGGGAGGCCGCGATGCCGTACGACCCGGCCGTCATTCCGTGGCACGCGGACTACGCCGAGGCGCTGGTCGCGGCCGGCCGGCTCGACGACGCGGCCGCCCTGATCGCCGAGATCCGCACCCGCGCCGAGAACCTGGACCGCGCTGTGGTCAAGCTCGGCCTGGACCGTGCCGAGGCACTGCTGGTCGCCAAACAGGGCGACCCGGCCGCGGCGCTGGCGCTGATCGAGAAGTCGGTCGGCTCGGCCGGGGACCGTGTCTACCCGCTCGATCTCGCCCGCGCGGAGCTGACCCGCGGCCGGATCGCCCGGCAGGCCCGGCGCCGGTCGGTCGCCCGGACCGCCTTCCTGGACGCGATCGAGCGGTTCGAGGCGTACGGCGCGCCCGCGTGGCGCGAGGTCGCGGAGACCGAGCTCGCCCGCCTCGACGTACCGAGCCGGAGCCGGCAGCCGTCCGAGCTGACCGACAACGAGCAGCAGATCGTCTCGATGGTCCGCGACGGTTCCACGAACCGCGAGATCGCCGCGGCCTTGTACCTGTCGGTGAAGGCGGTCGAATCGCAGCTGACCCGCCTGTACCGCCGCTTCGGCGTGGCCAACCGCACCCAGCTGCTCCGCACCGTCGACCGCCCCAGTCAGAATGGCTGAGTGAAACTCGAACGGAAACACGCGCTCGTCCTGCTCGCCATCGCGGCCTGGAACGTCCTCACCTACCTGCGCTTCATCAAGGCGCTCGTGGACACCGAGGACCGCCCGACCGGGTACTACGTCGCGCACACGATCCTGATCGTCGTGAACCTGCTGATCGCTGCACTGCTCGGCACCTGGGGCGTCCGCGCCTACAAGGCGTCTAAGGCTTCACAAAACGCGCAGGTGTGACACCGAGCAGTTTCCGGAAATGCCGGTTGAGGTGCGACTGGTCGTAGAACCCGGCCAGCGTCGCCACCTCCGCAGCCGGGCGCCCGTCCAGCAGGTACCGCCGCGCCAGATCGACCCGTCGCCCGGTCAGGTACCGGTGCGGCGGCATCCCGTACTCCCGGCTGAACGCCCGCACCAGATGCGCCGGATGCGCGTGCACCAGCTTCGCCGCATCCTGCAAGGTGATCCCGTCCGGCACATGGGCATCCAGCATGTCGCGCAGCCGGGAAGCGACGCCGGCATCGCGCAGCCGGGCCGCGCCGACGCCGTGCCGCTCGGCCGGTGCCTCCACCTGTCGCCGCAGATGCTGTTGCAGGCGCTCCTCGATCAACGTCAGACGGCTCTGGGCCTCCAGATCCTCCCGGCCGTCACGGAGCACTAGATGCAGCTGGTGGATCCGGTGCCGCAGCAGCGGATCGACGTACTCGGGCTGATCGACGGCCGCGCCGATCAAGCCTTCGTCGAGCCGGTCCGGTGCCAGGTAGAGAACACGTTTTCGGAAACCGTTGGGCAGCACCGACCGGCCGTCGTGCGGAACGTGCGGCGGCAGGAGCGAGACCTGCGCCTGGGCGAGACCGTGCTCATGGCGGTCGAGGTCGTACCGGACGGCGCCCTCGTCGACGATCAGCACCGTCCAGGCATCGTGCGTGTGGCTCGGGTACGCGTGCGACGGGAAGTGGGCGTGCAGGACCTCGACGACCCCGTCCAGCCTGGGCCGCCACGCCCGCACCTCGGCGCCGCCGCTCATACCTCAGAACATACGCTGCTCCGTGTGAAGGTTTACGTGAGCGCGGACATGGAAGGCGTCACCGGGGTCGTCGACGCGGAGGACGTGCAGCCGCCGGGGCGGGACTACGAGCGGGCCCGGGTGCTGATGACCGAGGACGTGAACGCCGCCGTCCGCGGTGCGTACGCCGCGGGCGCGACCGAAGTACTCGTCAACGACGCCCACGGGCCGATGCGCAACCTGCTGCCGGACCTCCTCGACCCGCGCGCCCGCCTGATCAAGGGCCGCCCGAAGCCGATGGGCATGATGGAGGGCCTGACGCCGGAGTACGACGCCGCGCTGTGCGTCGGGTTCCACGCCCGGGCCGGCGTCCTCGGCGTCCTGAGTCACAGCTTCATGGGCCACGAGATCGAGGACATCTGGCTGGACGACCGCCCCACGGGCGAAATCGGCCTGTTCCACGCGGCGTCGGCGGCGTACGGCGTACCGGTGGCGCTCCTGACCGGCGACGACACCGCCTGCGACGAGATGAAGGGCTGGGACCCCGCGGTCGCGACCGTCCCGGTCAAGTTCGCCAAGGACCGTTTCGCCGCTCAGCTGGTCCCGGTCGCCGAGGCCCGGGAAGCCATCGAGTCGACGACCACCGAAGCCCTCACCAACGTCCCGCACCCCACCACCCCGAACGGCCCGCAAACCCTCGCCGTCCGCTGGCAGTCCGCCTCGGTAACCTCCCACCTCACCGCAATCCCCGGCGTATCCCGCCGCGACGACCGAACGGTCGTGGTGGAGGCCGACATGGTGCAGCTCTACCGGCTGTTCAACCTCTTCCTCAGGGTCTGTACGGCGGTCACGTCGAACCCGCCGTACTGCTGAGGTGGTTTAGAACGTACAAGACCCGCGCAGGGCTCGGTCGTGAGCATGTGAGCTGTGGAAAAGTTCGCTACGAAGATTGCTGTGTTGCTGCGGGACGATCTGGCGGTCTGGCAGCGGTTGAACGTGACCGCGTTCCTGGTGAGCGGGATTGCCGGGACGCATCCCGAGGTCGTGGGGGAGCCGTACGAGGATGCGGACGGGGTGCGGTACCTGCCGATGTTCCGGCAGCCGGTGATGGTGTTCGAGGGGTCCAAGGAGTTCATGGCCACGGCTCAGGAGCGGGCGCTCGGGCGGGGGATCGAGCACTCGGTGTTCACCCAGGACCTGTTCGCGACCGGCAACGACCGCGACAACCGCGCGGCGGTGCGGGCGGTCGGGACGAGCGAGCTCGACCTGGTCGGGATCGCCCTCTACGGGCCGAAGAACGCCGTCGACAAGGTGCTCAAGGGCGCGGCGAAACACCACTAGCGCGGGGCGAACTTCGTCCAGGTGGCGCCGGCGTCGGTGCTCAGGACGACCTCGGTGGTACGCCGCTTCGGGACCTCGAAGCCGTACATCAGGTGCTCGTCGCCCTCGAGGTCCGCGAGGTCGCCGGGGTAGCCGCGGTCCAGCTTGGCGGCGCCGTCGCGGACCCGGTACAGCCGCGGGCGGTCGCCGTGCCGGCCGCCGAGCATCAGCGCGGTGCCGTCGTCGAACGCGAGCGGCGCGGTCTTCAGGCTCGGCGGCGGGTCCTGGACCGTCGTCCAGTTCGCCCCACGGTCGGTGGAGAGCTGCATCTTCGCCACGGACTGCCCGTTCGCGCCGACGGTGACCGCGGTGGTCAGCAGCGTGCGGCCGTTCGGGCTGACCGCGAGCCGGCCGAGCTGGTTGTGGCTGTCGAGCGACCGCGCACCCCAGGTCTTGCCGCCGTCGTCGGTCCAGACGATGTCCGTGCGGCCGATCCCGCCCAGCATCCAGCAGCGGCCCGAGTCGTCGCAGACCGGGGACCGGGTACCGCGGGCCTGCAGCATCCGGACCGTCGACTCCTCCGGGTTCACCACCACGATCCGGCCCGGCACGATCTGGTCGGTGAGGATCTCGTTCTTCGCGAACGTCGTGGTCGGCATCCGGTGCCGCAGCCGGGTGAGCAGCGGGCCGTCGTACGTCAGCCGGAACATCATCGTCGCGCCGCCGGCCAGCGTGCCCTCCAACGGCGGTGCGACCGCGATCGCCTCGCTCCCGGCCTGCAGCGTCGCGTACGGCACCGGCCACTCGGGCGCGGTCGCGCGGGCGCCGTCGCGGTCGATCACCGCGGCGTACCGGCAGCTCGGGCCGGTGGTGCAGTCGGACCAGCCGGCCGCCCAGCGGTTCCGGGTGACCATCGTCATCGACAGCACCTGGGCGCGCTCGGAGTTCACCACTTTGCTGCCCGGTGCCCCAGCGGCCGCCGGCGTAATGCCGATCGGCTTGACGGCCGGCGCCTCCTGCGAGGTCAGTTGCACCAGCGCGAGCACGATGGACGTGGTCGCGGCGAACACCCCGAGGACGAGGAACGGCGGCATGGCGCGGGGAAGGCCGCAGCGTTCCAACAGCTCTACCAGGCGACGGTAGTAGCGGTCGGACAACTCACGCAGGCGCGGCTCCACAAGTCACCCCCCAAGGCACAGGTGTCCCCGCGAGGCAGGGTCAGGTCGGCGGTGGAATCTTATGCGACTCCGGTGCCAAGCTCACACTCGACGGAAGATGAGCGCCCGCTTCACTTCCTGGATCGCCTTGGTGACCTCGATACCGCGGGGGCAGGCGTCGGTGCAGTTGAAGGTGGTCCGGCAGCGCCAGACGCCTTCCTTGTCGTTCAGGATCTCCAGCCGCTGCTCGGTGCCCTCGTCGCGGCTGTCGAAGATGAACCGGTGCGCGCCGACGATCGCCTGCGGGCCGAAGTACTGGCCGTCGGACCAGAACACCGGGCAGGACGTCGTACAGGCCGCGCACAGGATGCACTTGGTGGTGTCGTCGAAGCGGTCCCGGTCGGCCTGCGACTGGATCCGCTCCCGGGTCGGCTCGTGACCGCTGGTGACCAGGAACGGCATCACCGAGCGGTACGCGTCGAAGAACGGCTCCATGTCGACGACCAGGTCCTTGAGCACCGGCAGGCCCTTGATGGGCTCGACTGTGATCTCCTTCTCCGGGTTCAGGTCCTTGATCAGCGTCTTGCAGGCCAGCCGGTTCCGGCCGTTGATCCGCATCGCGTCGGAGCCGCAGACGCCGTGCGCGCAGGACCGCCGGAAGGTCAGCGTGCCGTCCTGCTCCCACTTGATCTTGTGCAGCGCGTCCAGCACCCGGTCGGTCGGCTGGAGCGTGACGGCGTACGTCTTCCACTCGGCCTCGTCGACGACCTCGGGGTTGTACCGGAGGATCTTGACCTTGACGTCCATCAGTACTTGCGCTCCATCGGCTTGTAGCGGGTCTGCACGACCGGCTTGTAGTCGAGCCGGATGTTGACGTTGCCTTCGGCATCGACCTCGCGGTACGCCATCGTGTGGCGCATGAAGTTCACGTCGTCGCGCTTGTCGTAGTCCTCGCGGAAGTGCCCGCCGCGGGACTCCTTGCGGGCCAGGGCGCCGGCCACCAGGACCTCGGCCAGGTCGATCAGGAAGCCGAGCTCGACGGCCTCCAGCAGGTCGGTGTTGAACCGCCGGCCCTTGTCCTGCACGCCGACGTTCTTGAACCGCTCCTTCAGTGCCTCGATGTCGACCAGCGCCTGCTTCAGCGACCCCTCGGTCCGGTACACCTGCGCGTTCAGGTCCATCGTCGCCTGCAGGTCGGCCCGGATCGCGGCGATCCGCTCGTCGCCCGTGGAGTTGCGCAGCCCCTCGACGAGGTCCACGACGTACGACTCGGGGTTCTCGGGGAGCTCCTCGAACTCGGCCGTCTCGGCGTACTCCGCGGCGGCGATGCCGGCCCGGCGGCCGAAGACGTTGATGTCGAGCAGCGAGTTCGTGCCCAGGCGGTTCGCGCCGTGCACGGAGACGCAGGCGACCTCACCCGCGGCGTACAGACCGGGGATCACGTCGTCGTTGTTGGCCAGCGCCTCGCCCTTGATGTTGGTCGGGATGCCGCCCATCGCGTAGTGCGCGGTCGGGAACACCGGGATCTGCTCGGTGTACGGCTCCACGCCCAGGTAGGTGCGGGCGAACTCCGTGATGTCCGGCAGCTTCGCGTCGATGTGCGCGGGCTCCAGGTGGGTCAGGTCGAGCATCACGTACGCGCCGTCCGGACCGCAGCCGCGGCCCTCGCGGACCTCGTTCGCCATCGCGCGGGCGACCATGTCCCGCGGCGCCAGGTCCTTCACGGTCGGCGCGTAGCGCTCCATGAAGCGCTCGTTGTCCTTGTTCCGCAGGATGCCGCCCTCACCGCGGGCCGCCTCCGACAGCAGTACGCCGAGACCCGCCAGGCCGGTCGGGTGGAACTGGAAGAACTCCATGTCCTCCAGCGGCAGGCCCTTGCGCCACACGATGCCCATGCCGTCACCGGTCAGGGTGTGCGCGTTGGACGTCGTACGGAACACCTTGCCGAAACCGCCGGACGCGAAGATCACCGACTTGGCCGAGAACACGTGCAGTTCGCCGGTGGCCAGCTCGTACGCGACCACGCCGCTCGCCTTGCCGTCGGTCATCAGCAGGTCGAGAACGTAGTACTCGTTGAAGAACTCGACGTTCTGCTTGATGCACTGCTGGTAGAGCGTCTGCAGGATCATGTGACCGGTACGGTCCGCGGCGAAGCAGGAGCGCCGTACGACGGCCTCGCCGTGGTTGCGGGTGTGGCCGCCGAAGAACCGCTGGTCGATCTTGCCCTCGGCCGTCCGGTTGAACGGCAGCCCCATCTTCTCCAGGTCGAGGACCGCGTCGACGGCCTCCTTGCACATCACCTCGGCCGCGTCCTGGTCGACCAGGAAGTCACCGCCCTTGACGGTGTCGAAGGTGTGCCACTCCCAGTTGTCCTCCTCGACGTTCGCCAGCGCGGCGCACATGCCGCCCTGGGCCGCGCCGGTGTGGGAGCGGGTCGGGTAGAGCTTGGTGAGTACGGCGGTACGGGTCCGCTTGCTCGACTCGAGGGCGGCGCGCATCCCCGCACCGCCCGCGCCGACGATGACGACGTCGTACTGGTGGACCTGCATGCCCGCCCTTTCAATAATCGACAGAGTCTTACTTGTTCGTGCAGACCGACAACGTGGAGTTGGGGTCGAGGCAGGGGTCGAAGGTGAAGATCACCAGGGTGCCGAGAACCACGATCACGATCGCGGCCGTGATCAGCAGGGCCTTCAGCCAGAACCGGGTCTGGTCCTTCTCGGCGTAGTCGTTGACGATCGTGCGCAGGCCGTTCGTGCCGTGCAGCATCGCCAGCCACAGCATCAGCAGGTCCCAGACCTGCCACAGCGGGTTGGCCCACTTGCCGGCCACGAAGCCGAAGTCGAGTGCGTTGATCCCGTCGCCGAGCATCAGGTTCACGAACAGGTGGCCGAGCACCAGGACGACCAGGGCGAGCCCGGACAGCCGCATGAACAGCCAGCTGTAGAGCTCGAAGTTCGTCTGGCCGGAGCGGTTCCGGCCGCCGCCCTTGAGGGAGCGGGCCTTGGTGCTGCTGCGCGGTGCCGCGATGTCGCTCATCTCAGCCTCCGAACACGTGGGTCAGATGACGGATCACGAACGGCACGAACAGGACCACCCAGAGCACGCCGACGCCGATCATCAGCTGCCGCTGGTAGCGCGGGCCCTTGGCCCAGAAGTCCACCAGGATCAGCCGGACGCCGTTGAACGCGTGGAACAGGATCGCGGCCACCAGGCCGACCTCGAGCAGGCCGACGACCGGGTTCTTGTAGGTGCCGATGACCTCGTTGTAGGCCTCCGGCGACACCCGGACGAGCGCGGTGTCCAGCACGTGCACCAGCAGGAAGAAGAAGATCCCGACACCGGTGATCCGGTGCGCGACCCATGACCACATGCCCTCCCGGCCGCGGTAGAGCGTGCCGGCTGGTTTGCTGGGCAAACCGACCCTCCGATCGGATCTCGGAACAGAGCGGGTGCGGCTGCCGGCCTTCTGGCAACGGCACCGTGGCTCGGCCGGGTGAAAACCAGGCCGGTTCGATGCTAGTCCTGCCGGGAGACCCGAAATGTCCTGTCAGGTGTGACATCGCTCTCGCAAGTGGCCCGCGACGGCGCCGGCGCAGTGGCCCTCGACGGGGCGCTGCCGATGGACTTGACTTCAACCGAGCTTGAGCACGAAGACTCTCGGCGAGGCCGGAATCGAGGAGGAGAACACGGTGAGTTTCTGGATCTGTGCGACCTGTGCGGTCGAGCACTCCGAGCAGGTCGAGGTGTGCGCGATCTGCGCCGACGAGCGGCAGTGGGTACCCGCCGACGGGCAGCACTGGACGACCCTCGAGGAGCTGGCCGCGGCCGGCACCGAGGTCACGATCGACGAGGTCGAGCCCGGCCTGTACGGCGTCCGCTCGAAGCCGCCGGTCGGCATCGGGCAGCAGTCGATGCTGCTGACAACGTCGGAGGGCAACCTGCTCTGGGACCCGATCGGGTACCTCGACGACGACGCCGTACGCCGGGTCCGCTCGTTGGGTGAGGTGGTCGCGATCGTCGCCAGCCACCCGCACATGTACGGCGTCCAGGTCGAGTGGAGCCACCGCCTCGGCGACGTCCCCGTCTACGTCTCGGAGGCCGACCAGGAGTGGGTCGCCCGCAAGGACCCGGTCATCCGCACGTGGTCCGGCGAGCTCACCCCACTACCCGGAGTGACCCTCATCCAGCCCGGCGGCCACTTCCCCGGCAGCGCGGTCGTGCACTGGGCGAACGGTGCCGACGGCAAGGGCGTGATCCTGTCCGGCGACACCATCTTCGCCAACCCCGACCGCACCTCGGTCAGCTTCATGCGCAGCTACCCGAACCGCATCCCACTCTCCGGCGCCGTCGTCGACCGCGTGGCCCGCTCCCTGGACCCCTTCGACTACGACCGCCTCTACAACAACTTCGGCGCCTCGATCCCCGTAGACGCCAAGTCCGTAGTCCGCCGCTCCGCCGACCGCCACGCCGCCTGGACCCGCGGCGACTACGACCACCTCACGTGACGGTGCCGAACGACAGGAGGTATGCGCCGGCCTGAGCAGCTGCCAACGCTCAGCCCCGGCCCCCGAGGAGGCCGAGACCGGGATACCTCCTAATGGGTGTTACCGGGTCGGTCGCTGGCAGACTCGGTGGCTGGTAGCCGCTGGCGGGTGAGCACTCATACCTCCTGGACTGTTTGAGTCCTGACGACAGAGCGTGCCCTCGCTGGTGGTGCGGGAGATTGTAGGGCTGATGGGGTGTCGTGCCCACCGCTGCTGGTTGGTTGGTGTGAGCACTGATCCATTAGGGCGCTCAAGGTCTCTCGCGGGCTGCCGGGATTGGTCGGGAGGCGATGGGAGAGTTGTTGTGTTGTTTGTGGGTGACGACTGGGCCGAAGGGCATCACGACCTGCAGGTCGAGGACGACCAGGGCCGGGTCCTGGCCCGTGGGCGGGTGGACGAGGGCATTGCCGGGATGGTTCGGTTCCACGAGTTGGTGGCGGAGTTCCTGGGCGATGATGCCGGTCCGGAGGAGGTGGTGATCGGGATCGAGACCGATCGCGGGCCGTGGGTGGCCGCGTTGCTGGCGGCGGGGTATGTGGTGTTCGCGGTGAACCCGAAACTTGCTGCCCGGCACCGTGAGAGTTTGTCGTTGTCGGGTGCGAAGGACGACAAGACCGATGCCCGGACGCTGGCCGACCTGGTCCGGACCCGTAGGCATCAACTGCGGCCGGTCACGGCCGATTCCGAGCTGGCCGACGGGGTCAAGGTGCTCGCCCGGGCGCATCAGTCGCTGATCCAGGAGCGGACCCGGCACCTGCTGCGGCTGCGGGCCGCGCTGCGGGAGTACTTCCCGTCCGCGCTGGTTGCCTACCAGCAAGGGACGTTGACGCTGACCGGTGCCGACGTGCTGGCGTTACTGGCCAAGGCCCCCACCCCGGCAGCGGCGGCGAAACTGACGATCGTCCAGATCACCGCGGCGTTGAAGACCGCCGGGCGGCGAGGCGACCTGGCCGAACGGGCCGCGGCGGTGCAGGCCGCGCTGCGCACCGAGCATCTCGGCCAGCCCGAGATCATCACCGCCGCCTACGCGGCCACGGTCGGCTCCACGGTCGCGATCCTGCAGACCCTGAACACCCAGATCCCTGCCCTGCAGGAAGGGGTCGAGGCCTCTTTTGGCCGGCACCCGGACGTTGAGATCTACCGCAGCCAGCCCGGCCTCGGACCGATCCTCGGCGCCCGGGTGCTCGCAGAGTTCGGCGACGCCCCCGGCCGCTACGCCGACGCCAAAGCCCGCAAGAACTACGCCGGCACCGCACCCATCACCCGCCAATCCGGCAAACTGAAAACCGTGCACGCCCGGTTCATCCACAACAACCGGCTCGTCAACGCCATCGACCTGTGGGCCAGCGCCGCCACCCTGCACGACGCCGATGTCCGCGCCTACTACGACCAACTCCGCGGCCGCGGCCTCGGCCACCACGCCGCGCTACGCCAGATCGGCAACCGGCTCGTCGGCATCCTCCACGGCTGCCTCAAAACCCACACCCTCTACAACCCCCAAACCGCCTGGTCACACCGCGCCACAACCCAAGCCGCTTGACACCCTTAGCTCTAGGGGTGTCTGTCGTCCGGTACCTCAGCTGCGCCCGACCGCGAGCCCGTCGATCTGGATCATCTTGCCGCTGGTCACCGTCCGGATCGTCAGCGTCCCGCTGAACAGCGTGCTCTGCACCGGCAGCCCAAGGACGACCTGGTAATGCGTCGTGGGATAGGCGAGGTTGACGGTGGTCAGGTACTTGCTTCCGGCGTACACCGCGACCGCTCCGCAGCTCGGGCACCGCGTCGCGACCAGGAAGAACCGCTTGCCCTGCACGGTCCGCGTCAACGCCTTCCCGGACGCCGTGGTCTGCGTATCGGTCCCGAAGTAGAACTTGGTCGACGATCCCCGGGCCCATCCGGTCGTTGCCATCGCCAACGACCGGTCGTCCAACGGCCGCGAGAAACACCGGTCGGCACTCCAGACCCCGACGTTCCCGAGCTTGTCCTTCGCCCGCACCGAAACGCAGTACTCGTACCCGGCCGCGACGGCCAGGTCCATCGAGGTCGCGGTCGTGTTCGTCCACGGCTGGACATACGCGCTGTACGCCCCCGCGGACGTCGCCCGCCGGTACCGTACGTCGTACGACGCCACGCCGATCGCAGGCGCCACGTTGGCCGGGTCCGTCGCCGTCACGGTCACCTTCGCCGTCGCCGCCACCGAGGACTGGTAGTTGGGCCCGGTGACCCGAGCCACCGGCCCACTCGCGTCGACCGAGAACGTGCGGGATCTCGAAGTCACCCGCCCATCGGGTTCGGTCGCCGTGACCGTCAGCGAGTGCTCACCGGTGCGCAGACCACTCACCGAGTACGGCGACGTGCAAGGCGCCGGCGTACCGCCGGTCAGTGTGCAGGTGTACGTCGTACCGGGAGACAGCGCTGAGCCCTCGAACGCGATCGACGTCTGTGAACCGACAACGGCAGGCAGGGCGGCGATCGTCGGCGCGAGCCGCTGCCAAGCGACGTCCAGTTGGCCGCTGAGCACCTTGCCCGAGGGCAGAGCCTGCTTGAGGGTCGGATACTCGGTGTCCAACCTGAAGACCTGGCTGGCGGCGGTGGCGTAGAGAACCCGGCCGTCCGGGTTCCAGTTGATGGCGTGGACGTTCCCGTCCAGCGACGGGCTGGTCAGTACCTTGTCCGTCCCGAAGTCGACGTACTTGACGGCCTGCCCGTCCCCGAAGGCGACCGTACGTCCGTCGGGCGAGACCCGCACCGGCTTGCCGTCGGCGGCCGCTGCCGGTGCCGGTGCCGTCGCGATCCGGGCACCGCCGGCGGCAGCCTGGACGCGGGCGAAGCGGTCGGGCTCGAGCCGGCGGTCGACCACGACCAGGGTCCGGGCGTCGGGCATCCAGCTCGGGCTGGTGAGGTCGCACGCGACCTTCTCCGGCGTACCGCCGGCGGCCGCGATCACGTATACGCAGGAGGTCCCGTTCTCGGGCGCCTGGAACGCGATCCGGGTGCCGTCCGGCGACCAGGCCAGGTGCGTGATCGCAACGTCCGGCGTCCACAGACTGACAGGTTCACCGGCACCGCCCGGCGCGACGGTCTGCGTCCACAGCGACTTGTCGATGCCGACCGTCACGAACGCGATCGACCGTCCGTCCGGCGAGGCGGCGACTGCGGCTCTCGGTTGCCCGCTGTCGTCCTGGTCGGCGGCGAATCCGGCCACGCTGGCTGTGGTCAGTCCCTTGTCGACGCCGTTCGTGAGGACGAGCTGCTCGGTCGCCCGGGACACCGTCGCGCGTGCGCCGACCGGCCCCTCGCCGATCTCGTTGACGACCGACAGCGCGTACTGCGCGCCGGCCGGGGCCTCGGAGTCGTCCCAGGACATCTGGGCGAGGTTGGGGTTGGCCTCGATGAAGAACGTGGTCTCGGACCCGCCGACGTACCGGTGCACGAAGTACCCCTTGACCGGCGTACCCCCGGCGGTCTTCCAGGTCGGCCAGTTCACCGTGTGACCGGTGTACCTCCGCGCTATCCCGGGCTGTCCCGGCTGCGTCGGCAGGCTGGTGGCGACGGCGGTCATCAACACCTGGTGCGACGACGCTGCGGTGGAGTCGCGGATCGACAACCGTGCCGACCAGTCGCCAGGGCTCGGAGGTGTGAAGGTGAGCGTCGCTTGGCACGATGCGCCGGGGGCCAAGTACCGCTCACAGTCGCGAGCCAGCGTCCACGGATTCGTCACGTTCAGCTCCATGCTGTCGAACGTGATCTGCTCGGTGCCGGTGTTCTTCAGCGTGAGCGTCAGGGCCTTGGAGGTCCCGACCGGTACTCGGCCGGCGTCGAGCGGCTCGGGCGTGACGCTCAGCATCTGATAGCCGACCGCGCTCCGGTAGCGGATCTCGTACCAGGCTGTTGAGGCGGCGCCGGAGCAGGTGCCCGCAGCCAGCGAGGCGGCCAGCGTCTCGAGCTCCCCGTCGGCGGTGTACGTGACAGCCGAGACCCGGAACGTGGCGGCGGATTCACAGCTGCGTTCGCCCTGGGTAAGCGTGACGCCGTTCTGGTCGCGCAGGCTGTAGTACCCCGGCCCGGCGAAATATGCCGGAATTCTGAGCTTGAGCGACCCGGCGGACAGCGTCCGGGAGCCATCGGCCGCGGCCGACGCGGTCACCGGACCAGCCGTCTCGTCCTGGAGCCACGTCACTTCGCCGGCGTGGCTGGCATCGAGCGCGAGTACGTCGATGTCGCCGGTCGCCGGGGTTTCGGCGGGGCGGGTGGCGTGGACCTCGGGACTGGTGGCGAATTCGGCATCGGCGGTCGCGACGACCCGGTAGTCGGCGGACGCTCCCGCCGCGACGGTGTCGTCGACCCACGTCGTACCGGTCAGGGGGCCACTGGCGTCCTGCCAGTCGGTGGCCGTTTTGCGTTCCACGCGGTAGGTCGTGGCGTCAGTGGTGTTCCAGGTGACGCCGATGCCGGTGCGGGTGGGGAACACCTGGGCGGTCGGGGCGGTGAGCGCGCTCTCGTCGCCGAGGGCGGCGTGGGCGATGAAGGGGATGGTGATGGCCGCGAGGGCGGCGGCGAGGGCGGTGCGGAACAGGGCGGGTTTTCGGGCGCGGCGCATCGAATCTCCAGGGCAGGGGAATCCGGCGCACCCCGAGTAACACCGGCGAAAGGCAAAGGACTATCGCCTAACCGGACCTGACCGCAACTGCCTTGCCGCTTCTTGCAACCGGCGGCCGCGTGCTGTCGTCAACCGGTTACGCAGCGAGGCGGGAGCGGGTGAGGGTGGTGTGGAGGGCGAGCATGCGGTCTACGCAGGTTTGCCAGTTGTAGAGCTCGGCGCGGTGGCGGGCGGATTGGCGGCGGTTGGGGAGGTCGGCGAGGGCCAGGGTGGCGTCGGCGAGGGCGGACGGGTTGGCGGGGGCCCAGCGGCCGCAGGTTTCGTCGACCAGTTCGCGGGCGCCGCCGGTGTTGGCGGTGACTACCGGGGTGCCGGCGGCCAGGGCTTCCAGGACGGCGAGGCCGAAGGTTTCGCCGGGGCAGACGGACAGGGCGATGTCGGCCTCGGCGAGGTGCTTCGCGAGGGTCCGGCGGCCGTCGACGTAGCCGTGGAACGTGACGGGTGCGTCGCCGGCGATCTCGATCAGTTCGTCGAGGTGCGGGCCCGTGCCGTAGACGTCCATTCGTAGCGTCACGCCGCGGCGGTGCAGTTCGGCGGCGGTGGCGACCGCGAGGTGCGGGCTCTTCTCGCGGGAGAGCCGTCCGGCGTGGACGAGCTTGAGGACGCCGTCGTCCGCCGGCTGACCGAGCGACGGGTGGAACGTGTCGAGGTCCACGCCCAGCGGGATCCGCACCAGCGGCGTCGTGACCTCGTCGAACTCGGCGGCCGCGTAGCGCGAGGTGACCACCACCGCGTCGTACGTCCGGCCGAGGATCTTGTACAGCGCCGCGACGGTGGCGACCATGCCGAGCTGGCTGTATTTGACGCCGTCCGCACCCCACCGCTGGGTGGCGTCGCCGAGCATCCGGCCGGGCCGCAGTACGTCGTTGCCGCCGAGCTGACCCGGCCGGGCCGCGCCCAGCGCCAGCATCGCGTCCAGCCGTTCGTGGCTGAACAGCACCGTGCCGATGTCGTTCTTGCGGGCCCAGCGCGCCACCGGGAGCAGCGTCGACTTGTCGGAGATCTCGACCGTGGTCGGCTGGAACTTCTTCAGGATGTCGATCACGGTCCACGGGTTCGTGATCAGCCGGTAGCCACCGCTCACCTTCGGCGCCTTGACCCGGACCACGGTGCCGAGTTCGGTCTCGATCACCACGTCCTTCTCGCCCGGGGTGATCACGATCCGGTCGGCGCCGGCTTCGGCGTACCCCTGGCCGATGTGTTCGATCGCGGTCCGCATCCCGCCGGACGTCGGCCCGACGAAGTTCGCCAGCTGGGCGATCCGCAACGAGCTCATCGGCGTCCTCGCTTCGCTCCGGGCGCCGATGAGGCACGAACCACGCTGTGCTTTCTGATGAGCTCGCTGCGCTCGCTCATGCGGCCCGCCGGACGGCCGCGGCGTCCCGGAGTACTTCGGCGTAGTGGTGATCGATCAGGTCGTCGACGACCGCCGGCCACGTCCGGGACTGCACCCGCCGCAGGCCGCTCGCGGCCATCCGGCCCCGCGCCGTCGGGTGATCGAGCAGCGTCTTCACAGCGCCCCGGAGCGATCCAGGTACGCCGGGCTGGAACAGCAGACCGTTCTCGCCGGGCTGGATGAGGTCGAGCGGACCGCCCGCGGCCGGGCCGACGGTCGCGACGCCGGACGCCTGCGCCTCCTGGATCGTCTGGCAGAAGGTCTCGTGCTCGCCGGTGTGCACGAACACGTCCAGGCCCGCGAAGATCGACGCCAGGTCGGCGCCCCGGCGCATCCCGAGGAAGGTTGCCGTCGGCAACGCGTTCTCCAGCGAGGCGCGGTCCGGGCCGTCGCCGACGATCACGATCCGGCAGTCCAGGTCGGTGAGCTCCGCGAGTCGCCGTACCTTCTTCTCGGCCGCCAGCCGGCCGACGTACCCGACGATCGGCCTGCCGTCCGGCGAGAGCTGGCGGCGCCATTCCTCGTCGCGGTGGGCGGGGTCGAAGAGGTCGAGGTTCACCCCGCGGCCCCACAGGTGCACCCGCGGTACGCCGCCTTGCACCAGGGCGTCGACGGAGGCGGACGAGGGGGCGAGCGTACGGTCGGCGCGCGAGTGCGTCCGTCGTACCCAGCGCCAGATGCCGCGGTCCGCGGCGGCGTACCAGGGGTACTGACGGGCGAAGCCGGCGATGTCGGTCTGGAAGATCGCGACCGTCGGCACGCCGAGTTTGCGGGCCGCGCGCAGCCCGTAGGCGCCGATGATGAACGGCGAGGCGAGATGGACCAGATCCGGCTTGAAGTCGGCGATCGCCCGCTCGATCGAGGGGTCCGGCAGACCGACCGGGTACTCCTTGTAGCCCGGCGTACGGAAGCTCCGCGCGCGCAGCACCGCGACGTCGCCGTAGCTGTCCGGGCCCGGGCCGGGGGCGATGATGAACAGCTCGTGCCCGCGGGCGCGCAGCCGGTCGGCGACGTGGCGAGCCGTGTTCGCCACCCCATTGATCTGCGGCAGGAAGGTCTCGGCCACCATCACGATTCGCACATCTCGAAGGTTCCTCACCGACCATGAACCCTGGGCGACACTCTCGTGACAGGGCGTCGATGCCCTGTCGACGGCTACAGGGCCTTGAAGTGTCCTTCAGGTTGCCACCGGGCTGTGCTTGGTTAGTCGCATGCGAACTCTGGGGATCGTCGTCGCGGTACTGATCGCGGTTGCGGTGGTGGGCGGCTTTGCCGCGCTGTGGTGGTGGGCCGGGCGTGCGGTCGAGCGGGACCAGGGCAAGCGCTCGATCAACTGGTGGGGAACGCAGAACGGCTGGCGCTACACGACCGGGACCGACGAACTCCTCGACCGCTTCCACGGCCCGCCGTTCGCCCAAGGGACCAGTCACGATGTGCAGGACCTGTTGTCCGGAAACACGATCGCGGGCCGGCCGGCGCTGCTGATGCAGTTCAGCTGGTACCACACGCCGAACCTGCCGCAGGGCGGGGAGACCGGTGTGAGCGGCCTGCGCAGCGGGGTGTGCGCGGCGGCGGTGGTCGAGCTGCCGACCGCGGTGCCTGCCGTGTCGGTACGGCGTAGCGCGCCCGGGGACGTGACGCGGGGCATCGAGTTCGAGAGCGGCCGGTTCAACGACGCGTTCCGGGTGGAGGGCGCGGACGGCAAGTTCGCGCACGACGTCGTGAACCCGCGGGTGATGGAGCTGCTGCTGGACGACCCGGCGGCGCCGAACTTCCGGATCGAGGGGGCGACGCTGGTCGTCTGGCGGGACGGGAAGGTCACGGATGCGAAGGACCTTGCCTCGCTGGCGGACTTCGCGGCGCGGCTCCTGGAGCTGATTCCTTCGTTCGCGCTCGAAGCGGGGGCGCCCGGTGCCGCGCCGATCACGACGATGCCGCCAAAGTTGCTCGGTGAGTCGCCGAGCGGGACGATCGCGTTCCTGCAGAAGCTCGACCACCGCGGGCACCGGATCGAGCGGTACGAGCACGTCTCGGGGCTGTGGCAGCAGAAGAAGTGGTCGGTCGTGGTGAAGATCGACATCCCGTGGGTGTGGCCGGTCTGTGTGACGGCTCCGCGGGCGCTGGCGCCGCCCGGCGTGGATCCGCGCTTCGACGACGAGTACCTGACCGGCGATCCGACGTACGACGCCCTGTTCAGCACCGGGACGCCGCAGCCGGAGTTCGCCAAGGTTCTGCTGACGCCCGAGCTCAGGCACTTCCTGGCCAACGATCCGCGTGCGCTCCGGTCCGTTGTCGTCTGCCAGTCCGAGAACTACCGCGCCAAGCTGTTCGTGATGACCCACGGCCGTCTCGCCGACCAGCAACTGGCCGACACCCTGACCGACCTGGCGTGTGATCTCCGTCAACGTCTGCCGCCGGAGACGCTCACGTTCCGCTGGTAGTGCCGGAGGTCATACCAGTGTTGCGGTGGTTCGGAATACCGTGGGGGGATGAGTCATCGCAGCGAGTCGGGGTTCGAGTTCTCGCCGGTGTACGGGCCGCTCGACGGGTTCGACCCGGCGGCGAAGCTCGGCGAGCCGGGGCAGTACCCGTACACCCGGGGCGTGTACCCGACGATGTACACCCAGCGGCCGTGGACGATGCGGCAGTACGCCGGGTTCGGCACCGCGGCCGAGTCGAACCAGCGCTACCACCAGCTGATCGACCACGGGACGATGGGCCTGTCGGTCGCGTTCGACCTGCCGACCCAGATGGGGTACGACTCCGACGCCCCGATCGCGCACGGCGAGGTCGGCAAGGTCGGGGTGGCGATCGACTCGATCGACGACATGCGGGTGCTGTTCGACAAGATCCCGCTGGACCAGGTGTCCACCTCGATGACGATCAACGCGCCGGGATCGGTCCTGCTGCTGCTCTACCAACTCGTCGCCGAGGAGCAGGGCGTGTCCGGTGACAAGCTCACCGGCACGATCCAGAACGACGTACTGAAGGAGTACATCGCCCGCGGCACCTACATCTACCCGCCGAAGGAGTCGCTGCGGCTGATCAGCGACATCTTCGCGTACTGCAAGGCGGAGCTGCCGCGCTGGAACACGATCTCGATCTCCGGCTACCACATGGCCGAGGCCGGCGCGACGCCCGCGCAGGAGATCGCGTTCACGCTGGCGGACGGGATCGAGTACGTCCGGGCCGCGGTCGCGTCCGGGCTGGACGTCGACGAGTTCGCGCCGCGGCTGTCGTTCTTCTTCGTCGCGCGGACGACGTTCCTCGAGGAGGTCGCGAAGTTCCGGGCGGCGCGGCGGATCTGGGCGCGGGTGATGCGAGACACCTTCGGCGCGCGCAATCCGAAGTCGCTGATGCTCCGGTTCCACACGCAGACCGCGGGCGTGCAGCTGACCGCGCAGCAGCCCGAGGTGAACCTGGTCCGCGTCGCGATCCAGGGCCTGGCCGCCGTACTCGGGGGAACGCAGTCCCTGCACACCAACTCGTACGACGAGGCGATCGCGCTCCCGACCGAGAAGGCCGCCCGGCTCGCGCTGCGCACCCAGCAGGTCCTCGCCTACGAGACCGACGTGACCGCGACCGTCGACCCGTTCGCCGGTTCGTACGTCGTCGAGTCGCTGACCGACGAGGTGGAGGCGGCCGCGGTCGAACTGATGGACCAGGTCGAGGAGTACGGCGGCGCGGTCGCGGCGATCGAGAAGGGCTTCCAGAAACAGGAGATCGAACGCTCGGCGTACCAGATCGCGCAGGAGATCGACTCCGCCGAGCGGGTCGTCGTCGGCATGAACAAGTTCAGGATCGCCGAAGAGGAGCCGTACGAACCGCTCCGCGTCGACCCCACCATCGAGGCCCAGCAAACCGCCCGCCTCGCCACCCTCCGCGCCACCCGCGACCAGGCAGCCGTCGACGAGGCCCTGGAAGCCCTGAAAAAAGCTGCCCAAGGCAACGACAACTGCCTCTACCCCATGAAACAGGCCCTGAAAGCCCGAGCCACAGTAGGCGAAGTCTGCAACACCCTCCGAGACGTCTGGGGCGTCTACATCCCCGCCGACACGTTCTGATCGACGACCGGTCTGGACTGCCCGGTCGCTACTGTTGCCTCGACGACCGTCGAGGAGGGTGCACCGATGAGACAGTCCGTTGCCGTGGGCCTCAGTGCACTGGGGATGGTGCTGCTGACCGCGGCCTGCGGTGGTGAGAGCGGTGCCGGCCCTGCACCAGTCGCGACGCCGACCCCGACTCCGACCCTGGCACCGACGCGGACGCCGGCGACGTCCGTGCCGGCCGCCGCGACGAGCACTCCGGCACGGGCACCTGCGTCCTCGGTTCCGTGGGTCACCAACGGCCCGACCTCACCGCCGGCCGGCCCACCGTCGAAGGTGGTCCGGGTACACAGCCGGAAGGTCGTGGCGGCGTCGGCGGAGCAGCGTGCCGCCGCCGATACCTTCCTGATGTACACGGTGCTGCGACTGAAGGCGTACAACCAGGCCAAGGTCGACCTCGCCGCGCTCCAGAAGGTCGCCTCCGGGCAGCCGGTCACAGCCGTCAGCGGCCAGGTCGCTCTGTTGCAGCAGCGGAAACATCACACGATCGGCGAGGTGTGGGTGGACATCCCTGCCATCGCGGTGACGGGATCGACCGCCACGCTCCGATCCTGCCTGGACAACACGACGATCGACGTGGACCGGTCGGGGAAATGGGCCGAGGTACCCACTCCGTATCTGACCGCGACCGCTACGCTGGCGAAAAGCGCCGGAGCCTGGCGCCTCACCAAGGTCACCTTCACCGACGCCCGCTGCCGCTGACCCAGTCAGTCGAGCAGAGGACCTTCTTGGCGTCAGTCGTTCGGTCCCAAGGCGTCAGCTCTGCGGTGCATGGACTGCAGAGGTGAAAGGTTGCCGTCGCCGAAGCGGCGTAGCGGCGTCCTTTGCCTCAGTTTCCCGTTCACCACAGCCGCGGTGCCGGCACCTCTGCCCGGCGGTGCCTGATGCGCATGCCGCCGGAGGCGGCCAAAAGGTCAGCCGCTGCGTAGCGGCGTCCTTTCTAGTCCAGGAGGGCTGTGGAGGTCAGGACTGTGGTGCCTACGGTGATGGCTTCTTCGGAGGGGTCGAATTCGGGGGTGTGGAGGTCGGCGGCGGTTTCGGTGGTGGGTGGGCGGACGCCGAGGCGGGCCATGGCGCCGGGGACGTGTTCGAGGTACCAGGCGAAGTCTTCGCCGCCGAGGCTCTGGTCGGTCTGGGCGACGGCGCTGGAGCCGATGGTCTGGTGGACGGCGTTCTGCAGGATGTTGATCGCGACCGTGTCGTTCATGACCGGCGGTACGCCGTGCGTGACCTCGGTGTCGACCTCGACGCCGTACGGCTTGACGATCTGGGCGGCGAGGGACGGGATGATCTCGTCGGCCAGGCGCCAGGCGTTGACGTCGAGGCAGCGCAGGGTGCCCTCCGCCTCGCCGCGGGACGGGATCGCGTTGGCGGCGGATCCGGCCGTGATGCGGCCCCAGACGAGCGACATGCCGGAGCGCGGGTCGACGCGGCGGGAGAGTGCGGCGGGGAGTTCGGACACGAGCGTGGCGAGGGCGTAGACGAGGTCTGCGGTCAGATGCGGGCGGGACGTGTGGCCGCCCGGGCCGGTCAGCCGGACCAGGAGCCTGTCGGCCGCGGCGGTGAGCGCACCGACCCGGAGGCCGACCTCGCCCACCTGCAGTCGCGGGTCGCAGTGCAGACCGTAGATACGCCGTACGCCGTCCAACCCACCGGCCGCGATCACTCCGAGCGCTCCGCCCGGCATGACCTCCTCGGCCGGCTGGAAGATCACCCGGACCCGCCGGTCGAGGTGTCCGTCGCGCGCCATCCCGGCCAGCACCAGTGACGCCCCGAGCAGGGCTGCCGTGTGGACGTCGTGACCGCACGCATGCGCCACCCCGTCGACGGTCGACCGCCACGCGGACTCCACACCGTCCAGCACCGGCAGCGCGTCGATGTCGGCCCGCAGCGCGACGCACGAGTCACCCGCACCGATGTCGCAGATCAGCCCGGTCCCGGTCGGCAGCACCCGCGGCGACAGCCCGGCGTCGACGAGCCGCTTCTCGATCAGTTCGGTCGTCCGTACTTCGTGCCAGCCGAGCTCGGGGTGCGCGTGCAGATCACGCCGTACCTCGACCATCTCCTCGCGCACAGCCTCGACGCGAGCCAGCACATCGGCGACCAGTAACTGATGACTCATCAGGAGATTGTGGCACAACCGGGGAGTGCGGTATTTGCCCTGGTGCAAGGCGTCAGGAGCGCTATTTCGAGCCCGCTTTTCCGTTGGCGACGGCAAACGTCCATCGAGTGCTGTCCGCCGATGCCAGCTGCACCGAGATCACCCGGGGGCCGTCGCTTCTCGGCATCCGGTTGGTCACACCGTCGCAGCGGGGGTACCACGGAGGTCCGCCGCCGGCGATCTCGACCGAGAGCATGGCGCCGCGGCAGCGCGCGTGCTTTCGGCATCGAGACTCCTTCTTCTGTGCGGGGCATCGGAGCGTAACGCTCGGTGCCGGGCAGAAGGAGCCGGATTGCAGGAACCTGTCATTCAGGGGGGAGTACAACACAGAGTGACCGACACGGACCGTGAGCGCAACCACGGAGCGTGCACACCGTGACCTGGGGGCCGCAGTCGGTGACCGGGCCGGAGAAGTTGTCGAAATGTGACGCGAATGCCGGTCACTTTCCGGTATCGAGGCCTGCTTGACGTTCAAAGAAACACGAACCGCGCCCTATAGTCTGCGGATGCGGCACGTGGGGGAAGGCGTGCGGCGCGCAAAGGTATCTGGTCGACGAAGGAGACGTCCGGTGAAGAAGTATCTGCGGGGAACGGCGATCGTGGGCGTACTGACGCTCGCCGTCGCCGCGTGTGGCAGCAAGCCGACCGAGGAGGACGCAGGCGGCAGCGCCAACAAGGACTTCAAGGCCTGCATGGTCTCCGACTCGGGGGGCTTCGACGACAAGTCGTTCAACCAGACCTCGTACAAGGGTCTGCAGGAGGCGGTGAAGGACAAGGGCCTGACCGAGGTCAAGGCCGAGTCCAAGTCGGACAACGACTACCCGACGAACATGACCGCGATGATCAATGCCAAGTGCAACATCATCGTCTCGGTCGGCTTCAAGCTCGAGGACGCCACCGACAAGGCGGCCCAGGCCAACCCGACGGTGAAGTTCGCGATCGTCGACTCGGCGCCGCCGAAGCCGATCGAGAACGTGAAGCCGCTGGCCTTCAACACCGCGCAGTCCAGCTTCCAGGCCGGTTACCTGGCCGCCGCGATGAGCAAGTCCGGCAAGGTCGGCACGTTCGGCGGTCTGAAGATCCCGACCGTGACCATCTTCATGGACGGCTTCGCCGAGGGCGTGCGCTACTTCAACGAGAAGAAGGGCAAGAACGTCCAGGTCCTGGGCTGGGACGACGCCAAGCAGGCCGGACTGTTCACCGGTGACTTCGAGGACAAGGCCAAGGGCCAGAACAACGCGCAGAACCTGATCACCCAGGGCGCCGACGTCATCTTCCCGGTGGCCGGCCCGTCGGGTCTCGGCGGTCTGCAGGCGGCCAAGGCCAGCAACGGCAAGGTGAACGCCATCTGGGTCGACACCGACGGTTGTGTGAGCGCGGCGGAGTACTGCTCGGTGCTGCTCAGCAGCGTGCAGAAGGGCATGGACGTCGCCGTGAAGGACGCGATCGTCTCCGTCGTCGACAACAAGTTCGACAACACCCAGTTCATCGGCACGCTGGAGAACGGCGGTACGTCGCTCGCGCCGTTCCACGAGTTCGACAGCAAGATCCCGGCCGACGTGAAGTCCGAGCTGGACCAGATCAAGGCCGACATCATCAGCGGCAAGATCACGGTGCAGTCGAAGGTTCAGCCGAAGGCCGCCTGAGCCGTTCGTCGGCGCAGGCACCCGACACCGGCACTTGCGTAGTACGGTGCGAGCCAGGAAGGCAGACCCACAGGTCCTGCCTTCCTGGCTCGCCGTCTGAGAGGGGAAGGGCCGCATGCATCTCGAGCTCTCCGGGCTGACCAAGAGCTTCGGCTCGCTGGTCGCCAACGACCACATCGACCTGGTCATCGAGCCGGGCGAGATCCACTGCCTGCTCGGTGAGAACGGCGCCGGCAAGAGCACGCTGATGAACATGCTCTACGGGCTGCTGCAGCCCGACGAGGGCGAGATCCTGATCGACGGCGAGAAGGTGAAGATCACCTCGCCGAGCGACGCGATCCGGCATCGCATCGGCATGGTCCACCAGCACTTCATGCTGGTCCCCGTCTTCACCGTCGCCGAGAACATCATGCTCGGCCGCGAGAACGTCCGGGCCGGCGGCGTCCTGGACCGGAAGAAGGCGGACGCCCTCGTCACCGAGCTGTCCGACCGGTACGGGTTCGAGGTCGACCCCGAGGCGCTGGTCGAGGACATCCCGGTCGGCGTCCAGCAGCGGGTCGAGATCATCAAGGCGCTCACGAACGACGCCAAGGTGCTGATCCTGGACGAGCCGACCGCCGTCCTGACCCCGGCCGAGATCGACGAGCTGATCGGCGTCATGCGCCGGCTCAAGGAGAACGGCACGTCGATCGTCTTCATCACCCACAAGCTCAAAGAGGTCAAGGCGATCGCGGACAAGATCACCGTGATCCGCCGCGGCAAGGTGGTCGGCCAGGCCGAGCCGTCCGCGTCCGAGGAGGAGCTCGCCGAGCTGATGGTCGGCCGCGCCGTCGACCTGGTGGTCGACAAGGAGCCGGCCGAGCCGCAGGACGCCGTACTGCGGGTCGAGGGGCTGACCGTGATCGACGAGCGCGGGTTCACCGCCGTCGACGACGTGGACCTGGAGGTACGCGCCGGGGAGATCCTCGCGGTGGCCGGTGTCCAGGGCAACGGTCAGACAGAGCTCGCCGAGGCGCTGCTCGGGCTGACCCCGGTCGCGGCCGGCCGGATCTCGCTGTCCGGCCAGGACCTGACCGCGAAATCGACCCGGCACCGGTTGGACGCCGGCATCGGGTACGTCCCCGAGGACCGCGCGCACGACGGCTTCGTCGGCTCGTTCTCGGTGGCCGAGAACCTGGTCCTCGACCTGTTCCGGAAGGCGCCGTTCGGCAACGGCGTGGCCCTGCGCACCGACGAGATCGAGAAGAACGCACAGGAACGGGTGGACGAGTTCGACATCCGCACCCAGGGCATCGACCTGGCCGTGTCGTCGCTGTCCGGCGGCAACCAGCAGAAGGTCGTGCTGGCCCGCGAGCTGTCCCGGCCGCTGAAGCTGCTGGTGGCCTCGCAGCCGACGCGCGGTGTGGACGTCGGCTCGATCGAGTTCCTGCACAACCGGATCGTGCGGGAGCGCGACAAAGGTACGGCGGTACTGATCGTGTCCACCGAACTCGACGAGATCGCCGCGCTGGCGGACCGGGTCGCGGTGATGTACCGCGGCAAGGTGGTCGGCGTCGTACCGGCCGACACGCCGCGCGACGAGCTGGGCCTGATGATGGCCGGCGCCTCGAAGGCGGAGGCCCACGTTGAGGCGATCGAGAACCCGACGACATTGGGAACCATCTGATGAGCACTGAGACAGAGGCAGCGCCGGCGCCGGCCGCGCAGCCGGGCAAGCAGCCGCGGCGTTCCGGCCTGCCGTCGTGGGCGGTCCAGGGCCTGGTCTCGCTGAGCGCGATCCTGCTCGCGCTGGTGGTCGGGGCGATCCTGATCATCGTCGGCGACGACCAGGTGCAGACCGCGATCGGGTACTTCGGCGCGGCGCCGATGGACACCGTCTCCGCGGCCGTGAGCGCGGTCGGCGAGGCCTACCAGTCGCTGGCGGTCGGCGCGTTGGGCGGCTGGACACCGATCAGCGAGTCGTTGACGCAGGCAACACCGCTGATCTGCGGCGGTCTGGCGGTCTCGCTGGCGTTTCGCACCGGTCTGTTCAACATCGGCGCGCAGGGCCAGCTGATCGCCGGCGCCATCCTCGCGGCGTACGTCGGATTCGCGTGGCACCTGCCGCCGGTCCTGCACCTGATCGTGGCGATCGTCGCCGGCCTGATCGGCGGCGCGATCTGGGGCGGCGTGGTCGGCCTGCTGAAGGCCCGCACCGGAGCCCACGAAGTCATCGTGACGATCATGCTGAACTACGTCGCGATCTACCTGCTGGCCTGGTTGCTGACCACCTCGACGTTCCGGCGGCCGGGCCGGACCGACCCGATCTCCCCGATCGTCGACGCGAACGCGCAGTACCCGCAGATCGGCGGCACCCGGCTGCATATCGGGTTCCTGCTGGCGCTGGTGGCCGCCGTGTTCGTCTGGTGGCTGCTGAACCGCTCGACGATCGGCTTCGAGCTCCGCGCCGTCGGTGCGAACGCGGACGCCTCCCGGACGGCCGGTATGTCGGTCGGCCGCGCGTATGTGATCGCGATGGTCGTGGCCGGCGCGCTCGCCGGTCTGGCCGGGACACAGCAGGTGCTCGGTACCGACCTGCCGCTGACCGACGGGGTCGCGGCCTCGGTCGGGTTCGACGCGATCACGGTCGCGCTGCTCGGCCGCGGTACGCCGCTCGGCACCGTGCTGGCCGGCCTGCTCTTCGGCGCCCTGAACGCGGGCGGTCTGCAGATGCAGCTGATCACGCAGACGCCGCTGACCCTGACCACTGTCCTGCAGGCCGTGATCGTCCTGTTCGTCGCGGCGCCCGCGCTGGTGCGCTCGATCTTCCCGTTCCTGCCGAAGGAACGCGGAGTGGGTGCGGTTCTCGCGAAGGGGTGGAACGGATGACCGAGACGACTCCGGACGCCGTCCCCGCGGCGACGCCGAAGCCGAAGGTCATCGAGGCCCCGGCCGAGCGGGCGCGCCGGCTGCGGGTCGGTGGCGTGATGCTGGTGTTCGCGCTGATCGGCCTGGTGCTCGCGGTCTTCACTAAGGGCGGCAAGGCAACCTTCCAGCTGGTCTCCGGCGACCTGCAGAACAACCTGCTCGGACTGCCCGCGCAGCCCGTCGGCGTGATCCTCGGGGTGCTCGGCGTGGCCGCCGCGGTCGCGTACGTCCTGCCCGCCGTCCGGGTCCGCATCCCGCAGCGGTACGCCGCCTGGCTGGCCGCCGTACTGGGAATCTGCTTCATCGGCGCGTTCCTGTGCTGGGCCGCGGCCGGCAAGACGTTCCCGCTGGCCAACCAGTTCCAGGGCACGCTGAACTTCGCGACCCCGCTGATCCTCGGCGCGCTCGCCGGTGTGCTGTGCGAGCGGTCCGGTGTCATCAACATCGCGATCGAGGGCCAGTTCCTGGTCGGCGCGTTCACGGCGGCGCTCGTGTCGAGTACCACGAACAGTGCCACCGCGGCGTTGATCGCGGCCGCTGCGAGCGGGGTGGTGATGGCCTGGCTGCTCGCCGTGTTCTCGATCAAGTATCTGGTCAACCAGGTCGTCCTCGGCGTCGTCCTGGTGGTGTTCGCGACCGGGATCACCGGCTTCCTGTTCGACCAGTTCATGCAGCCGGAGGCCGAGAGGCTGAACACGCCGAACGTGCTGTCCGCGGTGAAGATCCCGGGCCTGGGCGACATTCCGTTCATCGGGCCGATCCTGTTCAACCAGACGATCCTGGTGTACCTGACCTACCTGGCCGTCGCGGTCGTCACCTTCGTGCTGTTCCAGACCCGCTGGGGCCTGCGGGTCCGCGCGGTCGGCGAGCACCCGAAGGCGGCCGACACGGTCGGCATCAAGGTCAAGCGGGTCCGGTACTCCGCGGTGCTCTGGGCCGGCGTACTGGCCGGGCTCGGCGGTGCGTTCTTCACCGTCGGGTACGCCGGTTCGTTCGCCAAGGAGATGACCGCGGGCAACGGGTTCATCGCGCTGGCCGCGCTGATCATGGGCCGCTGGCACCCGATCGGGGCGATGGTCGCCGCGCTGTTCTTCGGCTTCGCGACCCAGTTGCAGTCGCAGTTGCAGATCATCCAGACGCCGATCCCGGGCGAGCTGCTGCTGATGGCGCCGTACCTGGCCACCATCATCGCGGTCGCCGGCCTCGTCGGCCGGGTCCGAGCACCGAAGGCCGATGGTGAGCCCTACGTCACCGAATGAGGTCGACTGGCCGGCGTTGCGCTCGGTCGCCGTCGAGCTGATGCACCGCGCCTACGTGCCGTACTCGCACTTCCCGGTGGGCGCGGCGGCGTACGTCGACGACGGCCGGATCGTTGCCGGGTGCAACGTGGAGAACGCCTCGTACGGGCTGACGTTGTGCGCGGAGTGCGGGCTGGTGTCCGAGCTGCACCGGACCGGAGGCGGCCGGCTCGTCGCGTTCACCTGCGTGGACCGGCACGGGGACCTGCTGACGCCGTGCGGACGGTGCCGGCAGCTGCTGCACGAGCACGGCGGGCCCGGGCTGCTGCTGGAGACCCCGACCGGACCGCGCCCGTTGCGTGAGTTGCTGCCCGATGCGTTCGGGCCGGACGACCTGGAGAACTGATGAGTTTCGACGCCGTGGACGTGATCAGGGCCAAGCGTGACAAGGGCGAGCTGAGCGACGGCCAGATCGACTGGGTGATCGACGCCTACACCAAGGGCGACGTCGCCGACGAGCAGATGTCCGCGCTGGCGATGGCGATCCTGCTGAACGGGATGAACCGCCGCGAGATCGCCCGCTGGACCGCGGCGATGATCGCGTCCGGCGAGCGGATGGACTTCGGGAAGCTGTCCCGGCCGACCGCGGACAAGCACTCGACCGGCGGCGTCGGCGACAAGATCACGTTGCCGCTGGCACCGTTGGTGGCGGCCTGCGGGGTCGCCGTACCGCAGCTGTCCGGCCGCGGCCTCGGGCACACCGGCGGGACGCTGGACAAGCTGGAGTCGATCCCGGGCTGGCGCGCGTCGCTGTCGAACGACGAGCTGATGCGCCAGCTGGAAGAGGTCGGCGCGGTGATCTGCGCGGCCGGTGACGGTCTCGCGCCCGCGGACAAGAAGCTGTACGCGCTACGTGACGTGACCGGGACGGTCGAGGCGATCCCGTTGATCGCCAGCTCGATCATGAGCAAGAAGATCGCCGAGGGCACCGGCGCGCTGGTGCTGGACGTGAAGGTCGGCTCCGGCGCGTTCATGAAGGATCTCGCGGACGCGCGCGAGCTGGCCGAGACCATGGTTGCCCTGGGCACGGACGCCGGTGTGCGGACCGTTGCTCTGCTCACCGACATGTCCGTTCCGCTCGGGCTGACGGCCGGCAACGCGTTGGAGGTCCGCGAATCGGTCGAGGTGCTCGCCGGTGGCGGTCCGTCCGACGTGGTCGAGCTGACCGTTGCCCTGGCCAACGAGATGCTCGCCGCGGCCGGGGTCACCGACGCCGACCCGGCCGAGAAGCTGCGGGACGGTACGGCGATGGACGCCTGGCGCGCGATGATCTCGGCCCAGGGCGGGGACCCGGCCGCCGAGCTCCCGGTCGCTCCCGAGCAACACGTCGTACCGGCGCCCGCCACGGGTGTCCTGTCGAAGCTCGACGCGCTGGCCGTGGGCGTTGCCGCGTGGCGGCTCGGGGCAGGGAGGGCGCGCAAGGAGGACCCGGTGTCCGCCGTGGCCGGTGTGGAAATGCACGCCAAGCCGGGCGATCAGATCCAGGAAGGCCAGCCCCTGCTCACCCTCCACACCGACGACGCCGCCCGCATCGAGCGAGCCCTCGACTCGCTGACCGACGCCGTCGCGGTAGCCGACAGCTACACGCCGGGACCCCTGGTCATCGACCGCATCACCGCCTGATCAGCCGCTCCCGTCACCGCCGCAGCTGATCAGCTGGAGGTTGCGGTGAGGCGGGTGTACTGGAGCTTCGCCACGGTGGTGATGAGCGCCGTGTCGGGGATGAGTTCGGTGCCGAGCGGCGCGGCCTCGCGGACGGTCAGTTCGACGACCATCGGGCCGACGGCCAGGCTGGCTTCGGCGATCGCGACGGACTGCTGCGCGGCGCCGTCGTACTCGACCCGGGCGTCCGACAGCGCCTGCGGGACCTTGAACGCCTGATCGTGGGCCTCCCGGCTCCACAGGCCCTTCTGCAGCGCCTTCGCCTTCGCGGGCGAGCCGGTCTTGAACAGCTGGATCGTGTACCGCTTCTTCTTGTCGGGGCTGAGCCGGGTCGCCCGGTACCCCTCGACGAAGCTCGCGTTCAGCAGCAGTGCGCGGTCCAGCGCCGGATCGGCCGACCAGGTCTTCAGGTACGTCGTCGCGGTGAACGGCCCGGTGGTGTTGCGGGGGTCCGCGACGTACCCGCGGGGGAGTGCTGCGAGCGCGGCGAGGGTGCTCTTCGCGGAGTTGTCCGCCGATCCGGACAACTCCGAGCGCTCCGCGGCCGGCGTCTGGGCAGCGACAGCCGACACACCGTCCTCGTTACCGCAGCCGGTCACTCCCAGCAGTACTGCGGTTACGGCAACGGCAAAGCCTGACGCATTCCGTCTCACGGTCCTACTCCGTCCGGCCACTCGCCCCCGAGCGCATCCGATGATTCGGACCGATACCAACAGAGCCGGGTGAACTTCAGGCGAACAACCCCGGGTTACTGAGACGTTGCCTGCGTGAGAAGGGTCTCGATCCGCGCGCGGGCGGCCTTGGGGCGCAGTGGCTCACAGCCGGCCGTGACGCAGCGGCGGACCACCTGGGGGTCGTCGCGGAGCAGCAGGAGACCGCGCCGGAGCAACGTCAGCGGGGGTTTGCGGTGTTCGCGGAGGTCGCGCTGGAAGCGGCGGGCGAACGTCACCAGCCGGTGGTGGTACACGCAGATCGCCGCGGCGAGCAGGCCGCGGTCGCGGAGCTCGCCGGTGATCTGGTCGGCGAAGATGCCCTCAGCAACGATCAGCGGGGAACCGCCCGTAGTGACCGGCCGGTGACCGACGGTGCCGTCGGCGGCGAGCTCGTAGATCGGGAGGTCGGCGGTTCCCGTCGTACACAGCTGCTCGAGGGCCGCGACCGCGCGGTCGCCGTCCCAGGACCGCGGGTCGTCCCAGTCGACGATGCCGAGCGGCGACCGCGGCATCGCCTCGTCGTCGCCGTCGCGGTAGAAGTCGTCCAGCCGTACGACGGGCAGGCCGACGTGCTCCGCGAGCCGCGACTTCCCCGCCCCCGAAGGCCCCGCCAGCAGCACCACCCGTGAACGCACCGGCATATTCTCGTCCACTTCCTGCAGTAACAGCCAATTCGCAGCTGCGATAGTCAGGTATGCCGAAGCTGAAGCTGGGTGCGGTGGTCTACGCGGTCGTCGCGGTCGGGTGGTTCGTGTCCGCCGTGCTTACCCTTCGGGGATTCGACGCGTACGCCGGTGCGGACCAGTGGTACCTGATCGCGATGGGGACCGTATTCCTGCTGACCGGGGTGATGTTCGGCATCGGGGCGATCACCCGACGCGGGCTGGTGTCCGACGAGGGTCCACGAATCTGCCGGAGCGGCTGGATCGTGGTGATCGCCCTGGTCTGTGCTGCATTTGTTGTGTACGTGCTGGGCGATGACGAGTGGGGCACGCCGTTCCCGAACCTGGTGGCGGTGTTCATCCCGGCGTTCGTCAAGCGGATGCAGGAGAAGTACTACGAGGGGCGGGAAGAGGCTGAGCGGGAGCTCAATCCAGAAGTGCCTGACGAAGTGCGGCCGCCGTCTGTTTGAACCAGGTGTTGGTGCGGTCGGTGAGTTCGGCCTCGCCGGTCGTCCAGCGTTGGTGGAACCACGGGTGACCGGCCTCGGAGCCCCGGCGGACGTAGTCCATGCACCAGATGTGGTTGTCGGCGGCGGCGTCGACCAGGCGGAGGCGGTCGGCGTCGGTCAGGTTGTATGCGTCGGCGAAGCGGCGGAGGCGGGTGAGGGTGTGCCCTCGCCGTACGTCGTGGATGTCCGCGTCGGGACGCAGCGGGGCCCACAGTCGTACGGCGGTCGCGACGTCCCACAACGGCGAACCGGGGCCTGCGAGATCGAAGTCGATGAGCGCGACGGCGACCCCGTCGCGGAACACCACGTTGTCGAGGTTGGGGTCGTTGTGGCTGATCAGCCCCGTCACGTAATCGGCGGGCACCGGCTCGGCCCACTCGAGTCCGATCGGCCGGAAGTCCGCGACCGCCTCGTGGTACGTCCGCAGGAGGTGGGCCACGCTGTCCAGCGCCTCGTCCGTCATCGACCAGGACGGGTACGGCGCCGTCACGGTCTCGCCAGGCAGGTACGAGAGCACCTCGCGCCCCTGCGCGTCCACACCGAGGAACGCCGGCGCCCCCTGGAAACCGACGCTCTCCAGATGGCGGAGCAGCGCGTGCGTGGCCGTGCTGCTGGCGCGCAGCGGCCGCCGGACGGTATCCCCGACCCGCACCACCAACCCGCGGTTCGCCGTACCTCCGACCAACTCGACCTCAGCAGCAGGCATCGCCGGTCAGTCTGACGGTTGCAGCAGGGCCTTCGCCAGGGGTGCGTGGGTAACGATCGCGTTCACCAGCCCGCTGCGGACGGCGGCCCGGACCGCCGCGACCTTGGCCAGCCCGTACGGGATCGCGATCACCTCGTCGATCTTGTCCATCTGCTCGGCGTTGATCGCGATCACCCGGTCGGTGACCCGGCTCTGCACCGGTACGCCGTCCGCGTCGACGAACACGCCCGAGATGTCCGACACCACGCCGCGACGACGCAACTGCTCGCAGGCCTTCTCGTCCATCGCGTCGTACAGCGTCGACTGCCCGGCCGCCCACGAACCGAGCCCGACGACCGCCTTCGACACCGAGTCGAAATGGCTGATCGCCTCGGCAACCTCCGGCTGCTGCCGCAGGGCGCGCGCCGTCGCGGCATCCGGTACGACGAGCGGCGCGTAGAACAGGTACGCCGGACCGCCCGACAGGCGGGCCGTGTGCCGGACGAGCTCGACCGAGTTCGCCTCGACGTCCGGACGCGTCAGCGCACCCGTCAGCTGCACCACCGGCACCGGAGCGAGGGACGTCAGCTGCTCGGTCATCGCGGTCACCGCCCGCGCCCACGCGAGCCCGAGGACGTCCTCGGGCGTGACGATCTCCGACAGCAGGTCCGCGGCGGCCTTGCCGAGCTGGGTGCGCAACGCCGGCTCGTCCACCTCGGGGGTGTCCACCACGATCGCCCGGCGCAGACCGAGCGACTCCTGCAGCCGGGCGGACAGGTCGAGGTCGATAGCGCCGGGATGGCTGATCTCGATCCGCACCAGGCCGCTGCTGCGCGCGTGGTCGAGCAACCGCGCGACCTTGAACCGGCTGAGCCGGAACTCGTCGGCGATCTCCACCTTCGACCGACCGTCGACGTAGTACCGCCGCGCGATCGAGGCCGTCAGCACCAGCTGTGCAGGCCCGAACGTCTCCATCACTGCCTCCCGCTCATATGAGCACCACCGGACCCAAGTGTTGCACAGACTCTTGACAGGTCAAGACGTTCCCGGTTCACTCATGGTGTGAGCAGAGGCGTGCTCAAATGAGCGGATTGAGCGGACCGGCAAGGGAGAAACCGTGCTGAGTAGGCGCAAACGCATCGGAGCGGTCGGGATCGCATTCCTGGTGACTGCGGTCAGCGGCTGTGCGGGCTGGGGAGGCGGGGCCGGCGGCGGTGGTGCCGACAGCATCAACGTGCTGATGGTGAACAACCCGCAGATGGTCGATCTGCAGAAGCTGACCGCCGAGCACTTCACCAAGCAGACCGGCATCAAGGTGAACTTCACCGTCCTCCCGGAGAACGACGTCCGGGACAAGATCAGCCAGGAGTTCTCCAGTCAGGCCGGTCAGTACGACGTGGCATCGGTGAGCAACTTCGAGATCCCGATCTACGCCAAGAGCAAGTGGATCGCGCCCTTGTCGGACTACATCGCCAAGGACCCGTCGTTCGACCAGGACGACGTCCTGAAGCCGATGACGCAGTCGATGACCGGCGAGGACGGGAAGATCTACGGCGAACCGTTCTACGGCGAGTCGTCGTTCCTCATGTACCGCAAGGACATCCTGGCGGCCAAGGGCGTGACGATGCCGGAGAAGCCGACCTGGCAGCAGGTCGCGGACATCGCGGCCACGGTGGACAACGCGCAACCGGGGATGCGCGGCATCTGCCTGCGCGGCCAGCCCGGCTGGGGTCAGCTGTTCGCCCCGCTCACCACGGTCGTGAACACCTTCGGCGGCACCTGGTTCACCGAGGACTGGCAGGCGCAGGTCGACTCGCCGGAGTTCACCGAGGCGACCAGGTTCTACGTCGACCTGGTCCGCGCGCACGGTGAGGCCGGCGCACCGCAGGCCGGGTTCACCGAGTGCCTGAACAACACCATCCAGAGCAACGTCGCGATGTGGTACGACGCCACGTCGGCGGCCGGTTCGCTCGAGGCGCCGAACTCACCGGTCAAGGGCAAGATGGGCTACGCCCCGGCGCCGGTCGTGAAGACCGACAGCTCCGGCTGGCTGTACGCGTGGGCGTGGGGCATCCAGGAGGCGTCGAAGAAGAAGGACAACGCCTGGAAGTTCATCTCCTGGGCCTCCGGCAAGGACTACGAGAAGCTGGTCGGCGAGAAGGTGGGCTGGTCCAACGTACCGGCCGGCAAGCGCGCGTCGACGTACGAGATCCCGGAGTACGTCAAGGAGGCCGCGGCGTTCGCGGAGCCGACCAAGAGCGCGATCGAGAACGCGGACCCGAACAACCCGGGCACCCAGCCGCGGCCGGCGCCGGGTATCCAGTTCGTCGACATTCCGGAGTTCCCGGACCTCGGCACGCAGGTCAGTCAGGACGTGAGTTCGGCGATCGCCGGGCGGATGAGCGTCGACGAGGCACTGAAACGCGGGCAGGAGCTCGCCGACGACGTCGCCGAGCGGTACCGCTCGCGGGAAGCGAAATGAGGTAGGCATGTCCGTCGACGCGAAACCTGACACGCAGCCCAGGCCGCAGCGGCACGCCGCGCCGCCTGGCTCCGAGGGCACGATGCTGCGCAAGGCCGGCGACTGGGCCCGGCGCGGTCCGCTGCTGCCGGCGCTGATCTTCATGATCATCGTGACCCAGCTGCCGTTCGTGGTCACGATCGTGGTGTCCTTCATGGACTGGAACGCGTACTACCCCGACGAGCGCGGGTTCGCCGGGATCGACAACTTCCGCCGGGTGCTCACCGACGCGAACACCCGGAACGCGATCTGGGTGACGATCCTGCTGACCGTGGGCGTCGTCCTGATCAGCCTGGTGCTCGGGTTGCTGATCGCCCTGCTGCTGGACCGGAAGTTCCGCGGCCGGGGCGTGGTCCGGACGATGATGATCACGCCGTTCCTGGTTGTGCCGGTGGCCGCGGCGCTGCTGTGGAAGCACGCGCTCTACAACCCGACGTACGGCTTGTTCAACGGCGTCCTGAAGTGGTTGTTCGGTGACAACGCCCCGCAGCCCGACTGGATCAGCAACCAGCCGCTGTGGTCGATCATCTTCGCGCTGGTCTGGCAGTGGACGCCGTTCATGATGCTGATCCTGCTGGCCGGTCTGCAGAGCCGTCCGCTGGACGTGATCGAGGCGGCCGGTATCGACGGCGCGAACCAGTGGGAGATCTTCCGCTACATGACGCTGCCGCACCTGCGCCAGTATCTGGAGCTGTCAGCGCTGCTCGGCTCGATCTACGTCGTGCAGAACTTCGACGCGGTCTTCACGATCACGTCCGGCGGCCTCGGTACGGCGAACCTGCCCTACACGATCTACCAGACCTTCTACACCGCGCACGACTACGGCCGGGCGTCCGCGGCCGGCGTGATCGTGGTGATCGGCACGATTCTGATCGCGACCTTCGCGCTGCGGTCGGTGTCCACGTTGTTCAGAGAGGAGACCGGACGATGAGCGGCCAGGTCACGATGGTGAAGGGGCATTCACGCCGTGGTGGTGGTTGGGCGTTGTCCGGGCTCGCCTGGATCGTCGGCATCCTGTTCGTGCTGCCGGTGCTGTGGATGCTGCTGACCTCCTTCCACACCGAGGAGGACGCGGCGAAGAACCCGCCGGACCTGGGCGCCCCGCTGACCCTGGACGGCTACAAGTCGTTCTTCGACACCGGGCCGTGGCCCTCGATCGCGAACTCGCTGACCGCGAGCGTCCTCTCGACGGTGCTGGTCATCCTGCTCGCGTTCCCGGCGGCGTACGCGCTGTCGATCCGGCCGGTGAAGAAGTGGACGGACGTGCTGTTCTTCTTCCTGTCCACGAAGATGCTGCCGGTGGTGGCCGGCCTGCTGCCGATCTACCTGTTCGCGCAGTCGGTCGGGTTCCTGGACAACATCTGGCTGCTGATCATTCTGTACACCTCGATGAACCTGCCGATCGCGGTCTGGATGCTGCGCAGCTTCCTGTCCGAGGTGCCGGTGGAAATCCTGGAGGCCGCCTCGGTGGACGGCGCGTCGCTCAGCCGCACGTTGCGGTCGGTCGTCGCCCCGGTGGTGACGCCGGGCATCGCGTCCGCCGCACTGATCTGCTTCATCTTCAGCTGGAACGAGCTGCTGTTCGCCCGGGTGCTGACCGGCACAGTGGCGCAGACGGCTCCGGTGTTCTTGACTGGGTTCGTGACCAGTCAAGGATTGTTCCTCGCCAAAGTCTGTGCCGCGTCGATCGTGGTGTCGTTGCCGGTGCTGATCGCCGGGTTCGCCGCCCAGGACAAGCTCGTCCAGGGCCTGTCGCTGGGGGCGGTCAAGTGAAACTGGCGGCTGCTGCTCTCGATGCCCTGGGCAATGACGTCCCGGTGCCTTCCTACGACCGTACGGCGGTGACGCCGGGGATCGTGCACTTCGGCGTGGGCGGCTTTCATCGTGCTCATCAGGCGATGTATCTGGATCGGCTGATGAACGACGGGAAAGCGCTCGACTGGGGGATCATCGGCGTCGGGGTGCTCCCGAACGACCGACGGATGGCCCAGGTGATGTCGGCCCAGGACTGTTTGTACACGTTGGTCGTCAAGCATCCGGACGGGCAGTTGGAGCCTCGGGTGGTCGGGTCGATCGTGGGGTATCTGTTTGCGCCCGACGATCCTGAGGCCGTGCTCGCGCGGATGGTCGACCCGGCGACGCGGATCGTGTCGTTGACGATCACCGAGGGCGGGTACCACGTCAACCAGGTGACCGGTGAGCTCGACGCCTCGGATCCCGCGCTGGCCGCGGACCTGCGGCCGGGTGCGACGCCGGGTAGTGCGTTCGGGTTCATCGTGGAGGCGCTGCGCCGGCGGCGCGAGGCCGGTGTACCGCCGTTCACCGTGATGTCCTGCGACAACATCCCGGGCAACGGACATGTGGCGCGCAAGATGATCGCCGGCTTCGCGCGGTTGAAGGACCCGGCCACGGCCGAGTTCCTCGAGAACGAGGTGCGCTTCCCGAACTGCATGGTCGACCGGATCACGCCGGTCACCGCGGACGCGGACCGGGAGGCGCTGGCCGAGCGGTTCGGCATCGAGGACGGCTGGCCGGTGGTGTGCGAGCCGTTCACGCAATGGGTGCTCGAGGACGACTTCGGTGGCGAGCGGCCGCCGTACGAGGACGTCGGTGTCCAGATCGTCGAGGACGTCGAGCCGTACGAGCTGATGAAGCTGCGGCTGCTGAACGCGAGCCACCAGGCGCTGTGCTACCTCGGGTTCCTGGACGGTTACCGCTACGCGCACGAGGTCTGCCAGGACAAGCTGTACGTCGACTTCCTGCTCGGCTACATGGACAACGAGGGAACGCCGACGTTGCCGCCGGTGCCCGGGGTCGACCTGGACCGCTACAAGCACCAGCTGATCGAGCGGTTCGCGAATCCCGAAGTACGGGACACGCTCGCGCGGTTGTGTGCGGAGAGCTCGGACCGGATCCCGAAGTGGTTGCTGCCGGTGGTGCGCGAGCAGTTGGCGGCCGGCCGGGAGATCACGCGGTCGGTGCTCGTGGTCGCGTCCTGGGCGCGGTACGCCGAGGGTGTCGACGAGCAGGGGCAGCCGATCGAGGTCGTCGACCGGCTGCGCGACAAGCTGGTCGAGCGGGCCCAGCACAACCGGGAGGATCCGTTGGTGTTCATCTCGGATCCGGACCTGTTCGGTGACCTGGCGTCGGACGAGCGGTTCGTGACGCCGTACAGGGCCGCAGTGAAGTCGCTCCACGAGATCGGCGCGCGGGCGACGGTGGAAGCGCTCTAGTCTGGGTGCCATGACTGAGCTGAGGCTGGTTGCCGGGGTGGACTGTTCCACCCAGGCGACCAAGGTGGTCGTGTGCGACGCGGAGACCGGCGCGGTACTGCGAGAGGGCCGGGCGCCGCACCCCGACGGGACCCAGGTGGACCCCGCCGAGTGGTGGAAGGCGTGGGAGATCGCTTCCGACGGGCTGCTCGACGGCGTCCAGGCGATCGCGATCGGCGGGCAGCAGCACGGCATGGTCCTGCTGGACGACACTGGTGAGGTCGTCCACCCGGCCGTCCTGTGGAACGACACCAGTTCCGCCGACGCGACCGCCGAGCTGATCGCCGAGCTCGGCGGCCCCGAGGCGTGGGCGGAGGCGACCGGTTCGGTTCCGGTCCCGTCCTTCACTGTCACGAAGCTGCGCTGGCTGCGGGACGAGGCCGCGCGCGGGACGGCCGAGGTACGCCGTGACGCCGCGCGGCGGGCCGCGGCCGTCGTACTGCCCCACGACTGGATGACGCATCGGCTGGCCGCCGACCGGCACGGGATCGACGGCATCACCACCGACCGTGGAGACGCGTCCGGCACCGGCTGGTGGTCACCGACGGCCAACGACTACCGGACGGATCTGGTCGAGCTCGCGTTCGGCCGTCAGCTCGCGCTGCCCCGGATCGCCGGACCTGCCGAGATCGTCGGCCGGACCTCGTTCGGTGCGGCGATCGCGGCCGGCACCGGGGACAACGCGGCCGCGGCGCTGGGTCTCGACCTGCAGCCCGGCGACGTCGCGGTCTCCCTCGGCACCAGCGGTACGGCGTTCGCGCGGTCCGCGCACCCCACCAAGGACGCGACCGGACTGGTGGCTGCGTTCGCCGACGCCACCGGCGAGTACTTGCCGCTCGTCTGCACGCTGAACGCGGCCCGCGTGATGTCCGCGACCGCGCAGATGCTCGGCCTGGAGCTCTCCGCCTTCGACGAGGCGGCGCTGTCCTCGCCGGGAAGTGACGGCCTCGTCCTGCTGCCGTTCCTGGACGGCGAGCGTACGCCGGACCTCCCGCACTCGACCGGCCTGATCTACGGTCTGACCCGCTCCACGATGCAGCCCGCGACGATGGCCCGCGCCGCGGTCGAGGGTCTGCTGTGCGGGCTCGCCGACGCCGTCGACGCGCTCCGCGACCAGGGCGTGCCGGTCCAGCGCGTCCTGCTCCTCGGCGGCGGCGCCCGCTCACGCGCCGTCCAGGCTCTCGCCCCGGCGATCCTCGGCGCGGAGCTCGTCCTCCCCGAGCCGGCCGAGTACGTCGCCCTCGGCGCCGCGCGCCAGGCCGCCTGGGCCCTGTCCGGCGCCGACACTCCACCGACCTGGCAGATCCCGCTCGGCAAACCCGAGCCCGCCGTAACGGTCGACGCCACCACCATCCGCACCAACTACGAGCAGGTCCTCGCCAACACCCGCCCGCTCCTCTCCCAGCCGTACAACCGCTAGGCGGCCCAGGCGGCTTTTCGGAAACAAATGGCCGGATAGTGGCGAATTTGTTCCGAAGAGGTCAGGTGCTGGCGTCGAGGAGAGTGTCGGCGGCGGCGGAGCGGGCGTACAGGACCGTGCGGCCGGATCGGTGCCGGGTGACCAGGCCGGCGCTGCGGAGTGCGGTGAGGTGCTGGGACACGCCGCCAGGTGTGATGCCGGTGCGGGCGGCGAGCTCCGTGGTGGAGCGCGGTGTGTCGAGCTGGGCGAGCAGGTCGGCGCGTGAGCGTCCCAGGACGGCCGCGAGACCTGCCGGGGTGGGGCGCGGCGAGTCGTGCCAGAGGGCGGCGACTCCCCGGGCCGGGTAGGTGAGAGTGGGCTGCCACGGCGGGATCGTGCTCGAGTAGACCGTCGGCCAGACGAACGCAGACGGGGTGAGCAGGAGCCCTTCGCCGGTCAGCTTCCGCTCGCCGTGGAAGCGCCGGTGCCGGATCGAGAGCGTGCCGTCGCGCCACCGCACGCCGTCGGCGAGATCCTCGAACAGCCCCGCCGGTCCCGCCTGTCCGAGGCGGCGGCCGCGGTAGAGCAGGTCGTCGTCGAGCAGCGTCCGGATCCGCCCCCAGTACGGCGCCAGCGCGAGTTCCCAGTACGTCGCGATCTGTTCCGCCAGGCGGGTGATGCCTTCGGCCGGGTCGGCGTACAACTCGGCGACTCGCGCGGTCGGTAGCTCGCCCGGCCGCGGACTGCGCAGCCGGCGCGGGAGCTGCGCCTCGGCGAGCGAGCCGAACGAGCGGCGGCGCGCGTACGCGAGGATGTCGAGATCGGCGCGGACCTGCTCGGGCGGCACCCGCCGGAGTGTGCTGAGATCGCTCTCGAGATCAGGAAGCGGGCTGCTCGGCGGCGGGGTGAGGAAGTCGGCCAGGTACCAGACGGCAGGGTCGACCAGATCGAACAGCAGGTCGAGCTCCGTCCCGGCGAGTCGCTCCCTGGTCGCGCGCGCCCACCGGCTGTGGAAAGGATGCGGCCGGGGTGACTTGAGCAGCCGGATGCTCGCCACGACCTCCCAGAGCGGGGACATCGCGAGCCTCGTCCGGGCCAGGTCCGCCACGGTGAAGGTGAGCGTCAGCATTTAGCTCAGCCTAAATCATTTCAGGTACGCCGGACGCTCGCCGGACCCTGGGCCGCATGGACAACACACGACTGAAGATCGGCGAGCTGGACGTGCATCGGCTGGGCTTCGGCGCGATGCGGCTGACCGGGTACCGCCCGGCCGCCGACCGCACCGACGCGATCCGGGTCGCCCGACGGGCGGTCGAGCTCGGTGTCGACTTCATCGACACCGCCGACGCGTACGGCATCGGCGCCAACGAGGAGCTGCTCGCCGAGGCTCTGCATCCTTACGGCAACGTCCTGATCGCCACCAAGGTCGGGCACACCCGCCCGTCGCCCGGCGAGTGGACGCCGTGCGGGCGACCGGAGTACCTGCGGCAGGCGGCGGAGCTGTGCCTGCGGCGGTTGCGGGTCGAGCGGATCGATCTCCTGCAGTTGCACCGGATCGACCCCGCCGTGCCGTTCCCGGACCAGTTGGGTGCCCTGGCGCGACTGGTTGCCGAGGGCAAGGTGCGGCACGTCGGCCTGTCCGAGGTGACTGTGGAGCAGCTTCGCGAGGCCCGGCGGTACGTCGACGTGGTCAGCGTGCAGAACCGGTACAACCTGACCGACCGCCGGCACGAGGACGTCCTCGACTACTGCACCGCGGAGGGGATCGCGTTCATCCCCTGGGTCCCGATCGCACTCGGTGAGCACGCCGGTTCGCAGCTCCTCGGGATGATCGCCGGTGAGCTGGGTGCGACCGCCGCGCAGCTGTCGCTGGCGTGGCTCCTGCACGGGTCACCCGTGGTGGTGCCGATCCCGGGGACCAGTTCGGTGCGGCATCTGGAGGAGAACGTCGCGGCCGCCGGGCTCGAACTGACGCCCGACCAGCTCGCTCGCCTCGCTGCGTTGAGCCCGGTCGGCTGAAACGCCCTCTACAGTGGGTGGATGGTGTACTTCGGGGCGTTGCTCGGGGTGATCGGGCTGCTGACGTTGCTGTTCCGCGACGGTGACGTCGTGGGGCTGCCCGCGGTCGCGGTCGGGGCCGGCCTGCTGGTGATCGGGGCGGGGGTCGGCGCCCTGGGTGCGGTGCGGCGGCGGGTTGTGCGTCGGCGGAAGATCGCGCGTGGTGAGCCGGTGCCGGTCGGGAACGTGATCGACCGGGCGAAGGCGCTTCCGCGGCTGCTCCGGGACGTTCGCCGCGGGACGTACGCCGACCTGCCGAAGAGCCGGACCTTCCTGTGGCTGCTGGCGCTCGTCTACCTGGTCTCGCCGGTGGACATCCTGCCCGACCTGCTCCCGATCATTGGCGTCACCGACGATGCGGGCGTCGTGGTCTGGCTGCTCACGAGCGTGTCCACGGCCGCCGGTCTGTACCTGCGCCGCGAGCGCGAGCAGCTCCCGCACGAACAACCGCAGGGTCGCCGCGCCAACCCTAGCGCCGACGGCTGACCCAGTCCGCCACGTCCGCGGCGGCCTCTTCGGGATGCTCGTACGCGAACAGTTGCAGCGGATCCGTCGGCGCCACGGGATCGGCGAGACGAGCCGCGGCGGCGACCAGTTCCCGCGCTGCCGCGAGGACCCGGGCCGCCTGCGCCGCCGCCTCGGCGGGATCGTGGACGTCGACCACCGCCGCCGCCAGGTCCGCGACCTCACACGCCTGGTAGGCCATCGCCAACTGTGCCGACTCCTGCGCCGGGTTCACGCGAACGCCCGTACGAAGAACAGCCCGGTCATCAGTTGGGTGAGCCCCTTCGATCTCCCGCCGCCGACGGCGTTCAGCGCGCCGGCCGCGACACCGGCCAGGAGGATCAGCAGCACCCTTCGAGGATCCTGGGTCGGCGGAGACTCCACAATGCGCGATCCCCGTAGTCAGCCTTAGCCAGAGACGTAGGCTGGGCTCATGCGGTACGACCTCGACGATCTCCGGCTCTTCACGCATGTCGCGGCAGAGGGCTCGATCACTGCCGGCGCGCGGGTGATGCACCTCAGTCTGCCTTCGGCCAGTGCGCGGGTCAGGGCGCTCGAGGCGCAGGCCGGCGTACCGCTGCTGGTCCGCGAGCGACGCGGCGTCCGGCTGACCCCGGCCGGCGCCACCCTCGCCCGGCACGCCCGCGAGGTGCTGGCCGAGACGACACGGCTGGACAGCGCGGTCGCGTCGTACGCCGTCTCTCGCTCGGAGCCGATCCGCCTGGTCGCCGGCGGGTCCGCGATGCACCAGCTCGTCCCGACCGCCCTCGCCACGTTCCTCCGCGACCATCCGGAGTACGACGTGAACGTGAGCGAGCGCCGTACCATCCGCAGCGTCCGCCTGCTCGCCGCCGGGGAGGCGGACCTCGGCGTGATCCTCGACGACGAGCCCACCCCGCTACTGACCGAACCGCTGGCCGACGACTCGCTCGTCGTGATCGGCCAGGCCGGCGGCACCCTGTCCGGCCGGGCCTCGATCGCGTACGCCGAAGTCGCCGAGCATCCCCTGGTCGGCCTCGACCGGAACTCACCGCTCAGCCAGTGGATGGACGACCGCCTCGGTCCGCACGCGCCCGCGCCGCGCTACCGCACCCTCGTCCCGACCCTTCACGCGCTCATCACCCTCGCCACCGCGGGTGCAGGTCTGGCCGTCGTACCGCGACGCGCCGTCCACTCGACCGTCGACGTCGACATCTGCCCGCTCCAGGACGCCTGGTCCACCCGCCAGCACCTGCTCTGCTACGGCGCCGACGCTCCCGATTCCGTGCACCTGCTGGCCAACCACCTGCACGCAGCCGCTAGCGTTCCCATATGAGCGCAGACGAGGTTGGCATCCCACTCCAGGCTTTCGACGCGCTCCTGCACAGCCCGAATGTTCCGACCGTCTGCCGTGCGCTGAACATGTACCAGGTCGCCGCCGCGTACACGCGCCTGAGCGGTGGCAACCCGCTCGAACCGCTGGCCGCCGACGTCCGCGAGGTCGCCCGCGAGATCCTGGCCCGCCCGCCCGTCGAGGCCGGCGACGACATCCGCGCCGGCTTCGACCACCTGAGCGCACTGAACGTCCTCACCACCCTCGCCGAACCGGACGACGTCGACCTGATCACCGGCGTCCTCAACGACACCACCGACAACGAGATCCGCGCCGTCGCCTCCCTGGCCGCCGACACGGCCCGACGGAGGGCGGGGGAGTAGCGGTTCAGCGCACGGTCATGCGTTCCGCGACGGCTTTGCGGGCCTGGTGGATGCGGGCCTTGACGGTGCCGAGCGGTACGTCGAGCTCGTCGGCGATCTCGGCGTACGAGAGCGCGCCGAGGTCGCGCAGGACGAGCGGCTGGACGAGCTGCGGGTGGTGGGACTCGAGGTCCTCGAGCGCTTCCAGGAGGTCCAGGCGCGAGCCGGCGATGACCGAAGTGGTGCGCGGATCGACGGACTCGGGCAGGACCTCGGCGGACTGCTCGACGGCGCGCCGCTTCAGCGACCGGTAGGTCTGCCGCGCCTGGTTGGTCGCGACGATCGTCACCCACCCCGCGAAGCTGCCGGTGCCCTTGAACGTGTGCACCTTGTTGACCACCTGGAGCAGCGTGTCCTGCACCGCTTCCTCGGCGTCCTCCCGGTACGGCAGGAACTTTGCCACCCGGCGCTGCACCTGCGGCCTGATCGCCTGCAGAAGTTGTGGAAGCACCGACTGGTCCCCGGCTGCAGCCCGGGCCGCGAGTTCTTCCAGCTCCTCGGTCATGCTCCCCCTTTTGAACTGGTTTGTGACCGACAATAGCGGGGATGGATGTCATCGGGCGGTACCGGTTACGGGACAAGATCGGCGCGGGTGCGTTCGCGACCGTCTGGCGGGGGTACGACGACGACCTGGACGTCGACGTCGCCGTCAAGGTGCTCGCGGACAACTGGGCGTCGCGCGCCGACGTCCGCGAACGCTTCCTGTCCGAGGCGCGGCTGATGCGCCGGATCGCGAGCGACCGGGTCGTCCGGGTGTTCGACCTGGGCAAGCTCCCGGACGGGCGGCCGTACTTCGTGATGGACTACGTCGGCGGCGGGACGCTGGGCGACGTACTGCGGCACGGACAGCTGGACCCGGTGGACGCGCTCTGGTGGGGCGCCGACCTGGCGCGGGCGGTCGCGGCGCTGCACAGCGAGGGCGTCGTACACCGCGACGTCACTCCGGCGAACCTGCTGCTCCGGCCCGGCACGGAGGCCGGCGGCGGAACGCACCGGATCGTGCTCGCCGACCTCGGCCTCGCGAAGCGCGCCGCGGAGGCGTCCGGACTCACCCAGGCCGTCGGTACGCCGGCCTACATGGCGCCCGAGCAGGGCCGCGGCGACGGTGGCTTCGACGAGCGGGCCGACATCTACGCCGTCGGCGCCGTCACGTACGCGCTCCTCACCGGGCATCCGCCGTACTCCGCGACGTCGATCGGTGACGTGCTGAACCGGGACCCCGATCTGCCGCCGCCGAGCCTGCGTTCGGTGCTGCACGACTCGGTCGGGCAGCTCGACGACATCTTCGCGCGGGCGCTGGCGTACCGCGTGACCGATCGCTGGGAGCGTGCGGACACGCTGGCCGAGCGGCTCGAGGCGGAGGCGTACCGCCTGGAGCAGGAGGCGCCGATGCGCGCGGCGGAGCGGACCGCGATCACCGACGACGACCTGGACACCACGGTCGCGACCGATCCGCCGGTACGGCGCCGGCGCCGGAGGCGCGCGTGGTTCCTGCTGGCGCTGCCCGTAGTGTTCGTGGCCGCCGGTGTGGGCGGATGGTTCCTGTTCGGGCGATGACTGCATAGAGTAGTTGTATGGCTACTTACCGCAGTCTTGTGGTGGTTCTCGCCTTACTCGCCCCGACCGATGCCCAAGCCCAAGTCCAAGCCCAGGTCCTTGCTCAGCCTGTCGCGAGCTATGCCTGCCGCGCGGATACGAAGTTCGGTCGGCACACGCTTTCGCTGCGGCAGGCCGTCGACGCCCAGGCGCCGGCTGCCGTACCCGCGAACTCCCGCTTCACCATCGCCGTCCGGCCGCAGCCCGGGACGCTCCCGGGCGAGGTCAAGGGCTTCAAGCTGAAGGAGGTCCGCGACCTCACGCTTCGGGTCCCGATCCCGCCCACCGCCGCCTACGTGAGCGCCAGAATCGTCGGCGGCTCGGGCCTGAACTCCACCCCAACGGTGCAGCTCGAAGGAAACGCCGTAGTGGTCAAAGTCGCCGGTCCGATCCCGGGCGGTGCGAGCTACGAACTCCCGGCGCTGAGCGTCCGCCTCAAATCGGGCCGCCCGGGCACTGTCATCGAGACCAGGCTCAAGGGCAGCAGCTATGACGACCCGGGCCTCACCCTGCAGGCCAAGATCAAATGGAAGTTCCTCACCACCACGGCCCCGGTCGCCTGCTATCCCGACCCGAACCCGGCGCTCACCCGCACGGTGGTGAGGTAGCGGTCAGAGTGCGGTACCGGTGTTGTAGGCGTCGTTGAAGTGGGCGTAGAAGGCGTCGTACATCGGCTGACTGTCCGCGACCTTGACGAGGATCTCGTCGTTGTACTGCAGCGCGGACGCGGTCAGGTTGTGTGAACCGGTGAAGACCAGCGGCCGTACCGCACTCGAACCGGCGTACCGTGCCGACACGATGATCGTCTTGTCGTGCACGGGAGACTTACGGACCGGGATGCCTGCCGACTTGAGCTTGCTCAGCGACCCGCTCTGGATGGCGCCGACGTCCACCCACACCTTGCATCCGCCGCTGTGCAACGACACCAGCATGTCGACGACCGCCGAGCGGGTGTCGTTGATCGACGCCTCCATCACCCGGATCCGGCAGTCGGCGTCCGCGTCGATGTAGCTGAGCCGGTTCGCGACCAGGTCGGTGTTCTGCTCCGGGGATGAGTAGACCTGGATGTTCGAGGCGGAGGAGCCGAAGTACCCCCGCGGCGCCGAGGCGACGTAGAAGTCGTTGTCCGCGTAGGTGTTCTCCTGCCACTGCGGCAGCCATTGCTGGCTGTAGAAGTTGTCGTAGAGGGTCTTGTCGCCGTAGACGGTGAAGGAGTTGTTGAACAGGTTCGCGCCCGAGGCATACGTCATGTTGGGCGAGCCGAACCAGGTCACCCAGGACCGCGTCGTACCGGACGCGTCCTTGGTCTGCGAGAACAACATGTACTTCGCGTGCATCAGCCCGGTGCTCGAGTTCGAGATGCAGCCGCCGCCGTACGCGAGAGAGCTGCTGCCGTGGTCGCACCAGTGGTGGTTGGCGCCCAGCAGCGACGCGAGCGCGGCCGGGGAGTCGTCGGTGGAGTTCTTGTCCTCACCGTTGTGCACCACATACACGTGCACGCCACGTTTCACAGCGGCCTCGATCGCGTCGTACACGATGTTGGCGGTGATGCTGTAGAGCGCGATCCGTACCTCGGACCCGGCCGGTGCTCCGTTGAACAGGGCGATCATTTTGTTCAGCTGGGTGATGTCCTGGCCGTTGTGGTCGACGGGGTCGTTGAAGGTCAGGTCGACCTGCGACGAGCCGATCGTGATGGTGACAGGAGGCTGCCCGGCGTACGCGGTCTGCGGTACGGCGAGGCCGGCGACCGCGGTGAGCAACGTCGCGAGGATGAAGGACAAGCTGCGGTGAACCATTCGGACCTCCCGGGGGCGGAGCGGAAGATGAAGGTTTTCACCTACGAAGGTACAGCGATCAGTTAGATATTGACAGAGATGTCAGTAGCTGACGGTGATCCGCCGGGCGATCGGGTCGACGGTCGCGTGGCCGCCGTACGGGAGGACCAGCATCGGGTCGGTGTGACCGATGTCGAGGCCCTTCACAACGACCACGTCCGGGTTGTACTCCGCGAGCGCGCGGTCGGCCGCGAGGTACTGGCCGGTGACATACGCGACCGACTCCGCCGCGGTCAGCTCGTGGTCCAGCGACGTCGACTTCGGACGCCCCCACAGCACCGCGTCGAACCGCTCCAGCAGGCCGCGCTCGCCGAAGTTGCGCAGCATCCGGTACACGGCGTCCGACGACGGCATCTCCTCGCTCGTCTCGAGGAACAGAATGCCGCCGTACGACTCGGTCGGCAGCATCCAGCGGTTCGCGGCGAGCTGCCAGTCGAGGATCTCGAGGCAACCGCCCCAAAGCTTTCCGGTGACCGCGCGCGATCCGCTCCACGTCCAGCCGGTGCCGGGGAACAGCGGCGGATCGGTCTCCAGGTTCTCCGGGACGTTCCAGTCGTGGTCGTGGTCGGTCCAGCCCTCCGCGGGCGTCAGCTCGAACTCGCCACCGGTGAACAGCGCCGCCCGCAGCGAGCGCTCGGTGTCCGGATGCATCGCGCCACTGCGCCCGAACTGCACCATCACACTGCCGCCGTGGAACGCCGGCAACCCCAACGAATACAGGAAGTTCAGCAGATTCGTGTTGTCGCTGTACCCGAAGAACGGCTTCGGATCCGCCTGGAAGACCGCCGCGTCCAGATGCTTCAGTACTGTGAGCTGGTCGTCGCCGCCGATCGACGCGAACACCGCGCGGATCGATGGATCCGACCAGGCCGCGTGCAGGTCGGCCGCCCGTTCCTCCGGAGTGCTTGCGAGCTTCCGGGTCGTCGGGTACTCGACCGGCTCCAGCCCGAAGTCGTCGCGCAACCGGCGCAACCCGAGCTCGTACGGCCCAGGAAAGATCTCCGGCAGACCACCGGACGGCGAAACGATCGCCACCCGGTCACCTGGCTTCAGCACTCAGACTCCGATCGGGTGCCAGACGGTTTTCAGCTCGAGGTACTGCGTGAGGCGTGACAGGCCCTGGTCCGCGGTCCAGTCCTCCTCGGCGGGGCGGCGTACCCGCTTGAGGTTCCCGGCGGCGGCGATCTCCAGGTCGCGGGCCTCGTCCTCGGACGTGATGCCGCACAGGTCGATCGCGTTCACGTCCTGGTGCGAGGCGAGCCACGGGCCGATCTCGGACGCGGAACCGGTGAGGATGTTGACCACCCCACCGGGTACGTCGGAGGTCGCCATCACCTCGCCCAGCGTCACGGCCGGCAGCGGGCGCTCGTACGACGAGACCGCGACGACCGTGTTGCCGGACACGATCGCGGGCGCGATCACACTGGTCAGACCGAGCAGGCTGGAGTCCTGCGGCGCGAGCACCGCGACCACGCCGGTTGCCTCGGGCAACGAGAAGTCGAAGTACGGGCCGGCCACCGGGTTGCTGGAGCCGACCACCTGCGCGAGCTTGTCGGCCCACCCGGCGTACCAGACCCAGCGGTCGATCGACGCGTCCACGACCGCACGGGCCTTGGAGATCGACAGACCCTCACCAGCGGCCACCTCGGCACTGAACTGCTGGTGCCGCCCCTCCATCACCTCGGCGATCCGGTACAGCACCTGGCCGCGGTTGTACGCCGTCCGCGCGTGCCACCCGCCGAACGCCTTCCGGGCCGCGACCACCGCGTCCCGGGCGTCCTTGCGGGAGGCCTGCGACGCGTTCGCCAGGAACTTGCCCTTGGCGTCGTTGACGACGTACGAACGGCCCGATTCGCTGCGTGGGAAGGCGCCGCCGATGTAGAGCTTGTAGGTCTTGCGCACTTCGAGCCTCGGAGTCGCGGTGTCCTTAGTGGGCAAGGTAGGCCTCCAGACCGTGGCGACCGCCCTCGCGGCCGTAACCCGACTCCTTGTAGCCGCCGAACGGCGAGGTCGGGTCGAAGCGGTTGAACGTGTTCGCCCAGACCACGCCGGCGCGCAGCTGGTTGGCCATCCAGAGGATCCGGGAACCCTTGTCGGTCCAGATTCCCGCGGACAGCCCGAACGGGGTGTTGTTCGCCTTCTCGACCGCCTCGGCCGGGGTACGGAAGGTCAGCACGGACAGCACCGGGCCGAAGATCTCCTCGCGGGCGATCCGGTGCGCCTGGGACACCCCGGTGAAGACGGTCGGCGGGAACCAGTACCCCTCGCTCGGCAGCTCGCACTCCGGCGACCAGCGCTCGGCGCCCTCGTCCTCGCCGATCTGCGACAGTTCGCGGATCTTCGCCAGCTGGGCCGACGAGTTGATCGCGCCGATGTCGGTGTTCTTGTCCAGCGGGTCACCGACGCGCAACGTGCCCATCCGGCGCTTCAGCCGCGCGAGCACCTCGTCGTACACGCTCTCCTGGACCAGCAGGCGCGAGCCCGCGCAGCAGACGTGGCCCTGGTTGAAGAAGATGCCGTTGACGATGCCCTCGATGGTCTGGTCGATCGGCGCGTCCTCGAAGACGATGTTCGCCGCCTTGCCGCCGAGCTCGAGCGTGACCGCCTTGTCCGTGCCGGCCACCGACTTCGCGATCGCGCGACCGACCTCGGTGGATCCGGTGAACGCGACCTTGTCGACTCCCCAGTGCTCGACCAGGGCCTGACCGGTGCGGCCGGCGCCGGTGACGATGTTTACCACGCCGGGCGGCAGGTCCGCCTGCTGGCAGATCTCCGCGAACGCCAGCGCGGTCAGCGGCGTGGTCTCGGCCGGCTTCAGTACGACGGTGTTGCCGGCCGCCAGCGCGGGCGCGATCTTCCACGCCAGCATCAGCATCGGGAAGTTCCACGGGATGACCTGACCGGCGACGCCCCACGGCCGCGGGTCGTCGCCGACCCCGGCGTACTCGAGCTTGTCGGCCCAGCCCGCGTAGTAGAAGAAGTGCGCGGCCACCAACGGGATGTCGACGTCACGGGACTCGCGGATCGGCTTGCCGTTGTCCAGCGACTCCAGCACCGCCAGCTCCCGGGCGCGCTCCTGGACCAGCCGCGCGATCCGGAACAGGTACTTCGCCCGGTCCTTGCCGCTCATCGGGCCCCAGACCTTGTCGTACGCCTTCCGCGCGGCGCGGACGGCCTTGTCGACGTCCGCCGGCCCGGCCTCACTGACCTCGGCCAGCACCTCTTCGGAGGCGGGGGACACGGTCTTGAACGGCTTCCCGTCCGTCGCGTCGACGAACTGCCCGTTGACGAACAGGCCGTACGACGACTTGATGTCGACGATCGCCCGCGACTCGGGAGCGGGTGCGTACTCGAATCTGCCCATGCTCAAAACAACCTCAGTCCAGCGTGAAGTAGTCGGGGCCGGAGTAGTGTCCGGTGGCCAGCTTGGTGCGTTGCATCAGCAGGTCGTTCAGCAGGCTGGAGGCGCCGAAGCGGAACAGCTCCGGGTCCAGCCAGTCCGGTCCGGCGGTCTCGTTGACCGTGACCAGGTACTTGATCGCGTCCTTCGCTGTCCGGATCCCACCGGCGGGCTTGACGCCGATGTGCAGGCCGGTGGCCTCGTGGTAGTCGCGGACCGCCTCCAGCATCACCAGGGTGACGGGCAGCGTGGCCGCGGGGGACACCTTGCCGGTGGAGGTCTTGATGAAGTCCGCGCCGGCCAGCATCGCCAGCCAGGAGGCCCGCCGGACGTTGTCGTACGTGACCAGCTCGCCGGTCTCCAGGATCACCTTCAGGTGCGCGTCGCCGGCGGCCTCGCGGATCGCGGCGATCTCGTCGAAGACCAGCCCGTAACGCCCGGAGAGGAAGGCGCCGCGGTCGATCACCATGTCGACCTCGTCGGCGCCGGCCGCGACCGCGTCCTTGGTGTCCTGGACCTTGATCGCGAGGCTGGAACGCCCACTGGGGAAGGCGGTCGCGACACTCGCCACGTTGATGCCGGAGCCGTTCAGCTCGTGCTTGGCGGTCGCCACCAGGTCCGGGTACACACAGACCGCGGCTACCTGCGGCGCGGTCGGGTCGGCCGGATCGGGCCGCTTCGCCTTCGCGCACAGGGCCCGCACCTTGCCCGGGGTGTCCTGGCCCTCCAGCGTGGTCAGGTCGATCATCCGGATCGCCAGGTCCAGCGCGTACTGCTTGGCGGTGGTCTTGATCGACCGGGTGCTCAGGGTGGCCGCGCGGGCCTCCGCGCCGACCTGGTCGACGCCCGGCAGCCCGAGCAGGAACCGGCGCAGCCGGTCCTCGGACGAGGTCACGTCGGCCAAGCTGTCGACGCCGCTGTCGAGTGTGGTCACCTAGGCGAGTCTAGTGCCGATTCTGACCGCCGGTTACTTTGTGCTGGTGAAGTCGAAATCGCCCGAGAGCGAGCAGTACCTGTCCGCGTCCAACCGGATCACCGGGGCCATCGTGCTGGTGATCGGGGCGCTCGGCCTGCTCGACATCGTCCTGGAATGGCGCACCGCGACCGGACTGTTCGTGGCCGGCATCATCGGGATCTTCATGGTGCTGACGTACGTCGGCCTGATGCGCCCGTCCGTCACGCTCAGCCCGGAGAACCTGCTGCTGCGTAACCACCTGCGCGACCACCAGATCCCGTGGTCGAAGGTGACCGGAGCCGACGTGACCGACATCCTCCGGGTGCACACCGAGGCCGCCCGGTACCGGGCCCCCGGCGTCCAGCTGGTCATGCGGGACCTGCGCAAGCAGCGGGTCGGCGGCCGCAAGCTCGCCGACGACAGCTCGATCTCCAAGGCCGAATTCGTCGTCAACCGGATCGAGAGCCACCAGGAGCAGTATGCCGCGAAGTCCGAGGGCGAGACGATCACCCGCTGGGCGCGGCCCGAGCTGATCGCGATCGGTGTGCTCGCGGTGATCGCCGTGGTCGCCGCCCTCCTCCGCTGACCCCGTACCGACCGCATCCTGATCCCGTGTTGACCCGGCGTACGTTCGTCCGCACCGGCGCCGTGGCCGCGGTCGCCGGTGTCGCCGCGGTGACCGCGCTGGAGACCGGCGTGCTGCCCGGCCGGGCCCGGGTCCACGACGTACTCGGCCTGACCGGCCCGGACGGCGTCGTACCCGACGTCCCCGCCGGCCCGGTGGTGGCCGGCAGCTTCGACTCGTTCGGCCGCCGGACGACGGTCGGCTACAGCATCCTCTACCCGGACGGTTTCGGCCCGGCGGACGAACTGCCCGTCGTTCTCGTCCTTCACGGTCGTGGGGGCGACCACACATCGGCCGTCGACGACCTCGGCATCGACCGCTACCTGACCGCGACGGTCCGCGAGGGTACGCCGCCGTTCGCGCTGGCGACCGTCGACGGCGGCCGGGACAGCTACTGGCACCGGCGCGCGGACGGTAACGATCCCGGGTTCATGCTCGGTCAGGAGTTCCTCCCGCTGCTCGCCGAGCGCGGCCTGAACACCAGCAGGTACGGCGTTCTCGGCTGGTCGATGGGCGGGTACGGCGCCCTGCTCTGGGTCGCCCTGCACTACTGGCAGCGCCGGGTCGGGCCGGCCGTGCGGGCGGTGGCTGTCGGCGCGCTCAGTCCGGCCCTGTGGCGCGACTACGCCGACGTCCAGCCGGGCGCGTTCGACGACGTCAGGGACTTCGAGCGCAGCCAGGTGTTCGGCCGGCCGAGCGGGTTCCGGGATGTTGCCGTTCGCATCGACTGCGGCCGGGACGACCCGTTCGCGGAGGCGGCCGCGGCACTGCGCCAGGAGCTCAACGCGGTGGGCGGCCAGCAGGCCGGTCTCCACACGCCCGGCTACTGGCGGCGCATGCTTCCTGACCAGTTGCGATTTCTGGGCGCGAAAGTCGGCCGCTGACCGGAACTGTGGTGTGAATCGCCGCGTCAGAGCCCGTGTCCAAGCCCTGGTGAACCCCTGTGCACTCCAGGATTGGCTCCGACAGGTCCCTAGACACATCGAGAGTGGAGCTCATGGTCAACCTCTCCCGTACCACCCTGCGTGGCTTCGCCACCGTCGGTGCCCTGGCCGGGTTCGCGGCGATGGCGCTGCCGAACGCCCAGGCCGCGCAGACCGCCGCCACGGCGACCACGGCCACGACGGCCGGCACCGCCGCCACCGCGGCAACCGCCACGCCGGTGCCGATCGACGGTCAGCCCATCGTGATCGGCAACCCGCCGGCCGGCGAAGGCGTGACCACGAAGTCGTCGACGCTGAACATCGTGCGCTACAACCGCCTGTACAAGACGGGTCCGATCACCCCGTCGAAGTGCCGGGAGGTCAACGTCTCGCTGCGTACCGCCGCGGGCGTCGACGCCTACATCTCGCAGCTCTTCCGCTGCACCTACGCCGAGTGGGCGCTGCCGCTGAAGCAGGCCGGCGCGGCGTACAAGGTCGCACCGAAGCTGGTGCTGCACAGCTCGAGCTCGGTTCGCTCGTACTGCGGCGTGGTCAACGGCAGCACCGCGTTCTTCTGCGGTTACAACGGCAAGTCGTGGATCTACATCCCGCGGCACGTGATCCAGAACTACTGGGGCCAGAGCCCGACCATGGCCCGCGCGTACGCGACCAACGTTCTGTCGCACGAGTACGCTCACCACGTCCAGTGGCTGACCGGCATCCTGGGCGCGTCCTGGCAGCGTCAGCGCGCGTTCAGCACCTACGCCGCGCAGATGGAGGAGAGCCGCCGTCGTGAGCTGCAGGCGTCCTGCCTCGGCTCGGCCAGCATCGGCGCCAACAAGCGCTACTACCCAATGGCCGGCGGCCTGTACCAGCAGTGGGTCTACGTCGTGTCGAACTCCGGCGACCAGCCGGGCTACCCGCGTGACCACGGCTCGCTGAAGAACCACCGGTTCTGGTCGTTCGCCGGCTTCAACGCGTCGCGCAGCTACACCGTCGCGGGCAACTGCAACACCTGGAACGCGAACTCCACGTACGTCGCCTGATTCAGGCCGGCGTTCTGACGTAACTCGGCCGCCCGGTACGCGTTGGCGTACCGGGCGGCTGTTTCTTTTTGGCGACACCTGCACGATCTGCGATCGTGTGGTTACAAGATTTCGGTGCGCACGCCCTAGAGTTCTGAGTCGAGCGTCGAACGGCAGGAGTCAAGGACAGTGAACTACGACGAGTTCAACACCGAGTACGCGAAGGTGCTGGACAAGATCAAGAGCGGTCGGTGCACCTGGTCGGAGCTGTCCGGGCACGTCACCCGGCTGCGGCAGGCGACCGTCGGGATCACCGTGCCGGTGGAGCGCACCCAGGTCGACCACGACCTCGCCGCGCTCAGCCAGATGGTGGACATGTCCCGGCGGACCAACGACAAGGAAGACGTCTGGACGGTCACGTCGGACGCGATCCGCAAGGCCAGCAGCCAGGAGGGCACGGTCGCCGACCGGATCGCCCGGATCGAGGCGAGCATCAACGAGATCACCGCCCTGGCGAACCGGAACCCGGACGAGCGGGACGCGCTGATGCAGTCCACCAGCACGCTCCGCATCCTGCACTCGTCGCTGCAGAGCTCCCTGCACGCCGAGAAAGCCGAAGCGGCGGCAGCCGCCCGCTGAGCCCCCAGAACCACCCGCCAGGTGTTCTGGGAGTTCTAGATACCCGCCGCGGCAGCCAGGTCCGACTTGATGGCTGCCAACGCGGTTGCCGCCTCACGGCGAGCCGTGGCGACGTCCGTCGTGACCGGAACGACCACCTCGAGGTAGCACTTCAGCTTGGGCTCCGTACCCGACGGGCGCACGACCACGCGTGCGCCGTCGGAGAGCGTGAACCGCAGCCCGTCCGTCGGGGGCAACGACTCGGACCCCCGGCTCAGGTCGTCGATCCGCTCGACGGCGTACGCACCCAGCGTCTCCGGCGGTGTCGCGCGGAGCCGCTCCATCGCCTGCGCGATCAGCGACAGGTCGTCGACCCGCGCCGACAGCTGGTCGGTCGCGTGCAGTCCGTGCTCGACCGCGAGATCGTCCAGCAGGTCGAGCAACGTCCGGCCGGCGGCCTTCGCCTGCGCCGCCAGTTGCAGCACCCGGACCAGCGTCGACACGCCGTCCTTGTCCTTCACGGCCGCCGGATCCACGCAGTACCCGAGCGCCTCCTCGTAGCCGAACACCAGCTCCGGCACCCGCCCGATCCATTTGAACCCGGTCAGCGTCTCGACATACCGGACGCCGTACGACGCGGCGATCTTGCCGAGCAGTGACGACGAAACGATTGAACAGGCCGCCACACCTTCGGGGCGTGACGACAGCAGGAACTCGCCCAACAGCGCGCCGAGCTCGTCGCCGCGCAGCATCCGCCAGCCGCCATTCGCAGAGGCGTCCGGGCTGTGTGGATCGGGAACGGCGACGGCGCACCGGTCCGCGTCCGGGTCGTTCGCGACCGCGATGTCGGCCTGGATCGAGCGCGCCAGCTCCAGCGCGGCGTCGATCGCGCCCGGCTCCTCCGGGTTCGGGAACGAGACGGTCGGGAAGTCCGGGTCCGGGTCGGCCTGCGACGCGACCACCTGCGGTACGGCGAACCCGGCCCGGGCGACCGCGGCCTCGACCAGGGTCCGGCCGACGCCGTGCAGGGGCGTGTAGGCGACGGTCAGGTCCCGCGGCGCGTCGGCCGGCACCAGTTCGGCGATCCGGTCCAGGTACGCGGTGAGCAGCTCGTCACCGGTCGTCTGCCAGTCGTCGCCCCGCGGTACGCCGGCCAGCGGGCCGACCGCGGCGATGGCGGCCGCGATCTCCGCGTCGGCCGGCGGCACGATCTGCGAACCGTCCCCGAGGTACACCTTGTAGCCGTTGTCCTGCGGCGGGTTGTGCGACGCCGTCACGACCACGCCGGCGACCGCGTGCAGGTGCCTGATCCCGAAGGCGATCACCGGGGTCGGCGCCGGGCGGTCGAGCAGTACGGCGTCCAGGCCGGCGCCGCGGATCACGGCCGCGGTGTCCTGTGCGAACACGTCCGACTTGTGCCGGGCGTCGTACCCGATCAGGACCGGGCCGTCGGTGACTCCCCGCGCCTTCAGGTACGCCGCGAGTCCGGCGGCGGCGCGGATCACCACGACCCGGTTCATCCGGTTCGGTCCGGCGCCGACCGCGCCGCGCAGCCCCGCCGTACCGAACTCCAGGGTGCCGGCGAAGCGGTCGGCCAGCTCCTTGCCGTCCCCGGCGTCCAGGAGCGCCTGCAGCTCCGCGCGCGTGTCGGGATCGGGGTCCTCGCTCAGCCAGGCTTCGGCGGCGGCCTTCAGATCTTGGTTCACCACCGCACGATAACCAATGAGCCAGCTAATGACCCGCGGACTGGCAGGGGCGGGCGCGGAGGTCGGCGACGTAGTCGTCGGGGGCGCCGGCCGCCTCGGCGGCCTCGGCGAGGATGCCCAGGTAGCGCGCCGACGGCAAACCGCCCTCGTACGCGTTCAGCACGTACATCCAGGCCAGCTGCTCGCCGTCCAGGGTCTGCACCCGGACCTGGATCTTGCGGTACACGCCCTGGTCGATCCACTCCCACTCGTCCAGGCGCTCGACGTCCTTGGGGTGGATGTCGTAGAGCGCCACGAAGACCTGGTTGGCAGGGTCGGCCGGGTCCTCGACGACGGTGGCCATGGCGCCCTCCCAGCCGAGCTCCTCACCGCCGAAGGTGAGTCGCCAGCCGGTGATCCAGCCGGTCCCGCGCAAGGGCGAGTACGGGCACCGCTCGGCCATCAGGTTCGGGTCCAGATTCGACGCAAACGCGGCGTACAGGGTCACGGGAACAGAGGATACGGAAGAATGGCGTCCCGTGGCGCGAGTTGTGATCATCGGAGGCGGCCCAGGCGGGTACGAAGCGGCCAGTGCGGCCGCCCAGCTGGGAGCGGAGGTGACAGTCGTCGATTCCGACGGGATCGGCGGTTCCGCCGTGCTCACCGACTGCGTACCGAGCAAAACCCTGATCGCCACCGCGGAGGTGATGACCGAGGTGGAGGAGGCCGGCGAGCTCGGGGTCCGGCTGGACGACGGCGACGACGATCCGGCGAACTCCGTGCGTGTCGATCTCTCCGTCGTCAACAAGCGGGTGAAGGCGCTGGCCGCCGCCCAGGGCGCGGGGATCGAGCGGCGGCTCGACCGCGACAAGGTCCGGGTGATCAAGGGCCGCGGCCGGCTGGACGGCCCGGAGACGGTGGTCGTTGACGGGGTGGTCGGTGACGAGCGGCTGGACGCCGACGTGGTGCTGATCGCCACCGGTGCGCGGCCGCGGATCCTGCAGGGCTCGGAGCCGGACGGCGAGCGGATCCTGACCTGGGAGCAGGTCTACGAGCTCGAGGAACTGCCGGAGCGGCTGATCGTGGTCGGGTCCGGTGTCACCGGTGCGGAGTTCGCCAGCGCGTACGACGCGCTCGGGAGCGACGTCGTCCTGGTGTCCTCGCGGGACCGGGTGCTGCCGGGTGAGGACGCCGACGCGGCAGCGGTCCTGGAGGACGTGTTCAAACGGCGCGGGCTGACGGTGCTGGGCAAGTCCCGGGCCGAGTCGGTACGGCGCCAGGGCGACGGGGTCGTGGTGACGCTCACCGACGGCCGGACGGTCGAGGGCTCGCACGCGCTGCTCGCGGTCGGTTCGCTGCCGAACACCGACGACATGAACCTTGTCGAGTCGGGCGTGTCGCTGACCGACGGCGGGTTCGTGCAGGTCGACCGGGTGTCGCGGACCACGGCCCGCGGCGTCTACGCGGCCGGCGACTGCACCGGCGTACTGATGCTGGCGTCGGTGGCCGCGATGCAGGGCCGGATCGCGATGGCGCACGCGCTCGGCGACGCGGTCGCACCGTTGGACCAGTCAACGGTCTCCGCGAACGTCTTCACCGCGCCCGAGATCGCCACCGTGGGCCTCACCCAGGCGGCCCTGGACGCCGGCGGCAGTACGGCGCTGGTCGTCAAGGTCCCGCTCGCCGACAACGCCCGCGCCAAGATGCAGGGCGTCCGCGACGGCTTCGTCAAACTCTTCTGCCTCCCCAACACCGGCATCGTCGTCGGCGGCGTCGTCGTCGCCCCCCGAGCCAGCGAACTCATCCACCCCATCTCCCTGGCCGTCGCCGCCCGCCTCACCGTCGACCAGGTAGCCCAGTCCTTCACCGTCTACCCCTCCATCTCCGGCTCCATCGCCGAAGCCGCCCGCCGCCTCCACCTCCGCCACTGACGGGAGCCACGGGCCCCGGCTAGGAAGAGCTTCAAGAAACAAAGAGAAAGAAGAAGCAAAGAAGGATCCAGAAAGATGGTGGGTCGGCCTGGCGAGGGTCAGCCTGTCGTCGGCAGCGCCATCGCTTCGTGCTCCGGGGAGCTGGCCACGGTGAAGATGCCGATGAGGGCGTCGGCATGGGCGATCTCGCTTGATTCGACCATCGCGAGCAGCGTGTCGAGCATTCCGGTCTTGGTCGCGATCCAGTTCCAGAACAGGTCCATCCAGCGTCGCAGCGCTGCGGGCGGATCGAGCTCGGCGGGTAGCTCACGGGCACCGGTGGTGAGCCGCGAGACCTGGTCCTGGTAGACCGCGTCGACCAGCGACTCGCGGGTGGGGAAGTGCCAGGTAGAGAGTGGTGATGCCGACTCCGGCTTCGTTGGCGATCGCGCGCATCGACGGCTCGGTGTTGGCCGACGCGAGCAAGCGGGTCGCCACGTGAGGTGCCCGTGCCGAAGGCCGGTCCGGGGCAGCTCCGCGTGCGGATCACCGCGGCCGGCCTGAACCCGATGGACTGGTTCATGACGTCTGATGCGGAGACCGCCGCGCGGTTCGGCTTGAGCCTGCCGTGTGATTCGGCACCGACTATGCGGGGGTGGTGGACGAGGTCGGTGACAGTGTCAGCAGGTTTGTGGTCGGTGACCGGGTGTTCGGCGGCGCCATGTCCCGCGCGGTCGCCGACTACGTTGTCGTCGAGGACGCGGGGGTCATCGCGGTGGGCGGAGAGGCGCACCGTACGCCGGACGGTGTCGACGACCGCACCGCCGCCACCCTTGCCATCGCGGGCCGTACGGCGGCCGCAGCTCTGGCCGTGGTCAAGGCGGGCCCGGATGACACCGTGCTCATCGGCGGCGCGGGAGGCGGGTAGGCGTGTTCGCCGTCCACTCGCGCGCCTCGCAGGCGCACGGGTGATCGGGACGGGGTCGGCATCCTCGGCCGACGCCCTGCGCGCGCCCTCGGGGCCGAGCCGGTCACCTACGGCGATGGTCTGGTCGACCGGGGTCGTGCACTGGCGCCCGCCGGCGTCACCGCGGCCATGGACCTCCACGGAACCGACACCGCGCAGGCAGCACGCGAACTCGGCGTACCCGACGAGCGCATCACCACCATCGCCGCCCAGATCGACGGGATCACACCGGCGAACGGCGCCAACACACCCCACAGCGCCCTCGAGGAAATCGCCGGCCTGGTCGCGGCAGGCCGCCTCCGGGTACCGATCGCGGCAACCTTCCCGGTCGACCAGATCCATGCCGCAGTCGGCCTCCGGTCCGGGCGCCACACCCAGGGCAAGATCGTCATCGACCTCTAGGTGTGATGTCCTGGGAGGTTGTCCCGCCTTTCGGCGGTGAGTCGGTCTGACAGGTGAAGGCCTCCGGTTGTGAAGTGGAGCTGTCTAAGGAACCGCTTCACACGCCAGGAGGCCTTCGTGTCCCACGCTAACGCTGCTTTGACCCCGCGCGCACGGTTGCGGCTGGCGCGTCTGATCGTCGACCAGGGCTGGACCTATGCCACGGCGGCGAAGATGTTCATGGTCGCGGCCAAGACGGCCCGCAAGTGGGCCGAGCGGTACCGGGCCGAAGGGCCGGCGGGGATGGCCGACCGCAGCTCCCGGCCGCGTCGCAGCCCGGCCAAGACCCTGCCGGGGGTGGTGCGGCGGATCGTGCGGTTGCGGTGGCGCCACCGGCTCGGCCCGGTGCAGATCGCCGGCCGGCTCGGCGTACCGGCCTCCACCGTGCACGCCGTACTGGTTCGCTGCCGGATCAACCGGCTGTCCCGCATCGACCGGGTCACCGGTGAACCCCTGCGCAATCAGCGCCGCTACGAACACCCCCACCCCGGCGCGCTCCTGCACGTCGATGTCACCAAGTTCGGCAACATCCCCGATGGCGGCGGCTGGCGCTACCTCGGCAAACAGCAAGGCGACAAGAACAAAGCCGTCACCGCACTACGGACCGGACGCACCGCCAAAGGCCACCCCAACATCGGCACCGCGTTCGTCCACACCGTGATCGATGATCACTCCCGCCTGGCCTACGCCGAGATCTGCACCGACGAGAGAGCCGCCACCGCCATCGGCGTTCTCCAGCGTGCCGTGGCCTGGTTCGCCGACCACGGTGTCACCGTCGAACGCGTCCTGTCCGACAACGGGTCCTGCTACCGCTCGTATGCCTGGCACGATGCCTGCACCGAACTCGGCATCATCCCGAAACGAACCCGGCCCTACCGCCCGCAGACCAACGGCAAAATCGAGCGCTTCCACCGCACACTGGCCGACGGCTGGGCCTACGCCCGCTTCTACGAAGCAACCGACCAACGCAACGCGGCCCTACCCCGCTGGCTCCACTTCTACAATCATCACCGACCCCACAGCTCAATCGGCGGCCAACCACCCATCACCCGCCTGACCAACGTCCCTGGACATCACATCTAGGCGAGGAACACGACGCCCCGAAAGCGGAGCCACTCCGGCGGACGCCCCTGAAGCGGTGCCTACTTCTCTCGCAAGTTCGTCCTGCCTCGGGTTGGGGGTATCCGGAAGTTGCGGGACGACCGGCATGTCTTACGAGGGCATTTCGCTGTGGCCGCACCGGTCTGCGACATCCGCCATCAGTGCTGCAGTTGGTCCGTCGCAACTCAGAAGGGTGGTGGGTCATTCGGTGGGCGGGGCGGGGGTGGGCTGGCGGCTTGATCCGGTGCGATGGGTCCGCGGGCGGGTGGGACGGTGGTGTAGCGGTGGCCGGTGGGGGCGGTCAGGGTGACGGAGCCGTCGGGGTGGGTGGTGGTGGTCCATCCCCAGGCGGGGGTGTCTTTGATGACGTGGTGGTATTCGCAGTAGGGCGCGAGGCCGGTGAGGGTTGTTCGGCCGGTTTGTGTGAAGGGGGTGGTGTGGTCGCGGTCGCATTGGCGGGAGGTGCGGTTGCAGCCGGGCCAGGCGCAGGTGGGGTGGCGGGCGAGGAGGGTTTCGGTGACGAGGGTGCCGGGGTCGTGGCGGGTGGTGGAGGCTTCGAGGACGGTGCCGTTGGTGGGGTCGGTGAGGAGCCTGCGCCAGGTGCTGTCGGTGGCGATGCGGCGGGCCATGTCGGCGGGGATGGGGCCGTAGCCGGTGAGTTCGCAGGGGTCGTCGTCCATCCCGAGCAGGGTGGTGATCGGGATGAGGACTTCGATGTGGGGGCGTCTGCGGTGCTGGTCGGGTAGTCGGCGGCCGAGCCAGTCGAGTCCGTTGTGGAGCATGTGTTCGAACAGGTCGGCCATGACGTCGGCACGCCGCTGCTCCGCGGTCCGCCGATCAGGACCACGCCGATCAGAACCACGCCGATCAGAACCACGCCTGGCTGAACCCACGTCAGGGTCGCGCGCCTCTGAGTCACGTCGGTCGGGTTCGCGCGGGTCGGGTTCGCGCCGGTCCTGTGAGGGGCGACCTGCCGCTTCTCCAACCGCTGCAATGGTTTCACCGGCGGTTTGTTCAGCGGCGTCTCCAACCGCGCGGCCAGCCAGTTCAGCGGGTACCGCGTCAACCACTGTGGCAACTGCCGTGTCGACTGCCGTGTCGACTGCCGTGTCAACTGCCGTGTCAACTGCTGTAGTGGCGGTTGTCCCGGTGCTGGTCCCGGTGCTGGTCCAGGTGTGTGCAGCCGCTGATCCGGCCGCAGTCTCGGTGCTGGTTCCGATGATCTCGGAGCTGGCCGTGCTGCTGCCCGCGCTGCTCGGGGTGCAGGTCCCGGTCGGGCTGGTGGTGCCGGACGGGCTGGTCGGGTTGGTGGTGCCGGTTGTCTCGGTGGTCCCGGTTGTCCCGGTTGTCCCGGTTGTCCCGGTTGTCCCGGTTGTCCCGGTTGGCCCGGTTGGGCTGGTGGTGCCGGTCGGGGCGGTGGTGTTGGTGATGTTCGGGGCCTTGGGGGTTCCTCGTTTGGCGAGGTCGGCCATGGCTTGGATGACGACCCACATCTGCTGGATCTTCTCGGCGGTGTGCACGACCCAGAGTCCGGCCATCCCGTCGGACAGCGGCACGATTTTGCAGGTGCGGTCGGTGGTGGCGACGCGGTGTCGGTCGGCGTCTTCGCGGATGGTGTGTTTGGCGACCTGGCGGCGCAACGATTCGCGCAGGTTCTTGTGGGTCTGGCCCGCAGCGCGGCGCAGGACGTGGGTCTCGACGGCTTGGGCGGCGGCGGGCGGCAGGTCGCGGGTGGCTTCGGAGATGGCCAGGGCTTTGGACCAGGTCAGGGCGCCGCAGCGTAGTGCGGTGTGGGTCGCGGCGAGTGGTCCGGTCAGGTGCAGTGCGGTGTCGATGTGGCGAGCGGCGGTGTCGGTGGACAGGTGCAGCGCGGCGCCGATCTCGGCGGACCAGGAGCGTTCGGGGTCGATCGGGCGGCCGGAGGTGTCGATCTGGGTCGGGCGGGGGATCTCGGTGGCCTGGGCTTTGCGTTGGCGCACGAACGATGCCATCGCGGAGGTCTTGATCGAGGCGGCCCAGGCTTCCATCCGGGTGGCGGCCTTCATCGCCTCGATCAGCGCGACCGGTGACTCGCACTGCGGCCGCAACCGCTCCAGTGCGGCGGCGAGTTCGGCGCCGGGTGGCAGGAACACCCAGGCCGGGGCCTTCCGGCGCAGCATCTCGCGTTCGGCCTCGTCCTGATCGACACCGGCCCATTCCAGCCAGTCCAGCCAGTCGACGCGCGACATCGCCGGCAGGTCGTCGTACAGATCCTCAGCGGACAGCACCCGCGGCGGATGCGGGTCGTCCGGGTCGTACAGATCATCCGGAGGCGCCATGAACTCATCCGGCACTGCGAACTCCTCGCGCAGGATCGGGCCCTCGTCCCGCAGTACCCCGCGCCGCACGCTCCGCGACCTGGTTGGGCCAGGCACGACGGCGGGCCTGGCGGCAGGAGCCTCGCCAGGGCGCGGAGTCGACGTAGCCGTGATCATGTGTCGATATTAGAACATCTGTTCGAATGAATGCAACGTGGCCTGACAGAACCGTCACCTATGTCCTGCGACAGATCACCTGACAGATCAGTGTGATGTCTCAGCACATCGGTGACGTTTCGGTCTGTCGTGGGGCGCTGCACGGGAGGTCGGCCGTTGCCGATGGAGGTCATCCCGGAGGGGCCGGCGTGCCCGATGAGGACCTCGCGCGCTTCCTTGAACGGGTTGCGGCTGGAGTTCCTACCCTTACATCCGATTCTTCGCGAATGTAGAGGTGGCCGATGCTCGTCACCGAGCCGTGAACTGGGTCCGCGTCTACGACTCGGCCGACACCGTTCCGAACAACGCGTACACGATCACAGCAACATCCACGAGCCCCGTGGGAACCCGTGTCTGCCTCTCCGGAATGAAAACAGGCACATCGATGTCGTCGAACTCAACGTCGACGGCTAGGCGACCCGGCGTCGGACGGGTAGGTCCGGGGGAAGCGAGCGCGTTCGGTTGGGGTTACTCGCCGTACAGGGGTGGGACTGTCGACGAGGTGCGGAGGTAGTAGATCGGGTCCTTGTAGGTGCCGGGGACCTTGCCCAGGCCCTTGATGACGGTTGCGTCGTGGCCAACGGCGTAGAGATAGGCGTTGCCGGTGTCCTTGTCGATGGCGGTCAGGAGGGTGCTCTGGGTGCCGCAGCGTTCGGCGACGAGATGTTCGAAGGTCTGCCAGGTTGACGTGCGGACCTTGGTGACCACGGGCCGGCCGGTTCTCGGAATGTGGATCGTGTACAGACCGCCGCTGCGGGTGTTCGCGAGGAAGGTGTCGTAGGTCTTGGTCTCGCTGATCAGCGCCATCGACTTGACCGCCGAGAATCCGCTGAGGGGCGTGACCACGGCGGAGCCGTACGGGTCGCCGAGGTTGTAGACCCAGCGGTACAGCACGCCGTCGCCGCGCAGCCTGTACGACGCTGCGGACCCGCCGCCGATCCACGGCGAGGTGCTCTCGATCATGCGGTACCCGCGGTAGTTCCCGCTGCTGCCGTTCATACCCGAGGTCGGCTTCCCCTCGGGGTCCGTTCCGTACCACGAGCTGTACAGCGTGCTGTTGAGCAGAACTGTGCCGGCGGTGATGTCACCGGACGTCGACTTCGGGCTGTGAGTCCAGGTGGAACTCGTCTTCGCGACGCCGGGCGTGAACAGGTGGGTCGCGGTGCCCTGCCGGGCGGTGATCGGGGATCCGGCGGTGACGTTCGAGTAGCCGATGTATCCGCCGGCGGTGATGGACCCGACGGTCATCGTGCAGGCAGCGGTGGCGGCGGCCGGCGCAGCGACGGCCGGCGAGGTGGTGAGGGTACCGAGCAGAAGGGCGGATGCCGCAATCGCGGAGGATCGGGTCAGGCTCATGGCGGGCCAGGTCCTTTCGGGGAGGGTCTCGATGAACTCGATACGGCCAACGCCGAAAAGGTTGCCCGAAACTTTGATGGCAGGAGTTGCATCGTCTGAGGTGTGAAGAGCTATCTGAGACGAGCTGCCTCTGCCGTGTCGGCCGCCGTGCTGGTGGGTGCGCTGGTCGCCATCGCCCCTGGTACGGCGGTCGCTGACGCGGCGGTTGCCTGCAAGATGCAGCTCCGGCCGATCACGAGCGGTGGTGACGCGCCGAACACGACCATCACGGCCGGGGCTCCGCCGACCGCGAGGACCGTCGCCGGACCCCATCTGTTCTCGCCCGGAGCGGCGCGGGTCAGCTCGACCTGGCGCTGGGACGCCGGCGCGAACAACGCGTACGTCGTCCTCGGGTCACGCCTGTACCTGGTGTCCTGGGGGTACGACGAGATGACCGGCGAGCTGTACAACTACCAGAACCCGGTCGGGAGCGGCTGGGACAAGTTCACGATGTTCGAACAGGCCACCTACGGCTCGCCGGCGACCCGGATCGCGCGCTACGGCCTGCGCAACGACGGCGTCCTGTTCCGCTGGACGAGCTGGAAGAACGTCCGTCAGTACCCCGGTTTCACCTCGGTGAAGGCGATGACGCTGATCAGCGAGACCAAGACGTACGACACGTTCCTCGCCACCACTCGCGGCGGCGCGCTGTACACGATCCACATCCCGGCGGACACCCGGTTGCAGCCGACCCTGAAGAAGGTCCGTACCTCGACCTGGCAGGGCTTCGAGACCCTCGTGGCCGAGCGCTGCGGCACGCAGAGCACGTTGCTCACGGCAATCGACAAGGACACCGGCAGCGCCTACCTGTACGCCGTCGGGCGCGCGAACGGTACGTCGACCGTGATCAAGGGCCTGGGCAAGGTCCCCGGCGCCTTCAAGGACCCGGTCGTCTCCCTGTGGCGTCGCGACGACGCGGCGCCCCGGAACGGCGAATAAAAACTCCTGAGAGGACTTCATGATGAGCTTGAAACGCGCCTCGGCGGTGGCCGCTTCCGCCGTACTGCTGGGATCCCTGGCGAGCGGGCCGGCCCCTGCGGCGGTGGCGGCGCCGGCGGCGGCGACCGCTGCATGCCGGATCCCGGTCGGATCCATCAACGCCGGCGGCGACCTCGCGCAGTCGACGATCACCGCCACGACCCCGCCGACCGCCAGTCATTCGACCGGGCAGCACATGTTCACACCCGGTGTCGCCAGGCTGAGCTCGACCTGGTCCTACACGGTCCTCAATCCGGTCGGCTACACCGACGCGGGGTACGTCGTGCTGAACTCGTCGCTGTACTACGCGGTGTACGGCCAGGGCACCGACGGGAAGCCGATCAACGCGCTGAACAGGATCGGCGGCGGCTGGGACAAGTTCACCTCGATCGAGGAGTCGTTCTACTGGGGCAAGACCTTCCGCGGCGCGTTCTACGGGATGCGCAACGACGGTGTGCTGTTCCGCTGGACCGACGGCTTCAAGAAGGTCAGCTCGTACCCGGGCTTCTCCGCGGTGAAGACGATGACGCTGATCAGCGAGACCGCGACGTACGACACCTTCCTGGCGAACACCAAGGGCGGTGCGCTGTACACCATCCGTATCCCGGCGACGACGCCGATGAAGCCGGTGGTCAAGCAGGTGCGCAGCCGGACGTGGCAGGGCTTCGAGCACCTGGTCGCGGACAAGTGCGGCACCCAGAGCACGCTGCTGACCGGGATCGACAAGGACACCGGGTCGGCCTACCTGTACGCCGTCAGCCACGCGAACGGCACGTCGACCGTGATCAAGGGCCTGGGTAAGGTGCCCGGAACCTACAAGGACCCCGTCTACTACCTCAAGACCGCAGAGGGCAACGCGCCGCTCTTCGGCGAGTGACGACAGCACAGGGCCCCGGCGACCAACTGGTCACCGGGGCCCCGTGGGTTGTTCAGAAGTCTCCGCCGAAGTCCCCGCCGAAGTCGCCGCCGTCGAACGGGTTGAAGTCGCCGCCGCCGTCACCACCGGCGTCACCGCCTCCGTCGCCGCCGCCGTCGGACATCCCGTCCTCGTAGCCGGCCGCGTAGTCGCCGTACCCGCCGCCGGCGAACATGCCGCCCAGCATGGTGCCGAGGAACATACCGGTCATCACACCGCCGAGGGCGCCGAACATGCCCTGCGCGTACGGCGAGTAGGCCGGGCCGGCCTCCCAGTACGGCACGCGCTGCGGGCCGACCATGACCTTGCGGACGTCCGGCTCGGCGCCGGCGCGGACCCGCTCGGCGTCGGCCGCGCAGGCCGGCACGTCACGCGGTGCGCCGCCCGGCGGGGCCCAGCTGACGTCTTCGACGGACGGCCCGTGCTGCGGGTTGAAGAAGCAGGACGGGCGCCGCTGCGGCAGCGGCTCGCCGTTCACCCGGGCGCGCACACAGGTCGCCGCGTACCGGCCGTCCTCGAGGATCTCGATCACGTGCTTGATCTGGTCCGCCTGCGTGACCTGGCCGACCGCCTGCTTGGCCGACTCGTAGGCGTCCAGCGCACGCTGGTAGTCCTGCCTGGCCCCGTCACCGAGGTCCTTGCCGACCATTTCCAGGTCGAGGTCCTGCAGTTCCTCGCCGAACCGGGTGATGTCCTCGTCGGCGGTCCGCTTGACCGATTCGAGCTCGGCTGCGGTGATTTCGTGCTGCTTCCTGGTCTGCAGCTGGGTCCGACGGTACGAGCGGTACGCCAGGACCGCGATCACCACAACAGCGATGATCAGGATGAGTTCCATGTCGGGCCTCTCTCGGGGGCTCTTTGAGTAGAGCCTATCCAACCCCTCAAGCCGCGGAGCACGGCACGCAGGGTGACCGAACGGCCCGAAATCCCGGGAAAGCGGTCACCGGCGACGCATAATCGAGAGGCGCGCCGCCCAGCGACTGTCCGACCCCCGCCGGAAGGCAGCTACGGAAGGCCGCTACGTGGGCAACACCGCCATGGGCAAGACCGCCCGACTCCTGCCGCTCGTCCTGACGGCGGCAGCTCTCGTTCCGCTACCGCATCACCCCACGACCCCCGAGCCGCCGGCCCAGGACACCTCCTACCAGGAGATCCCGCTGGACGGGCCGTCGGTCCAGGCCCGCACCGAACCGTACGGAATGGTCGGCATCATCTGGCCGGCCGGCGTGCAGGGCGTGACCGCGAAGGTCCGTGTCGAGCGCGACGGCCGATGGACGGGCTGGCAGCCGCTGCGCGTCGAGGACGAGCACGGCCCCGATCCGAAGGATCCTGAAGGAACACAGCCATCGGCTCCAGAAGGGATCGAGCGCGGCGGCACCGAACCCCTCTGGGTCGGCGACGCGACCGGCGTCCAGGCGAGCGCTGTCACCACGGCGGGGACGACGATCGCCGGCGCGAAGATGGTTCTGATCCGGCCCGGTGTGCTCAGCTCCGACGCCGAAGAGTCCGCTCAGGTGGAGACGACTTCGGGCAGGTCGCCGTACCCGATGCCGTTGATGGTGAGCCGGAAGCGCTGGGGCGCCGACGAGCGGCTCCGCGCGCACAACGGGGCAGACTGCGTGCGGCCGAAGTACAGCTCGACCGTGCTCGCGGCGTTCGTCCATCACACCGCCGACCGCAACGACTACACCCGCACACAGGTACCGGCGATGGTGCGGGCGATGTACACGTACCACGTGAGGAGCCGCGGCTGGTGCGACCTCGGGTACAACTTCCTCGTCGACCGCTTCGGCCGCGTCTTCGAGGGCCGGTACGGCGGTGCGCAGCTGCCGGTGCTCGGCGCGCACACCGCGTCGTACAACGCGAACTCGTTCGGTGTCGCGCTGATCGGGAACTTCGAGCAGACCGCGCCGCCGGCGGCGATGCTGGAGTCGACGGCCCGCGTGCTCGCCTGGAAGCTGGACGCCAACTACCGGTCGCCGCAGGCAACGATCGTGCTCGGCGGCAGCCGTCTGCACACGGTTTCCGGACATCGTGACACCAAGGCGACGGCGTGTCCGGGAACCCAGCTGTACACCAAGCTCGGGTGGCTGCGGCAGCGCGTGAACGCCTTGATGGGCGGGAGTTTCGCGACCCCGGTCTACCGGTACGCGCGGAAACTCGGTTTCCGGAACATCGGCCAGCCGTTCTGGGGTGAGCACGCGACGCGGACCGGCTGGGCGACGTACTTCGCCACTCGTGACGTCTTCTACTCCGTTGCCACCGGCCCGCATTCGACCCAGGGCGCGTTCCGCACCCGCTACCGGCAACTCGGTGCGGGCAGTGCCCGGCTCGGCCTGCCGATCACCGACACGTACCAGGTGCGCGGCGGCGCACGGCAGAAGTTCCAGCGCGGCTGGCTGGTCTGGGACCGCGGTGACCGTCAGGTCCAGGTCGTCTACGGGAGGACCTCATGAAGAAGCGTGCGATCGCGGCGGTCGTGCTGTCGTCGGCGGTGATCAGCGGGACCGCGCAAGCCTACGAGGTGGCGCCGACCGCGACCGTGCCGGACACGACGATCACCGGCCGCGGCTTCGGGCACGGTCGCGGCCTGTCGCAGTACGGCGCGCAGGGGGCTGCCCTGGCGGGGAAGTCGGCGCGGCAGATCCTGGACTTCTACTACCCGGGAACGACGACCGGGAAGGCCGTCGGCAGCATCCGGGTCCGGATCAGCGCGGACACCACCGACGGCGTCCGGGTCGGCGCGGTCAGCGGCCTCGCGGTCCGCTCGTTCGCCACCGGCAAGGTCTATCCATTGCCCAGAGCATCGAACCTGAACCAGTGGTCGATCGACCCGAACGGCGAGCACGGGACCAAGCTCAGCTCGTACGACGCGAAGACCCGGAAATGGACGCTCTACAAGACGTTCACGGGCATGGCGCAGTTCGAGGGCGCGGCGGTGATCGGGCTGGTTCTGCCGAGCGGCGCCGTACGGCGTTATCGGGGTGCGCTGCGGGCGATCGATGCGTCCGGCGCGCACCTGGACACCGTGAACGTGCTGCCGCTCGAGCACTACCTGCGCGGCGTCGTACCGCGGGAGGCCGTGCCGAGCTGGCGACCGGCCGCGTTGCAGGCGCAATCCGTTGCCGCGCGCACCTATTCGGTCTTCCACCGCAACCGGGCGACGCGGAAAACGTATGACCTGTGCGACACCGTCTCCTGCCAGGTGTACGGCGGGTACGACGCCGAGAAGACGTCGACGAACAACGCGATCGCTGCCACCGCCGGGCAGATCCGGCTCTACCAGGGCAAGCCGATCATCGCCGAGTTCTCCTCGTCGAACGGCGGCGCGACGGCAGCGGGACCCACGCCGTACCAGTTGACCAAGGTCGACGGCTGGGACGCCTACCCGCGGAACGGGAACCCGAACGTGACCTGGAAGGTGACCCGGACGGCGGCGGAGCTGCAGGCGGCGTTCGACGTTGGGTCGATCCGCTACGTCCGGGTGCTGAAGCGGACCGGTGTCGGTCCTGGCGGTGGCCGGGCGCTCACTGTCGAGGCGGCCGGCTCGAAGGGGAAGCGGGTACTGACGGCCGATCAGGTCCGGACCCGGCTGCATCTGCGGTCCGCCTGGATCAGCTTCTCGTCCCGAACGCTTGATATACCAACCATCGTGGCAGAAGAGCCTGGCCGCTGAGCCATTGACGCGGCATCCCTGCGCCGGTTAGAACGTGACATCGATGTCAACCGCCACCCGCCCAGGAGGAGCAGGTCGATGCGCAGGAGAATTGGTATATCAACCCGTCTGGCCGCCGGAGTGCTCGCGGTCGCCGTCCTCGGCTCGCTGAACGCGGCGACCGCCGGCGCCGCCGACCGGACCGACGGGGCCGGGACCGACCACACCGCCGCCGCCCGGGCGCGGGCGTCGTACGACGCGATCAACAAGTACTTCGACGCAGGCAAGGGACTGCTGCTGGAGGAGTACCCGAACACGCACGACAACCCCTACTCGTACGTCTGGCCCTACTCGCAGGCAGCGATCGTGGCCGAGAACCTGGCCGGTGTGCCAGGCGCGGGCCGTCCGGGATCCGCGGAGGCCGACCGGCGGCTCGCGGCGTACGAGTTCTACTGGAACTCCGGTACGACGCCGACCGGCTACGACTCGTACGTCCGTCCGCCGAACGGCCAGGGCGGTGACAAGTTCTACGACGACAACGAGTGGATCGGTCTGCACCTGATCCAGCGGTTCAAGCGGACCGGCGACCGCGCCGCACTCGCCCGGGCCAAGGAGATCTTCACGCTCGTCGTGCACGGCTGGGACACCGACCCGTCGCACCCGTGCGCCGGCGGCGTCTACTGGACCCAGGCGCCGTGGAGCCAGGACCGCAACACGGTGTCGAACGGGCCGGGCGCCGAGCTCGGCGCGCACCTGTACCTGCTGACCCGGGACAAGACGTACCTGACCTGGGCGAAGAAGATGTACGAGTGGACCCAGGCCTGCATGCTCGCGCCGAACGGCCTGTACTGGGATCACATCGACCTGGCAGGCACCATCGAGAAGACCCAGTGGAGCTACAACCAGGGTGTGATGCTCGGCGCCGGCGTGTTGTTGTTCCAGGCAACGGGTGACGCGCAGTACCTGCGTGACGCGAAGTCGGTCGCGAACGCGTCGCTGGCGTTCTACAACACCCCGGAGATTCTGGCGAAGCAAGGCGCCGCGTTCAACTCGATCTGGTTCAAGAACCTCTTGATCCTCGACTCGGTCGCCCCGGATCCCCGGTACCGCCGGGCGATGCAGGCGTACGCCGACTACAACTGGGACAACACCCGGGACCCGGCCACCAACCTCTACAAGTTCCGCGAGGGCCCGGTCGAACTGCTCCAGCAGTCGGGCATTGCGCAGATCCACGCACTGCTGGCGTGGCCGCGCTCGCAGTACCGGCTGCTTGCCTGACCAGCCGCACCTGACAGCAGGCCCTCCCGTGACAGGAGGGCCTGCTGATCGCTTTCGTCAGGCGGCGGCGGTCGCCGACTTGATGTCCACCGGCGTGATCGGGCTGCCGTCCTGCGGGCCGTTCTGCGGCGTGACACCCGCCTCGGCGACCTTGTCGATCAGCTTCAGGCTCGGCTCGTCGATGGTCCCGAACGCCGTGTACTGCGGGGTGAGGCCGGACGCGTCGCCGTACACGATGAAGAACTGGCTGCCGTTGGTGTTGGCGCCCGAGTTCGCCATCGCGAGCGTGCCGCGGCCGTACTTCAGCGTCGGGAACACCTCGTCCGCGAAGCTGTACCCCGGTCCGCCGGATCCGGACCCGGTCGGGTCGCCGCACTGCAGCACCTGCAGACCCGCGCCGACCGTCAGCCGGTGACACTTGGTGTCGTCGAAGTACTTCTGGCCGACCAGGCTGAGGAAGTTCTTCACCGCACACGGCGCGAGCGCGCTGTCCAGGCTGAGCTGCAGGTCGCCGATCGACGTGTTCAGGCTGACCTTCGACGTACCGGACGCCTTGGTCTTCCCGGTGGCCGGAAGGTCCACCTTCTTGCTGGCCGGCTCGGCGGTCTTCGTGTAGGTGCAGGTCACCTCGGACGCGAGCGGGGTCGGCCGCTTCGGTGCCGGCGCCATCGCGGTCGGGATACTGGCCGGCTTGTTCTCCGGCGCCGCCGTGCTCGCCACCGGCTCGTCGTCACCGCCGATCCCGAACACCACGAAGACCCCGACGAGGACCGCGACCACCGCCACGATCGCGGACACGGTGACGGCCAGATTCCGCCGCTGCCGTCGCCGCTCGGCTTCCCGCTCGGCCTGCCGCCTGGCCTTCCGCACCGCCAGCTGCTGCTGGTGGGTCTTCTTGGACATGCAGTAACCCTCCTCACCGAGATGTCTGGAGGGAACCTACAGCGAAAACCTGAGAACTGTCTGTCAATCCAGCCAGTTCCTCATCCAATCCCCGCCGGGACCTACCCGCGGTCGGGGGAGCCGGCGCCCCAGACGAGGCAGAACTCGTTGCCGTCGGGGTCGCGGAGGACCTGCCACAGGCCGCCGTCGTAGATGTCGTCGGCGCGGGTGGCGCCGAGGCTCAGGGCGTTCGCGATCGCCTGGTCCTTGGCCTCCGCAGGGACGTAGAGGTCCAGGTGGAGGCGGTTCTTCGGGACCTGCTTGCCCTCGGGGACCCGGGCGAAGTCCAGCCGCACGCGCCCGCCGTGGAGCTCGGCCACGCCGTCCTGCTCGGGGCGCAGTTCGCCGCCGAGCAGGGCCTGCCAGAACTGCCCGAGCCGCTCCGGATCCGTGCAGTCGATCGCCACGGCGTCGATGACCGGCACGGGCTGCATCCGGATCAGTCCTTGATCTCGCAGATGGCGGCGCCGGCCGTGACGGTGGCGCCGACCTCGGCGGTGAGGCCGGTGACGGTGCCCGACTTGTGCGCGTTGAGCGGCTGCTCCATCTTCATCGCCTCGAGGACGACGATCAGGTCACCCTCGGCGACGGTGGCGCCTTCCTCGACGGCGATCTTCACGATCGTGCCCTGCATCGGCGACGTCAGCGAGTCGCCGGAGGCCGCCGAGCCCTTGGTGCCACCCGCCCGCCGCGACGGCTTCTTCTTCGCGCCGGCGGCCGCGGCGCCGGAGCCGGCGAGCCCGCCCAGGCCGGCCGGCAGCACGACCTCGAGCCGCTTGCCGCCGACCTCGACGGTGACCTTCTCCCGCTCGGCGTCCGCGGGCGTCTCCGCGGTCGGGCCGGCGTACGGCGTGAGCTGGTTGTCGTACTCCGTCTCGATCCAGCGCGTGTGGACCTTGAACCCGTCCGTCCCGACGAACGCCGGGTCGGACACGACCGACGCGTGGAACGGGATCACCGTCGGCATGCCCTCGACGACGAACTCCTTCAGGGCCCGCCGCGACCGCTCGAGCGCCTGTGTGCGGTCGCGTCCGGTCACGATCAGCTTGGCGACCAGCGAGTCGAACGCGCCCGGTACGGTCTCGCCCTGGTCGTACCCGCCGTCCACGCGCACACCGGGACCGGACGGGGCGTGCCACCGGGTCAGCGTGCCCGGCGCGGGCAGGAACCCCCGGCCGCCGTCCTCGGCGTTGATCCGGAACTCGATCGAGTGCCCCGAGACGACCGGGTCGTCGTACCCGAGCTCCTCGCCGTTCGCGATCCGGAACATCTCCCGGACCAGGTCGAGGCCGGTGACCTCCTCGGACACCGGGTGCTCGACCTGCAGCCGGGTGTTCACCTCGAGGAACGAGATCAGCCCGTCCTGCCCGACCAGGAACTCGCACGTGCCGGCGCCGACGTACCCGGCCTCGCGCAGGATCTTCTTCGACGACGAGTACAGGATCTCCAGCTGCTCCTCGGACAGGAACGGGGCCGGGGCCTCCTCGACCAGCTTCTGGTACCGGCGCTGCAGCGAGCAGTCCCGTGTCGACACCACGACGACGTTGCCGTGGGCGTCGGCCAGGCACTGGGTCTCCACGTGCCGCGGCTTGTCCAGGTAGCGCTCGACGAAGCACTCGCCGCGGCCGAACGCGGACACCGCCTCACGGGTCGCGGACTCGAACAGCTCCGGTACTTCGTCCAGCGTCCGCGCGACCTTCATCCCGCGACCACCACCGCCGTACGCCGCCTTGATCGCGATCGGCAGACCGTACTGCTCGGCGAAGGCAACGACCTCCGAGGCGTCGGCGACCGGATCCGGCGTGCCGGGCACCTGCGGAGCTCCGACCTTCTCCGCGATGTGCCGCGCCTTGACCTTGTCGCCGAGCGAGTCGATCGCCGACGGCGGCGGCCCGATCCAGATCAGCCCCGCGTCCAGCACGGCCTGCGCGAACTCCGCGTTCTCGGCCAGGAAGCCGTACCCCGGGTGGACGGCGTCGGCGCCCGAGCGCGCGGCCACGTCGAGGATCTTGGCGATGTTCAGGTAGGAGTCGGCAGGTGTCGACCCGTCCAGCGAGTACGCCTCGTCGGCGAGCCGGACGAACAGCGCGTCCCGGTCCTGCTCGGCGTACACGGCGACACTGCCCAGGCCCGCGTCGGCGGCGGCCCGGACGACCCGGACGGCGATCTCGCCCCGGTTGGCGACGAGCACCTTGGTGATCTGCTTGCTGTCGGACACAGCTGACTCCCTTCGGCTGGCCCGAGTCTAGGGTGATGCGGCCCTCCTGGGGGCAGGGTGTTGCTCACACCACGGTCGGTTGTCCCTCGAAGAACGTCTCCAGCACAACCGCTGTCTGAGTGCTGGTCACGCCGTCCACCTGATGGATACTCCGCTGCGACGAGGCGAGCTGCTCAGCGGTAGGACTTGGATACCGCGTCGAGCAGGCGTTCGAGCGTGTCGTACGTCGGGGTGTCGGCGACGTCGATGACCTCCTTCGTGACCGGTACGCGGTGCCGGTCGACCACGGCCGCGAACTGCGACTCGTCCGCCGTCCGGAACCCGTGCCGGGCCGCGAGCTGCTGCAGCTCGGTGTCCGTCGAGAGCAGCTCGCCGAGCTTCTCACCGTCGGCGTTCAGCGAGACCAGGGTGTGCTTGGACTGCAGGGTCGGCGACGGGTACATCAGCACCATGCCGGGCTTCAGCTTCTTCTCCACGGCCGCCTCCACGAACTGCGCCTCGTAGATGTTCACCATCGGCGACTTGCCCATGCCGAGCGACAGGTAGTCGCCGAACGGGCCCTCGCTGGAGTTGTCGGTGTAGCCCTGGTTCACGAACAGCGGTGCGACCAGCGGCAGCACCTTCCGCTCGTCCGCCGCGTTCTGCACCACACTGTTGTGATTGGCAACATAACTGACGATCGACAGGAACATCGCAGCGGAGTTCGAGGTCCGCGGGTCGGTGGTGGTGATCAGGATCCGCTTGTTCACCGGGTACGTCGTGTTGCCGCGGATGTTCGTCCAGCGCCAGTTCGCCTTCGCGAGGTCGACGTACTTGCGAACGTCGAAGTACCAGGTGCCGTTGACCTTCCGGGCGATGCCGGTCGCGGACAGCAGGTCGACGATCGGCTGGTAGGTCGCGATCGCCATCGGCGACGAGAACGCCGGGTACGTCTTCCCGTTGACCGCCGGGCGGCCGGCCGCGGGCTGCAGGATCCGCTCCGCCGCGACGGCGCTCGACGGGAACGCGAAGTCGTACTTGCCCAGGTCGACCGAGGTGGCGATCTCACGGGACCCGGCGGTGTCGACCCGCACCGCGAGCCCGTGCTTGGCGAGCGCGGCCTGTACGTCGGGGTCGGCGAAGAACGCGCGCTTCTCGGAGCCGATCACGCCGCCGATCGTGGTGATGCCGCTGCCGGTCTGGGCCTGAACGTCGTCGCCGTTCCGAACGGCGAGCACGGTCGCGACGGTCGCCACCACGAGCACACCGGCAACGGCGGCCGGGACCGCGACCGGGATTCGCCGGCGGGACCCGTCGGCGTCGGCGGTCGGCGTCGGCGTACCGCCGCCTCCACTGCCGCCGCCTCCACTGCCGCCGTTTCCACTGCCGCCGTCGGCGTCCGGGGCGACGGCCGGTCCGGTGCGCTGTGTCGCGGACTCGTCGGGTGTCAGGGGTTCGGGTTTCGGGGTGAGCTCGTCGCGGACGATGCGCTCGATCAGAATCGGGACGTAGTCGCGGACCGGATCGCCGGCGAAGGACTCGCGGGCGGTGCGGATCGCGGTTTCGATGTCTTCGGGAGTATGGATGTCGGCGAAGGTCTCGGTGAGCCTGCTGATCAGGCTCTCGATCGCCTTCTCTTCACGGACGGTGTCGAGCTTCAAAGGATGTCTCCACATCACGGTGACTGACTCCGGCGGCGCCGTACTTGTCTGCCCCCGTTCCGGCGCCACGCATATCCTTCCGTCCGAGAGGTCCAACTCAGGAGGAGTCGTGATGACGGGAATTCTCGAGCCGTTGGCGGGGACCGCACCGGCGGTGTGGGAGAAGCTGGACGACCGGTTCGCCGGGATCCGCGGGGACAGCCGGCTCGAGCGGTTGTGGACCGGCGGGCGGTGGGTCGAGGGTCCGGTGTACTCCGCCGCGGGCCGGTACCTGTTGTGGAGCGACATTCCGAACGACCGCATCCTGCGCTGGGACGAGACGTCGTACCAGGTCTCGGTCTTCCGGCAGCCGGCCGGCAACACCAACGGCCACACCCGCGACACCGAGGGCCGGCTGGTGAGCTGCGAGCACGGGAACCGGCGGGTGACGCGCACCGAGCACCACGGCGGCATCACGGTGCTCGCCGACTCCTACGACGGGAAGCGGCTGAACAGCCCGAACGACGTGGTGGTCAAGCGCGACGGGTCCGTGTGGTTCACCGATCCGGCGTACGGCATCGACAGCGACTACGAGGGTTACCAGGGCGAGATCGAGACCGCTGGATGCCACGTGTACCGCGTCGCGCCGGACGGTGGGCTGAGCCGGGTCGCCGACGACTTCAACCGGCCGAACGGGCTGGCGTTCTCGCTCGACGAATCGTTGCTCTACATCACCGATTCGGAGGAGGCGACGATCCGCGTCTTCACCGTCGACGGCGACAAGCTGACCGGAGGTGAGCTGTTCGCGGAGTGCGGCAACGGGATCTTCGACGGCATCCGCCTCGACACCCAGGGCCGGATCTGGGCGTCGGCGGCCGACGGCGTGCACGTCTACCACCCCGACGGCACGCTGCTCGGCAAGCTCCTGGTCCCCGAGACCGTCAGCAATCTCACGTGGGGCGGCGCCAAGCGCAACCGGCTGTTCCTCACCGCGACCACCTCCGTCTACTCCCTCTTCACCACCGTCAACGGCGCACCTGAGGCGTACGGGTCCCGGAGCTGAGCAGGTCCCCCGGCCGGGGGAACGGATTCGCTCGCGAGGGGGAGGTGCCGACCGGCCGGCTCCTGGAAACCTCGGTCCGGTGGGCCTGCGCGAGGCGGGCCCGGATCGAGGAGGAGCGCATGCGGATCCGGCACCTGGTGGCGGGCAGTCTGGCCGCCGTGGTTCTGGCGGCGGTGGGAGCGGCCGCACCGGCGGTTGCTGACGGCAAGGACACGGCGGCCCGGGTGATGAGTGTGTCCGGCGCGGGCGGCGGCCGGCTCGGGCCGGAGTGGGGGCCGTACGCCGGGGATCCGGTGCGGTTCGAGATCGACGGGACGGCGAGTGATCCGTTGCGCCCCTCGGGCGGCTTCCATGTCGTGCACCGCAAGCCGGACGGGCAGTTGCTGGCCGAGTTCCGGGGGCGGCTCACCAGTCTGGCAGCAGTCGACGACGTCGCGGTGGTGACTGGCGTGATCGAGACCGCCGACCATCCGGGCGTTTCGCAGGAGCTGGTCGGCAAGCCGGTCAGCCTCACGGTGTACGACGGCGGAGCGCGGGACCGGATCGGCTGGATGTGGGGCTTCTTCGGCGCACCGGTGGAAGTGGTGCAGGGGACCGCACCGGACCTCGCGCTGACCGACGGCGGCTTCTCGGTGAACCACGGCCGCCGCGCGGCGCCGTCCGCCGGTACGCCGTCTGCGCACACCCCGGCGGACACCGGGAAGGTCGTGCGTGCCGCCGTGGACGATCGCGTGCTGCGGCTCGACCTCGCGGCCCGGATTCCGGCGGGCGGGAACGCGACGGACGTCACTGGCGGCTTCCGCTTCGCGGACCGGCGCGCGGCCGCGGCGTACGTCGAAGGACGGATCGACTGTCTGGCGATCGGCGGGCCGGTGGCGATGGCGACCGGCATGGTGACCGCCTCCGACGACCCGGCCAAGATCGGCAAGCCGGTGTCCTTCGCGCTGAAGGACGGTGCGATCGACCGCGTCGGCTGGCTGTGGAGCTGGTCCGAGCGCCGGCCCTCGATCGTCGACTGCCGCTCGACGGTACCGTTCCACCCCGCACACCCGGGCGGCGTCCTCGTCAGATCGTGAGGAAACCGGTCGCATCGGTCGGGCCGGTGTGAAACGCTGGCCTGCTGACCTGATGCGAGGAGGAGCAATGACTGCGGTCGGCGAGCGAGTGCCAGGACATCTTCGAGGGATTGCGGACCAGGTGGTCGCGGCGGCCGAGGCCGACGAGCGACTGCTGGCGGTGATCGCCGGCGGGTCCGTCGCGACCGGGACGAGCGACGAGTACTCGGACCTGGATCTCGTGCTGGTGTGTACGCCGGAGGCGCAGGCGGAGTGTCTCGCCGAGGCGCCCGAGTTCGCGGGGCGGATCGGGCCGTTCCTGGCGGGCTTCACCGGGGAACACGTGGGCGAGCCGCGCCTGCTGATCACGCTCTTCGGACCGCCGCTCACCCACGTCGACCTGAAGTACGTCACGCCGGACGACCTGCGCAAGCGCGTCGAGGACGGTGTGGTGCTGTGGCAGCGCGGCGATGTCGTCGACCGGGCGCACGCCGAATCCGCGGCGCACTGGCCGGCGCCGGATCCGCAGTGGATCGAGGACCGGTTCTGGGTCTGGGTGCACTACGTCGCGGTGAAGATCGGCCGCGGCGAGCTGTTCGAGGCGATCGACGGACTCGGCATGCTGCGCTCGGCCGCGATCGCTCCGCTGGCGACCCTGGGCCGGACCGCGAGGCCGGCCGGCGTACGGCGGCTGGAGACGCTCGCGCCGGAGCTCGTGCCCGAGCTGCGGCAGACCGTCGCGACCGCCGACCGCGACGACTGCCTGCGGGCGTTGAAGGTTTCGGTCGAGCTGTACCGCACGGTCCGCGAGAGCAGTGGCGTCCAGGTGGTACGTCGTACGTCAGCCGAGGAAGCCGTGGTGGCCTTCCTCGGCTGACTGGGTTGTCTCAGAGCTTCTTGACCTGGTCGATGACGGTGAAGACGGCCAGGAACCCGAAGGCGAGGAACGCGAACAACAGGACGGCCGCCCGCCACGTGGTGATGCGGATGGCTTGCGGGAGCGCGTGCGAGTTCATCCACCAGAGCAGTCCGGAGTAGATGAACATCATCGTTCCGGCGGTGCAGGCGGAGATCACCAGCAGCACCAGCGGCTGCGTGAGGCCGGCCAGCAACACGATGATGCCGAAGGCAACGAGTCCCCAGACCAGCCAGAAGTACAGCTTGGACTCGCTGATCTTCGACTCGCGCAGGTACCGGGCCTTGATCATGTCCGAGGTCAGCCGGGACGTGTAGTCCACGATGCCGGCCGCCGCGGCGAACAGCGAGAACGCGCCGATCGCCCAGAACAGGTACCCGAACCAGCCGCCGACCAGCGTCTGCAGCGTCGTACCTTCGATCTTCAGGAAGCTGATGTTGTTCTTCACGTTGCCGTCGCCGAACAGCGTGGCGTGAGCCAGCATCGAGGTGAACGTGATCGTCAGCACCGTGATCAGCACGAAGGTCAGGGCCTGCTCGATGTTCGCGAACTTCCACCAGCGCTTCCAGCGGGCCAGGTTCTCGTCGTTCGTCGGGAACGTGTACCCGTTGGCGGTCGGGTCGGCCTCGGTCTCGCCGGTCACCGGTGAGACCAGCCGCGGCACGTGCACGCCCATGCCGAAGCCCTTGTCCCGGATCCAGTTGCTCTGCACGAGGTTCTGGCCGCCGCCCGCGCCCGCGTAGGCGATCGCGCCCATCACCAGCGCGAACCCGAGCTGCTCGGCCGGGAACTGCGGGTGGGTGATCGCGTCACCGGCGGCGCTGTACGTCTTCCCGCGGATCGCGAACGCCAGCGCCAGGACGACCAGCAGCGCGACGGCCGCGATCTTCACCGCGATCAGTCGTTCCAGCATCACGTAGACGACCGGCGCGAGGGTCAGGATCGCCCCGATCACCAGCAGCATCACGATCGCGATCCAGCGCGGGTTGCCGCCCCCGAACAGGTACGTGAGCATCGAGGCGGAGCTGGTCGCCCAGCCGGGCCAGAGGTTCGCGAAGTACGTCATGATCGCGAAGAACAGGCCCCAGTGCTTCCCGTACCGGTTGAAGCCGGTCAACGCTGTCTCACCAGTTGCCAGCGTGTACCGCTCGATCTCCATGTTCAGGAACCACTGGACCGCCACGCCGACGAAGGCGCCCCAGAGGAACACCAGGCCGACCTGGCTGGAGATGTAGGGCCAGAGGATGAACTCGCCCGAGGCCAGCCCCACTCCGGCGCCGACCATGCCGGGGCCGATGATCTTCCAGGTGTTCGAGGGTGGTTCGGGGAGGTCGCGAACCTGCGGTGCGGGCAGGTTCTTGGTTGGCAGGGCGAATTTGCCGTGGTCAGTCGGTGTGGTGTGTGCCATGTGGCTCCTCACGCTTTTGAATGCCACCGAGTCTCGACCCCCTGTTCGGGAGAGTAGCGAATACTGTCCACAAGGGCGACCCCCACAGGCCGAATGGCAGACTGACATTCATGGGTGGGGTGACAGTCCTGACGGCGTCGTACACCGGGGCCGCGAGCGCGCCGGCGTACGCGCGGCTGGCCGGCCTTGCCGCGGAGCTGCCGGGGGAGCCGGTACGTCGGGACGCCGGGTGGCCGGTCCTGCGGTACGACGACCCCGCCGACGCGATCTCGGCGGCGCGGGCGCTTCGCGAGGCAGCTGCTCGGGTACCCGCGGGCGAGCTGCTCCGGATCGCCGTACACACCGCACCGGAGACGTCCGCCGCCGTACGGTACGCGGAGCAGCTAATCGCGATCGCCAACGCCGGACAGACCTTGCTGTCAGCAACAATCGGTGTCGGTCTGCCGGAGGCCGTCGACCTCGGAATGCACCGTCTGCGCGACCTCGGTTCGCCGGAACGGATCTTCGAGCTGACTGCGACCAAGGAGCCGTTGCGGTCGCTCGACCAGGTGCCGAACAACCTTCCGGTGATGTTCACCAGCTTCGTCGGACGCCAGACGCAGGTCGCCGCGCTCCGCACCCAGCTCGCCGGCAGCCGCCTCGTCACCCTCACGGGACCGGGTGGCAGCGGCAAGACCCGCCTGGCCGCCCAGACCGCGGCCCAACTGGCCGAGCGGTGGCCGGACGGCGTCTGGTGGGTCGATCTGTCCGCCGTCACCGACAGCACGCAGCTCCCCGAGGTGGTCGCCGCCGCGATCGGGCTGCTCGTCGAGCCCGGCGACCGCCTGCTCATCGGCCAGCTCCGGACCAAGCGGGCGTTGATCTGCCTCGACAACTGCGAGCAGATCATCGAGGGCGTCGCGGAGTTCGTCGCCGCGCTGCAGACGGGCTGTCCGGAGGTCTCGATCCTCGCGACCAGCCGTGAGCCGCTGGACCTTCCCGGCGAGGCGATCTGGCGGGTGCCCGCCCTCGCTCCGGACGAGGCGCGGGCGTTGTTCCTGGAGCGTTCCGGGACCGAGTTGCACGGCGCGCTACCGGCCGATTCGGAGCAGGCGATCCGGTCGATCTGCATACGCCTCGACGGCATCCCGCTCGCGCTGGAGCTCGCCGCGGCGTGGACCCGCACGCTGACACCGCTGCAGATCGAAGCAGGCCTGAACGACCGGTTCGGTCTGCTGACGAAGAACGTCCGCGGCGTCGCGGCCCGCCAGCGCACACTCGCCGCGTCGATCGACTGGAGCTACGACCTGCTCGACGAGGACGAGCGCCAGGTCTTCCGCCGGCTCGCGGTCTTCGCCGGCCGGTTCACTCTCGACGCCGCGTCGGCCGTCTGCGGCGCCGGACTCGAGACCTTGGCGCGGCTTGTCGACAAATCGCTCGTCGTGGCCGAAAGCGGGCGGTACCGGCTGCTGGAGACGATCCGCGAGTACGCCGGAACGCGGCTGGCGGAGGCCGGCGAGGACAGTGAGGACGGTGTACGGGACCGTCATCTCGACCACTACCTCCAGATCGCCGAGGCCGCGGAGCCCTTGCTGGACACGGATCGCGACGCCTGGCGGGCCCTGGTCGAGCCGGATCGGGACAACTATCGCGCCGCACTCGAGTACGGTCTGTCCGGCGATGATCCCGAGCGTGGCCGGCGGCTCGCGGCCGCGCTGCGCTGGCTGTGGAACCTGCAGGCGACCGGCAACGAGGGCATCGGCTACCTGCGCCGCGCGATCGACCGTGCGCCGGACGACCGGACGTTGCTCCAGGCCCGTTTGCTGTACGGCTACGCGACCGTCGCGGACACGGTCGATCCGTTCGGGTACGACGCCGCGGGCCGCGGGCTCGAGCTGGCCACGGAGCTCGGGGACGACCGGCTGCGTTCGCTCTTCCTCGCACTGGTTGCGGTCGGGGAGTTCTTCACGGACTTCCAGAAGGCGTGGGACCTGACCGCCGAGGGAGTCCGGCTGGCTGATGGAATCGGCAACGAGGCGGCCCGGAACGCGAACATCGCCTTGCAATGCGTCTTGCTGTCGCTGTGGGATCGCCACGACGAGCTCCGCCCGCTGCTCGGCCGCGCGGTCGACGGGCTGATCAGCAGCGGCGAGCGCGGGATCGCGTCGACCGTGCTGACGGTCTGGTCCGAGAGCCTGTTCTCCACCGGCGAGCCGCTGCGGGCCGTGGAGTTCGCGGAGCGTGCGCTCGCCGCGGCCGAGCCGCTCGCCGACTACCACCGCGTCGGCGCCGCCCGCTGCCAGTTGGCGTCACTGCTGGTCCGGACCGGTCGGCCCGACGAGGCGCGTGAGTTGATGCGGCCGTTGCTCGAGTTGGATGCGAGTTCCGTCGTACCGAATCTCGGTCAGGCGATGGGTTTGATCTGCTACTGGACGGCTGAGTACGACGCCGCGGTCGAGTGGCTCGCCCGCGATACCGCGCCGGACAGTCCGCTGGCGGGGACGTTCGCGCCGGCGATGCTGCTGCCTACGGTTGCGGCGGCTCAGCGTGGGCTGGGGCAGGACCCGACCGAGCTGCTCGAACGGGCTGCGGAGCTGGCGCGGAGGTACAACCTTCCGCGGATCCTGGCCGACGCACTCGACCGGCTCGGCCGGATCGCGATCCCCGACCAGCCGGACAAGGCGGCCGAACTGCTGCACCAGGCGCTGACGATCCGCGTCGACCACGGGTTGCGCACGTACGTCGTCGAAAGCCTGGAATCCCTTGCGTTGCTGGCCGATCACACCAACCGCCCCCAGGACGCGGCACGCCTCTCCACCGCCGCATCCGCCGCCCGCAGCCAACTGGGCCTCGCCACGCCACCCGATCAGCCCGCGGCTTTCCCCGCACGGACCACGCTCTCGTTGGACGAGGCCGTTGCCTACGCACGCCGTACCAGAGGAGCTCGCGGGCGGCCGTCCTCCGGCTGGGCCAGTCTCACACCGACCGAGGAGCAGGTCGTGGCGCTGGCCGTCGAGGGCCTCAGCAACCCCGAGATCGGCGAGCGCCTCTTCATGAGCCGCGGCACGGTCAAGACCCACCTGGCCCACGTCTACGCCAAACTCGGCGTAGCCAACCGCACCGAACTGGCCTCCCTCAAGAACCCCTGACGTCGCCGAGCATCTCCAGACACTTCGCGATCCGCCGCTGCCGCGTCTCCGCCTTCTTGGCGTCGTTGATCGCCTGCACGTGCTCGCGCCGATGGCTGTAACTCAACCCGTCGAACGCCTCCCGCACCCCCGCCCCCGCGAGCGCCGCCGCCAGATCCTCGGGCACCTCGACAACCCGCCCACCCCCACCCAACGCCGCCACAACCTCCCCAGGCACCTCCACCCAGGCACCCCCACCCTCGTTCACCACAATCCGCCCTTCGAACGTCTCCATGGGACCTACTCCTGTTTCGAGAGTTTGCTCGGCCACCAGACCTTCGGGCCGATGTCGTGGGACAGGGCGGGGACGAGGAGGGAGCGTACGACGGTGGTGTCGAGGAGGACGCCGAACGCGACCATGAAGGCGATCTGGACCAGGAAGAGGATCGGGAGGACGGCCAGGGCGGAGAACGTGGCGGCCAGGACCACGCCGGCGGAGGTGATGACGCCGCCGGTGACGGCCAGGCCGACCAGGATGCCGGGGCGGGTGCCCTGCCGCTGGGATTCCTCGCGGACCCGGGTCATCAGGAAGATCGAGTAATCGATGCCCAGGGCAACCAAGAACACGAACGCGTACAACGGGATGCCGGGATCCGCGCCCGGGAACCCGAAGACGTGGTTGAACATCAGCGCGCTCACGCCGACGGTCGCGCCGAACGAGAGCACGTTCGCGGCCACCAGCAGGATCGCGGCGGTGAACGAGCGCAGCAGCAGCATCAGCACGACGAAGATCACCGCGAGGATGGTCGGGATGATCACCCGCAGGTCGCGTTGTGCCGCGTCCAGGACGTCGAGGTTGATCGCGGTGTTGCCGCCGACCAGAACATCGGGGCTCACCTTGTCCAGCTCGGTCCGCAGGTGCTCGACCACCTTGGTCGCCTCCGGTGAGTCGGCCGGCACCTTCAGCGTGGCCTGGACCAGAACTTTGCCGTCGACCACCTTCGGCGGTACGCCGGGCGCGACCGCGGCGGATGCCGTGCCGACGCCGTCGACCTTCGTCGCGGTCTGGACCACCTGATCCGCCCGGTCCGCCGGGGTCAGGATCTGTACCGGCGTACCGGCACCGGCCTCGAAGTGCTTGGCCAGCTGCTCCTGTCCGGTGACGGACTCGACCTCGTCGAGGAACAGGTCTCCCTGCGTGGTCCCGTCGGCCTTGAACGTCGGCAGGAACGCGGCACACGCCAGCAACGCCACGACGGTGATCACCCACACCCGCCGCGGGCGCCGGCCGACCAGCCCGGACACCCGGCCCCAGAGCTTGCGGCCGCCGACCTGGTCGCTCGAGTGCACGTGGTCGACGCGCGGGATCGACGGCCAGAAGATCCGCCGGCCGAACGCGAGCAGGACCGCGGGCAGGAACGTCATCGCCGCGATCAGCGCACCCGCGATCCCGAGCGCGCCGACCGGACCGAGGCCCTTCGTACTGCCGAGCTGCGAGAGCAACAGGCAGAGCAGCCCGAGGATGACCGTGGCGGCGCTGGCCGCGATCGGTTCGATCGACGCCCGCCAGGCGACCCGCATCGCCTCGTACTTGCTCTCGTAGTCGTGCAGCTCCTCTTTGTAACGAGAGACGAGCAGCAGCGAGTAGTCCGTCGCCGCTCCGACGACCAGGATGAAGAGGATGCCCTGGCTCTGACCGTTCAGCTCCAGTACGCCGTTCTTCGCCAGCGGGTAGACCACCAGCGCGGCGAGCGCGAGACCGAGGACCGCGGTCAGCAGTACCGCGATCGGCAGGATCGGACTGCGGTACACGATCAGCAGGATCACGAACACGACCGCGAGCGCGACGCCCAGGAGGATCCCGTCGATCCCGCTGAACGCGACGACGAAGTCCGCCAGGACGCCACCGGGGCCGGTCACGTACACCTGGAGACCAGTCGGTGTGAGGTCCTGCGCGATGCCGGTCCGCATACTGTCCGCAACGGCGTACAGGACCGTCCGGCCCTCCTCGACCAGCTCCTCGGCGCGATCGCTGTCGATCTGGACGGTGAGCAGCAGCGCCTTGCGGTCGGCCGACGGGATCGCCTGCGTGACCGGAGCGGCCAGGTAGTCGCCGAGCTTCTCGCCGGCGCCGAGATCGAGCGTCGGCAGCTTCTCCTGGAACGCCTTGAGCTTGCTCAGGTCGTCGGCGGTGATCCCGGCCTCGCGCTCGACCAGGACGAAGTACGGCAGGGCCTTGGAGTCGGTGAACTTGGCCGCCTCGTCGGCGACCAGGGTCGACTCGGCCGCTTTCGGGAGGAAGTTGGCGTTGTCGTTCTGCTGGACCTCACTCAGCCTGCCCACCGTGGGGCCGCCGAGCGATCCGAGCACCAGCCAGCCGATCAGTACCGCGGCGATCCCTGCCCGCCAGATCCACCGATTCACCGTTGTCCCCTCGCTGTCGGTGCCCGCGCAAGTACCCGCACAGTACCCGCGCGTATGCCGCGATCTCTCACCGCCCACCGACGGGTGTGCGGGAGCCGTTTCGGCGACGTAACAACAAGATGACTACGTGGAAACACCCCGGTCATAACGTCCAGGCCTAATCAGTGAGGTCGGATGATCGGAGATTGCGATGACGCTCGAGGCACGACAAGCGGCCGTCGCCACCCGCGATGGAAGTGGCGCGGTGGGGACGGTCGAGGCGCCGCGGCGCGGGCGGTGGATCGACGTCTGGGACCCCGAGGACGCCACGTTCTGGGCGGAGAAGGGACGGGCGGTCGCGAGGCGGAACCTGTGGCCGTCGATCTTCGCCGAGTTCCTCGGCTTCTCGGTGTGGCAGCTGTGGAGCATCGTCGTGGTCTCGATGCCACGCGCCGGTTTCGGGTACTCGACGGACCAGCTGTTCTGGCTGGTCGCGCTGCCGAGCCTGGTCGGCGCGACGCTGCGGCTGCCGTACACGTTCGCCGTACCGAGGTTCGGCGGTCGGAACTGGACCATCGTCTCGGCGCTGCTGCTGCTCATCCCGACCGCCGGGCTCTCGTACTTCATGACACAGCCGGACACGCCGTTCTGGCTGATGGCGCTGGTCGCGGCGACGGCGGGCGTCGGCGGCGGAAACTTCGCCAGCAGTATGACGAACATCTCGTTCTTCTACCCGGAGAAGGAGAAGGGCTTCGCGCTCGGCATCAACGCGGCCGGTGGAAACCTGGGTGTCGCGGTGGTGCAGTTGGTGGTGCCGGTGGTGATCGTGCTCGGCGCCGGGCTGTCGCTGAACCGGGCCGGCCTGCTGTGGATCCCGTTGGTCCTGCTGGCCGCCTTCCTGGCCTGGAAGGTGATGGCCAACCTGTCCGTCGCGAGTTCGTCGTTCCTGACCTCGGTCGCGGCGGCGAAGCGGCCGCACACCTGGATCATCTCGTTCCTCTACATCGGCACCTTCGGCTCGTTCATCGGCTTCGGGGCGGCCTTCCCGCTGCTGATCAAGACCAGCTTCCCCGACATCACGGTGTCCCACGTCGCCTTCCTCGGGGCCCTGGTCGGCTCGGTCTCGCGGCCGTTCGGCGGCAAGCTGGCCGACAAGCTCGGCGGCGCCTGGGTCACGGTCTGCGCGTTCGTGGTGATGGGCGTGGGCATCCTGGCGGCGATCGCGTCGCTGAACGCCGGCAGCTTCACCGCGTTCCTGCTCAGCTTCCTGGTGCTGTTCGTCGCCAGCGGCGCCGGCAACGGGTCGACGTACCGGATGATCCCCGCGGTGTTCCGGCTCACCACGGCGGACGACCCGGGCCGGGCCAAGCGTGAGGCGGCGGCCTGTATCGGCATCGCGTCCGCGGTCGGCGCGTACGGCGGTTTCCTGGTGCCGCGCGGCTTCGCGATGTCGACGAGCAACTTCGGCTCGCTGATCCCGGCGCTGTACGTGTTCTGCGGTTTCTACGTCGTGTGCCTCGCAGTGACGTACTTCTGCTACCTCCGCAAGGGTGGCCCGCTCAGCGGGGAGCGCGTGTGACCGGAGTCGCCACCCACTGTCCGTACTGCGCTCTGCAGTGCGCCACCACGCTGCACCCGGTCGCGAAGCCGGGTGCCGTGGAGGTGCGGCCGCGTCAGTTCCCCACCAACAGGGGCGGGCTGTGCCGTAAGGGCTGGACGGCGCCCGACGTACTCACGGTGCCGGACCGGCTCACCGTGCCCCTCGTCCGCAACGCCGCGGGCGAACTCGAGGAGACGAGCTGGGACGCCGCCCTGGACTTCGTGGCGGACCGGATCAAGGCGCTACAGGCCTCCCACGGCCGGGATGCGATCGCGGTGTTCGGCGGTGGCGGGCTGACGAACGAGAAGGCCTACGCACTGGGCAAGTTCGCGCGGGTCGCGTTGAAGACGGCGAATGTCGACTACAACGGCCGGTTCTGTATGTCGTCCGCGGCCGCGGCGACGAACCGGGCCTTCGGGATCGACCGGGGGCTGCCGTTCCCGCTCGCCGACCTGGGCGGCGCGGGAGCGGTGCTCCTGGTCGGCAGCAACATCGCGGAGACGATGCCGCCGGCGGTCGCGCATCTGCAGGCCGCACGGGAAGCGGGTGGGCTTCTGGTCGTCGACCCGCGCCGCTCGGCCACCGCCGGACTGACCGAGGAAAACGCTGGAATTCACCTGCAGGCAACCCCGGGCACGGACCTCGCCCTGGTCCTCGCGCTCACCCACGTCGTCCTGCAGGAAGGACTCGCGGACACCGCGTTCCTGAGCGAACGGGTCGACGACCCCGACGTGCTGATTCGTTCGACGGCTTCCTGGTGGCCGGAGCGGGCGGAGCGGGTAACTGGTGTGCCCGCCGCCACGATCCGGCAGGCCGCGCGGGTACTGGCCGCGGCTGCTCCGGTGCATGGTGGCGCCGGGGCGTACATCCTGACGGGACGTGGGGCCGAGCAGCACAGCAAGGGCACCGACACTGTCACGGCATGCATCAACCTTGCGCTGGCGCTCGGCCTGCCGGGACGGATGGGCAGCGGGTACGGCTGCATCACCGGGCAGGGGAACGGCCAGGGCGGCCGTGAGCACGGGCAGAAGGCGGATCAGCTACCGGGTTATCGGAGCATCGAGGACCCAGCAGCGCGTTCGTATGTTGCGCAGGTCTGGGGTGTTGATCCCGACGAATTGCCGCGGTCGGGGAAGAGCGCGGTGGAGTTGATCGACTCGCTCGGTACCGCGGCCGGGCCGAAGGCGTTGTTCGTGCACGGGAGCAACCTGCTGGTGTCGGCGCCGAATCTCGCCTCCGTACGGGAACGCCTCGCCGCCCTGGAACTGCTGGTGGTTGCCGACGTGGTGCCGTCCGAGACGGCGTTGCTGGCGGACGTCGTCTTCCCGGTGACGCAGTGGGCCGAGGAGGACGGGACGATGACGTCCCTCGAAGGCCGGGTACTGCGGCGGCGTGCTGCGGTGAGCGCTCCGGGTGAGGTGCGGAGCGACCTCGCGGTGTTCGCCGGCATCGCGGAAAGGCTCGGAATCGACGGGTTTTCCACCGACCCGCGCGAGGTGTTCGAGGAACTCCGGCGGGCGAGCGCCGGCGGAAAGGCAGACTATTCCGGGATTTCCTGGGCGCGGCTGGACGCCGGCGAGGCGTTGTTCTGGCCGGTGCCGCACGAAGGACATCCGGGGACGCCGCGGTTGTTCGCCGACGGGTTCCCGACTGCGGACGGACGGGCGCACGTCGTGCCTGTCGATCATCGGCCGGTGGCGGACGACCTCAGCGGGGACGCGCCGATCTACCTGGTGACCGGGCGGTTGCTGCAGCACTACCAGAGTGGTGCGCAGACCCGGCGGGTGCCGGAGCTGGCCGAGGCGGAGCCGGAGGTGTTCGCGGAGATCCATCCGCGGGTGGCCGCGCAGCTCGGGATCGGGGACGGGCGGCCGGTGCGGTTGCGGACGGCGCGCGGGTCGATGGTCCTGCCCGCGCGGGTCACCGCCGACGTCCGGCCGGACACCGTTTTCGTGCCGTTCCACTACGGCGGGGCCGAGGCCGTCAACGAGCTCACCAACGACGCCCTCGACCCGGTGTCCCGGATGCCCGAATTCAAGGCGTGTGCCGTCGAAGTCACCGCCGCCGTGCTGGGAGCGACGGGAGTGCCGGCATGAGAGTGGTGATCATCGGCGGCGGGATGGCCGGGCGGCGGCTGGCGGAAATGCTCGGAAACGAGCCCTCGTACGACGTGACAGTCCTGGGAGACGAGCCGTCGTACAACCGGGGCCGCCTGACCGAGTACGTCGCAGGGCGCGCGGAAGTTGCGTCCGGCAACGAAACCGTGAAGGCCGCGGCCGCGGTGGACCGGGCACGGCGGATCGTCAGGGACCGCGACGGGACGGAGTACCCGTACGACAGGCTGGTGTTCGCGACCGGCGCGGTGCCGGTGGTGCCGGACGGCGTCCGGGGTGGGCAGCTGCTGAGGTCCGTCGACGACGCGCGGGCGGTGGTAGCGGGCGCCGGGCAGGCGCGGCGGGCCGTCGTACTCGGGGGCGGCGTGCTGGGCGTCGAGACTGCTTGCGCACTGCGTGAACGCGGCGTCGCGGTCACCTTGGTGCACGACGGCGAAACCCTGCTGGACAAGACGATCCGGCCCTCGGCCGGTCGCCGGGTGACGCGGGCGGTGCGGCAGCTCGGCGTCGAAGTACTCCTCAACACCAAGCTGCACGACACCGAACTGAAGGACGGCCGCTTCCGCGCGCTGCGCCTGCAGAACGGGCGTCAGGTGTACGGCGAGTTGCTGGTCGTGGCGTGTGGAGTGAAGCCGCGGACCGACCTCGCGACCGGGCTGACGGTGCGGAACGGCATCGTGGTCGACCGTACGCTGACCAGCCCGGACGACCCACGAGTGCACGCGATCGGCGACTGCGCGGAGGTGGACGGCCGGCTGACGGGCACGGTCGATTCCGCGTGGGCACACGCCGAAGCGCTGGCGCAGTACCTGATGGGACAGCCCGCCGAGCTGCCTGACCACGAGGTCGTCCGGGTGACCGCGGGCGGGCTGGACGTTCTGGTGCTGGGCGAGAAGGACGAAGCCGGCGAGGTCGTCCGGCTCGAGGACGGGACCCGGTACGTGCGGGCCGTCCTGCGGGACGGCGTGGTGCGGTCGGCGGTCGCGGTGGGTGCACCGGAGGTCGCCGCGGAGCTTGTGTTGCTGGCGGACCGGGGGACGCCGGTGGTCGCGGACGGGCTGCTCGGTGAGCCGTCCGACGGACCGAAGACGAAGAAGGTGGCGACCGTGTGCAGGTGCAACGGCGTCACCAGGGCCGCGATCGAGGCGGCCTGGCGTGGGGGTGCCGACAGTGTCGCCGGCATCGCCGCCACGACGCGGGCGACGACCGGGTGCGGCAGTTGCACCGGCGCCGTCGGCGAACTGCTCGACCGCTTCCGGCGCGGCGAGACCGAACCAGTCCCGAGCAGGAGGGCGACGATGGCAGAGCTGAACAAGGCCAAGCACGTTGTGGTGGTCGGCGGAGGCATGGTTGCCCATCGCCTGGTCGAGGCGCTGCGCCAGCGCGACACCGAGACCACCTACCGGATCACGGTGTTCGCCGAGGAGCCGCGGCTCCCGTACGACCGGGTCGCGCTGACCAGCTACTTCTCCGGTCGCGACCCGCAGGACCTCTCGCTCGGCGAGCCCGAACTGTGGGACGACCCGGCGGTGAACCTGCGCAAGGGCGTGCAGATCATGTCGATCGACACCACGGCCAAGACCGTCACGACCGCTCGCGGCGAGCAGGTCGGGTACGACGAACTGGTCCTGGCGACCGGCTCTTCGGCCTTCGTCCCGCCGGTCAAGAACAACGACGCCCAGGGTTGCTTCGTCTACCGCACGATCGACGACGTGGCGGCGCTCCGGGTCTACGTCGAGCGTCTGAAGTCCGAAGGCAAGCAGGTCAACGGTGTCGTCGTCGGTGGCGGTCTGCTCGGTCTGGAAGCGGCCGGTGCGCTGCGGGCGCTGGGCGCCGGGACCAAGGTCGTCGAGTTCGCGCCGCGGTTGATGCCGTTGCAGGTCGACGAGGGCGGTGGCGCCGCGCTGTCGCGGCTGATCGAGGGCCTCGATGTCGAGGTGCTGACCGCGACGCAGTGCCAGCGCGTGAAGCTCACCTCGCAGGGCGCCGCGCGGGCGATGGCTGTTGCCGACGGCCCCGATCTGCCGGCCGACGTGGTCGTGTTCGCGACCGGTGTCCGGCCGCGCGACGAGCTCGGCCGCGAGGCCGGTCTGGAGATCGGCGAGCGCGGCGGTGTCGTGGTCGACGAGGCCTGCCGTACGTCGGTGCCTGGTGTCTGGGCGATCGGTGAGGTCGCGTGCATCGAGGGTCGCGTGTGGGGTCTGATCGCGCCGGGCTACACGATGGCCGAGATTGTCGCGGACCGGTTGCTCGGGGGCGAGGCGACCTTCCCGGGCGCGGACACGTCGACGAAGCTGAAGCTGCTCGGTGTCGACGTCGCGAGCTTCGGGGACGCGTTCGGCGCGACCGAAGGCGCGCTGGACATCGTGTACGCCGACCCGGTGGCCGGTGTCTACAAGAAGCTCGTGCTGTCCGACGACGCCCGGACCCTGCTCGGCGGCATCCTGGTCGGCGACGCGTCGGCGTACTCCGGACTGCGCCCGATGGTCGGGCGGGAGCTCGGAGCGGACCCGGCGGCGTTCCTGCTGCCGGAGGGTGCAGGACCGGTGCAGCTCGAGCTGCCGGACGACGCGCCGGTCTGCTCGTGCAACAACGTGTCGGCGGGCACGATCCGCTGCGCCGTACGCGACGAGGGCTGCACCGACATCAAGTCGGTGTGCGGCAAGACCAAGGCCGGGACGTCCTGCGGATCCTGCCTGCCGATCGTCAAGAACCTGCTGAACACCGAGCTCACCAAGGCGGGCGTCGAGGTCAGCAAGGCGTTGTGCGAGCACTTCGCGCTGTCGAGGGCGGAGCTGTTCGACGTCGTGCGGATCACCGAGCTGCGGACGTTCAGCGAGATCGTCGAGCGGCACGGCACGGGCCGCGGCTGCGACATCTGCAAGCCGGTGGTCGCGTCGATCCTGGCGAGCATCGACCCGGCCGGTCACGTCCTCGAGGGTGAGCGCGCGACCCTGCAGGACACCAACGACCACGTGATGGCGAACATGCAGAAGGACGGCACGTACTCCGTCGTACCGCGGATCCCCGGTGGTGAGATCACGCCCGAGGGCCTGATCACGATCGGTGAGGTGGCGCGCGACTTCGGGCTGTACACGAAGATCACCGGCGGTCAGCGCGTCGACCTGTTCGGGGCGCGGATCGAGCAGCTGCCGGCGATCTGGAAGCGGCTCGTGGACGCGGGCTTCGAGTCCGGGCACGCGTACGGCAAGGCGCTGCGGACGGTGAAGTCGTGCGTCGGGTCCACCTGGTGCCGGTACGGCGTCCAGGACTCGGTGGGGATGGCGATCGCGCTGGAGCTGCGGTACCGCGGGCTGCGGTCGCCGCACAAACTCAAGCTCGGCGTCTCCGGGTGTGCGCGGGAATGCGCGGAGGCACGCGGCAAGGACGTCGGCGTGATCGCGACCGAGAAGGGCTGGAACCTGTACGTCGGCGGCAACGGCGGCATGACGCCCCGGCACGCCGAGCTGCTCGCGTCCGACCTGTCGGACGAGGAGCTGTTCCGGGCGATCGACCGCTTCCTCATGTACTACATCCGCACCGGTGACCGCCTGCAGCGGACCTCGGTGTGGATGCGGGAGCTCGAGGGCGGACTCGATCACGTGCGTGACGTCGTACTCAACGACAGCCTCGGGATCGCCGCCGACCTGGACGCCGCGATGGCGCAGCACGTCGACTCGTACGTCGACGAGTGGCAGGCGACGCTCAACGATCCCGCCAAGCTGGCCCGGTTCGTGTCGTTCGTGAACGCGCCGGACCAGCCCGACGCCGACCTGCGGTACGTGGTCGAGCGCAACCAGCCGCGACCGGCCACCCCGGCCGAGCGCGGGCAGCTGGAGCCGGTGCTACTGGCCGGCCCCCGATTGGAGGTACGCCGATGAGCGTCGCGACTGTTGGTGTTTGCGCCTTGGAGGCGCTGTTGCCGGAGCGTGGGGTCGCCGCGCTGTTCGGGGACACGCAGATCGCGTTGTTCCGCACGCACGACGGCCAGGTGTTTGCCATCGGCAACCAGGATCCGTACAGCGGGGCGAACGTGATGTCCCGCGGCATCGTCGGCAGCCGCGGCGACGTACCGACGGTGGCGTCGCCGATGTTCAAGCAGGTCTTCGATCTGCGCACCGGGGTGTGCCTGGACGATCCTGACGTGTCGCTGCCGGTCTACCCGGTCAGCGTCGTCGACGGACAGGTCGTGGTGGGATCAGGTGACCAGTAGGACCGGGCCGCTGAGCGGCTGCACGATCGCGATCACCGCGCATCGGCGCGCGGAAGACCTGATCGCGTCGTTCGAGCGGCGCGGCGCGAAGGTACTGCACGCGCCGACGCTGCAGATCGTGCCGGTCGCCGACGACCACGCGCTGCTCGAGGCGACCCGGCGGGTGATCGCGAACCCGCCGGACGACGTCGTGGTGACGACCGCGGTCGGGTTCCGCGGGTGGGTCGAGGCGGCCGACACCGCCGGGCTCGCGGCGGAACTGCTGGGCACGCTGGAGCAGTCGCGGATCCTCGCCCGCGGTCCGAAGGCACGTGGTGCGATCCGGGCGGCCGGGCTGGTCGAGCACTGGTCGGCGCGGTCCGAGACCACGATCGAGGTGGTCGAGTGGCTCCGCGCGCAGGGCGTGTCCGGCCGGAAGATCGTCGTACAGCTGCACGGGTTGTCGGATCCCGCCCTGCAGGACGCGTTGCGGTCGGCGGGGGCGTCGGTCCGGGGGCTGGAGGTGTACCGGTGGGGTCCGGCGCCGGATCCGGTCGTCGTGGAGCGGATGATCTCGCAGGTGTCCGCCGGGACCGTGGACGCCGTCGTCCACACGTCGGCGCCGGGTGCGCAGGCGATGCTCGACGCGGCGGCGTTGACGGGGCAGTACGACGAACTCGTGTCGTCGCTGCGGACCGGGCGGGTGCTGAACGCGTGCGTCGGTCCGGTGACGGCCGGACCCTTTGTGACGTTGGGATTGGAGCCGCTGGTGCCGGACCGGTACCGGCTCGGTGCGCTGATCCGGAGCGTGACCGACCGGTTGACCGACGACAACGCCCGCTCGATCGAGACGACGTTCGGCCAACTGGTGATCCGCGGTGGCGCCGCCGTTCTGGACGGCGTCGTACTGCCACTCGGTCCGGGACCGCGCGCCGTGCTGGCTGCTCTGGTCGCGGCCGGCGGTGATGTGGTCTCGCGGCCCGAGCTCCTCGCCGTACTCCCCGGAGCCGAGGACGTCCACGCCGTCGAAGTCACCGTCAACCGCCTCCGCACCGCCGTAGGCCGCCCCGAACTCGTCCGCACCGTAGTCCGCCGCGGCTACCGCCTAGCCGTAGAACCCGCCGGAGTCGCCTCATGACCGACCTCGTCGCCGTCGCCCACGGCACCGCCGACCCTCACGGCCTCCAGGTGATCCACGACCTGGTGCGGGAAATGGCCCGTCAACGCCCGGACCTCCCGATGTCCCTCGGTTTCGTCGACCTCAACCTTCCGGATCTGCGCTCCCTGGCCCGCCGGATCGCCACCGACGCCGAGGACGCCGTCCTGGTGCCGCTCCTGCTCAGCTCCGGCTACCACGTGTACGTCGACATCGCTGCCGAGGCCGCCCGCTACCCGAGCCGGGTCCGCGCGGCAGCCGCGCTAGGCCCGGATCCGATCCTCGTGGAGATCCTCGCCGATCGCCTGGGCGACTTGTCCGACGTCGACCAGGTCGTCCTGGCCGCAGCCGGCTCCTCGGACCCGCGCGCCCTGGCCGACTGCGAGACAACCGCCGAGCTTCTCTCCTGCCGGATCGACCGCCCGGTCCACGTCGGCTACCTCTCCGGCGCCGGAACCCGCCTGCCCGCCGTACTCGGCACCATCCCGGGCCGGGTCGCCGTCGCGACGTACCTCCTCGCCCCAGGCTTCTTCGCCAACCACACCCGCCGACTCGCCGGCCCCCGCCCGGTCTCCGCCCCCCTCGGCCCCGACCCCCGCCTCGCCACCCTGGCCCTCCAACGCTACGAATCCGCACTCGCCACCGCCGCGGAGCAGCGAGGTGTCCCCGCGGCCGTCTAGTCTGCGCGGGTGGAGACCTACGACAACTCGCTGCGGGCGACAGACGATCCGGACGGCATCGAGGAGGCGCGGGAGCAGATCTTGGCGTGGATCCTGCCCGGCTTCATGAACCGGGCCGAGGTGATCGAGGCCGCGACAGAGTACCTGGAAGACGAGGGTCGGCTGACGGGCCAGCAGGTCGAGCAGTTCGTCGACGAGCTGTGGCGCGCCCGGCTGGCCGAGCAGCAGCGCTGGCCGGACCGGACCGACGCCGACAACGTCACGGCCGCCTTCGCCGAGCTGGAAGCCGCGGGCATCGTCGCCCGGATGAACTTCACCTGCTGCCAGACCTGCGGATCCACAGAGATCTTCGACGAGCGTCCGGCCGACCGCCCGTCCACCGGTTATGTCTTCTTCCACTCACAGGACGCCGAACGTCTTGCCGACGACCCGGCGTATCTGTTTCTCGCGTACGGCGCCTTCGATGCACCCGAGCACGAGTGGCCCGCTCGCGTTACCGCGGTCGGCGAGCAGGTTGCCGGAGTACTCCGTGCTCACGGCCTCCCGGTGACGTGGGACGGTTCCTCGGGCCAGCGCATCCAGGTAGGCCCGCTCACCTGGCTCAACCGCCTGCCCGAAGCAGTGCAGGACACCTGACGTTGGGCGAGGCGTCGCGTGAGTGGGCCGCAAAGCTCGACGGAGCGTGGGCTGAGATCGCCCGCATCTCGGCGGACGCTCGCACGTTCGATCGGCTGAGGCTGAATCGGATTGCGGACAGCTGGGACAACAGCGTCTATCTGTTCGTGGGTGCTGCGCGGATCCGCCGACCGTGGGTGCGGGAGGCGGTCGCTCGCGATGGCATGGCGTACCTGGACTGGCGGACGCGTGAGTCGGAGTACCAGCACCTGACGCCGGAAGTTGTAGCGGAGTTGGCCGCCAAGTTCGATCTGGTCGGGGCGGAGGTTTCCGAGCTGACGATCGAACGCTCGAAGGGGCGGCTGGAGTGCCGGATGTCCGTCGTCGTGGAGCGGACCGAGGTGTCGTACGCGCTGCCGGACATCCACCTGTACTGCGCCGGCGTCGAGGCTCTCCGGTTCGACGCCGACGATCGCTTCGGGATCGAGTTCTCCTGGCAGGACGGCGTACCCGTGATTTCCGTTGGGGGCGAAGGGGTTGTCCGGGCCTCCGACGTGACCCTGTGGGTTCACCACAAAGCTTGGGCCTGGTCGCCTCCCAGCCTTCCACCGGCGTCGGCCGAGCCGTCGAGGTGGCGGCTCGGTCGGTCGGCGCTGCATGGGGCCGCGCTGGAGGCGGCGACTCTGCTGCACGACGCGTTGCTCCTGACTCGCGGGGTCTGGGCGCTGACGATGACTCACCTTGTCCCGGTCCGGGCCTTCGGCCGGGTGTTCGCCGGTGCGGGCACCGACATTCTCGCGGCCGGATCCGCAGTACGGCGGGATGCCGCGTTCCGGGGGCTGATCGGGCAATGGCGTGCGGCGGGAGGGGCTGAGCTGGCGCCCTGGTTCGAGGAGCCGTTGGGCCATCTCACGCCGGAGCCGCCGGCCGGGCCCGCGCCCCAACTGATGCTCGCGGGGTTCGAGGTGCATCATCCGACCGCGACCCTGCTCTACGCCACGCCCGGCACCCCATGGACCCTCCGGCGGGTCGCCGTCGAGAGGCCATCGCGCTTCACCGTCGACGCAGTCGCCTTCGAGCATCCGCGCGCGGAGGCCGATCGCAGGGGCCTGGTGCGCATCGAGGCGGAGTAGTTCAGAGCTGGCCGTTGCGGAGAGCGGCGAGGTCGGTGTGGCAGCGGGTTTCTACCTCGGCCAGTTCCTGGAGGGTTTCGTCGATGTCGCGGCGGCGTTGTTCGAGTTCTGCGCGGCGGTGGGTGATCTGGGTGAGGAGGTAGACGAGCTGGCCTTCCTCGCCGGG